>NZ_BATA01000060.1 GCF_000474235.1 Halarchaeum acidiphilum MH1-52-1
GCGAGCGCGGACGCCGCGAGACGCGTCCGAAACCCCTCCTCGGCGAGGAAGACGCCACCGAGGACGACCGCGACGACCGCCTGCGCGTTGATGACCGTCGCCGCGACGCTCGCCGACGTCACGGAGAACGACAGCGTCGTCGCGACCCGCGCGAGCGCCACCACGACGGCGATCCCGACGAACTTCGGAAGGTCGTCCCGCACCCCCTCGCGCGGCCAGCGGCGGATCGCGACGGGCGCGAGCAACAGGGCCGGCCCGAGCAGGCTCACGATCACCCAATACGCGCCCGGCAGCCCGACGTCCTGCAGGACGACGCGCTTCGCCACGTCGCTCACGCCGTAACACGCCGCCGAGAGCAGCGCGAGCTGGACGGCGCGCGAGCGCGTGAGGTTGCGCAACGGATCGAGCACGTGACCGCCCTCGTAGTTCGCGACGTAGACCGCCGCCGTCACGACAGCGATCCCGAGCACCTGCAACGGCCCGAACGCCGCGCCGAGCAGCAGGATCTCCAGCGGGAGGACGAAGACCGGCACGATCTTCGCGACCGGTGCGACGAGCGACACGTCCCCAGCCGCGAGCGCGTACGTCACCGTCAGAAACCCCGCCGCCGCGAGCGCGACCGTGACGACCACGGTCCCGAGTCCGACCGCCGACAGCGACGGGAACGCGGGAAACCCACCGAGGTAGGCGTACGCGCCCGGGAGATACCACGCGGTCGCGAGAGTGTTGACGACGAGCGCGACGACCGCACCCGAGTAGCCCGAAAAATGGCGTTTCAGCGAGTAGAGGTAGCCGCCCCACAGCAGCGCGGCGACGACGGCGGGGAGGAGACCGGGGACCATGTCCCGAGAGGACCCCGCCGAACGCGGAAAGCGTTCCGCCTTCGCGGCGTCAGCGCCGCGAGATATCGAAGGACTTCGAATCCGGCTTCAGCTCGCGCAGCAGGTCCTTCATCTGCTCCTCGTCGAGTTGGTCTTGAATCCGCCCGGAGCGCCCGAGAGCCACGATCTGCTGTTCGACGCGCTCCGCGAGATCCGGCTTGCTCATCTTCACCGAGTTGAGCCGCCGGCGCGCACCGTCCGAGAGGTACTGGCGCAGCATCGCCTTCTTCTGCTGTTCGGCCTGCTGCTGGGCCTGCTGTTGGGCCTCCGCGTTCGCGCCGGCGCCCGCGCCGTCTCCACCCTGCTGTTGCTGTTTGAGCTGCTCCCTCTTCTGCTGGCGCAGCTCCTCCAAACGGTCCTCGTCCGAGTTCTCGCTCATGTGCGTACGTACCCGCTCGAACGGGAAAAGTGCTTATGCACCTCCGCCTTTTTCCTCGTCGGATGCGCGTCGCGCATCACTCCTCGCACCGTTTTCCCCCTCGGGTCGCTACGCGACCGCTCGCGGCAAAACCCTGCACGAAAAAGACGCGAGCCATAGGCTCGCGAACGCAAAACGGTAGGGCGAAAACGGACCCCCTCTACGAGCGGGATGCCGCCGCGCGGTGCAGCGGTCCGACGCACGCGGGCTGACGAGGCCACGCGTCGGGAGCGATCAGGAGGCGAACAACCGAATTACGGCATCAGCGTCCGCGCACCCCCAGAGGGGTGCGACGGGCTTTCGTCGTCAGAAAGCGGGTCTTTCTGACTGGACGGCGGGAAATCTCCGATTTCCGTCGTGGTCGACCTTTTGCCAGCCCCGGCTTCGCCGGGGCACAGCAAAAGGTCGTTATGCGTAGCGCTCGAGTTCGGGACGATCGAGTTCTTCGAGGACATCGCCCGCGGTCTCGTCGAGGAGGCTGCGGCCTTCACCGGTGACGATGCGGCCCTCGGAGCCTTGCTGCTGGACGAGATCGTCGTCCTCGAGCTGCTGGAGGATGGTGCGGATGATGTTCTTCGAGCCGTCGGTCTTCTTCGCGGGGGCGACGCGGTAGCGCGTCGAGCCGTTCGCGAGGGAGCCGTACTCGGTGCTGAGGCGCTCGACGCCAACGGGTCCGCTGATGGCGACCTTGCGGAGGAGGCTCGCGGCGCGGCGCGCCCAGAAGTCGTCCTGCTGGGGCGGCATCTCGCGGTCGTGGCCGGTCTTGGCGAACAGGGCCCACTCGGGGGCTTCGACGACGTCGTCGAGTTCCTCGGCCAGTGCATCGATGAGCTCGTCCGTCGGGGCATCGTAGAGGGTTGCCATTACGCCATTACTGGTCGTCGCCGAGGGTTAAAGCCATCGTTAGCGCCTCGCCCGGGCTTCGAGCCACGCCGCGGCGCCGCCGCCGACGACGGTCGGCGCCCAGTAGACGGCGGCGCGAAAGACGAGCGCGGCGGAAGTGGCGGTGGCGGCGGTGACGCCCGTGGTGGGGACGAGGAGGAGGACGAGCGCGGCCTCGACGCCGCCGGCGCCACCGGGGAGCGGCGTGACGCTCGCGATCGTGGCGACGGGGACGGCGACGAAGACGATGACGGCGTTCACGTCCGTCGCGGGCGTGAGCGCCCACAGCGAGAGGTAGAGCGCGACGCAGAGACAGAGCCAGCCGAGCGTGGACCAGCCGACGGCGACGGCGAGGTCGCGACGGCTGGTGGCGACGCGTTCGATGGAGCGCACGAAGCCGTCGACGCGCCGGCGAACGGCTTCGCGTCGAGGGACCGAAATGCCGGGGAGATGACGACCGAGGGCGGCCCAGACGGGGTGAACGAGACCGACGAGGCGTCGCTCGGCCCCGTCGCGATAGTGCCACGCGAGAACGACGACGACTGGGACGGCGACGGCGAGGGCGACGACGACGCCGAGGACGAGATCGACGCTGTCGCCGGCGGCGAATCGAGCGACGTAGTAGGTGAGACCGACGAGCGCGAGGACGATGGAGGGGACGAAGTTGAGGGTGTCGACGCTCGCGATCGCGGCGAGACCGGTCTCGTACTCGCTCTCGGTGGCGCGCGAGATGAGGAGCGCGCTGAAGGGTTCCCCGCCGGCCTGTCCGAACGGCGTGACGTTGTTCGCGAACGCGGCGGCGGCGTAGAGGAGGAAGGCGTCCCACGCGCTCGCGGCGACGCCGAGAGCGTCGAGGACGCGCCGGAGGGCGAGCGCCCACGCGACGAGCCACGCCAGCCCGACGGCGAGGACGACGGCGAACGTGCGGAGTTCGAGGAGGGCGAGTGTGCGGGCGATGTCGTCGAACCCGACGATCCAGAGGAGCAGGGCGAGAACGACGGCGACGGCGACGAACCCGACGGCGATCGCGCGGGAGTCGAACTCCATTCGGGCGAGACGACGCCGGGCGGGCGCGTAAAGGCACCGACCGGCCTGCGGTGTGGGAAGCGGTGGCGTTTTGCCGACGGCACGCGCGGTGAGTGACATGGACGAACGGGCGGCGCTCGCGCTCGTCGGCGATCTCGTCGACGCGGCCGGCGACGACGCCGCGGTGCTCGGCGAGACCGTCGTGACCATCGACATGCTCCACGAGACGACGGACTTCCCCGCGGGCACGACGCGCTACACGGCCGGGTGGCGCGCGGTCGGCGCCTCGCTCTCCGACGTCGCGGCGATGGGCGCGGCCGCGACGGGCGCGGTCGGCGTCTACGGCGCGCCGGCGTTCGATCCCGAGGACGTCGAGGCGTTCGTGCGCGGCGCGCTCGACGTCTGCGAGCGCGTCGACACCGACTACGTCGGGGGCGACCTCGACGGCCACGACGAGTTCACGGTGGCGACGACGGCGCTCGGCGAGACCCCGACCCCGGTGCCGCGCGACGGCGCGAACGTCGGGGAGGTCGTCGCCGTAACGGGCGCACTCGGGCGAAGCGCCGCGGCGATCGAGGCGTTCGACGCGGGCGAGACGGAGCGGGCGAACGAACTCTTCCGTTTCGTCCCGCGCGTGCGGGCGGGCGTCGCCCTCCGCGAGCACGCGAGCGCGATGATGGATTCGAGCGACGGTCTCGCGCGCTCGCTCCACCAACTGGCCGAGGCGTCGGACGCGGGGTTCGCCGTCGAGAGCGCGGCGATCCCGGTTCACGACGCGCTCGGGGGCGACGACCGGCTGGCACGCGCGACGACGTTCGGCGAGGATTTCGAGTTGGTGTGCACGCTCCCCGCGGACGCGGTGGCGGTCGCGCGCGACGCCCTCGACGTGCCGCTCACCGTCGTCGGCGAGGTCACTGAGAGGAACGTGACGATGGACGGCGAGGCGCTCCCGGACCGGGGATACACGCACGGCGAGTCGGCGTCGCGATAGCGGCCGTCAGCCGATGAGACGGATCGGGACGGGCATGAAGCAGAGGAGACCGAACAGGAGGGTGAGCGCGGCGACGACGAGGCGTTTCGCGTCGAGACGCGTCTCCTCGATCGGGCGGGCGGATCCCCGGAAGACGAAGAGGGACGTGATGACCCCCCACATCGTCCAGACGACGGCGGCGTTCGCGGCGTTGGGGACGACGTAGACGTATGCGGCGAGTCCGAAGAGGACGGCGGGAACGACGGGAGCGACGCGCTCGTAGGCGGGACCGAAGACGGCGCGCATCACGTGGCCGCCGTCGAGTTGGCCGGCGGGAAGGAGGTTGAGGAAGGTGACGAACATGCCGACCCACCCGCCGAAGACGACGGGGTTCACGGCGAGACCGTCGCCGTACGAGAGCGGGCGGCCGATCGCCCACGCGATGAGGCGGAGGAGCGGGGGGTTCCCGAAACCGATGGCGACGCCGTCCGCGGGGATGGCGGGGACGCTGATCGGCGGGAGGAGCAGGCCGACGGCGCTCACGACGATCGTGGCGACGAGACCCGCGACGGGACCCGCGACGCCGATGTCGAAGAGCGCCTTCCGATCGGGCATCACGCCGCGCATCCGGATGACGGCGCCGAGCGTGCCGATGGGCGTGAACGGGATCGGGATGAAATACGGGAGCGAAGCGTCGACGTCGTGGTAGCGCGTCATCAGGTAGTGGCCGAACTCGTGGACGCCGAGGACGCCCATGACGGCGACGACGAACGGGAGTGCGCGGAGGACGTCGAGCGAGAGGATGTCGTCGACATGATACCACTGCGCGCCCGCGTAGAGCGTCGTGAGAACGGTGAGTCCGGCGAGCGCGACGTTCGTCCACGGAACGGTGAAATCGTCTTCGCGGGCGCTCGCGGGCGCGGCGACGAGGGCGGTTTCGCCGGGGCGCTCCTCGGTTCGGACGTCGTAGCCGTGATCGCCGAAGAGCGGCTGGATCGTGCGCTGGAGCGTCCGGCGATCGACGAGCGGGTCGCCGTAGTAGACGACCCGCTCCCCCTCACGTGCGACCTCGTAGACCGAGAAGACCGACGCGAGCGCGCGCGGGGTGGGCGCGTCGTCGGGCGGATCGGCGGGCATGGTCGTGAGAAGGGGCCGGATCCGTTTAAATCCCGAGAAGGCCGTCGCGAAGCGCCCAGATCAGGACGGCGAGGGTGGCGGTACTGCAGACGGTCGTCGTGAAGATGACGGTGCTGACGTACTCCGGCGCGGAGAACGCCGTCTCGGTGTCACCGGAGAACTCGATGGTGAGCACGAGCGGGGTGACGGCGGCGGGCATCGCACACTCGAGGACGAAGACGCGCGCGACGTCGCCGTCGGCGAACGCGAGACCGAGCGCGAGCGCGACGGCGATGACGGGCGCAACGCCGAGCTTCAGGACCGTCGGGATGCCAGCGCGCGTGAGCGAGGGCCCGGATCGGGTGTTGGCGAGTTGGATGCCGAGCATGAGCAGCATAACCGGAATGGCGGCGTTACCGACGAGCTGGATCGTCTGCATCAGCGCGGTGTCGGTCGCCGGAACGACGCCGAGGAGCCGCGCGGCCACGGCGGCGAGCAGGCCGTAGAGCAGCGGGAGGCGGAAGATCTCCGTGATGGACTCCCGGAGGTCTCCCTCGCCGCCGCGCGCCGCGAGGAAGACGCCGAGCGTGTACTGGAGGACGTCCACCGCGACGATGTAGAGGACGGCGACGCTCTGCCCGACGGGACCGAAGGCGAATCGGGCGAGCGGGATGCCGTAGTTGCCGCCGTTCGGGAACGTGGAACTGAGGACGAACGCCCCGCGGTGGGGTTCGCCGAGTCCGAGAACGCGCGCGGCGCCCTCCGCGACGGCGGTCATCACGACGATGTAGCCGAGGACGCCGACCGCGATCTTGGCGACGGCACCGCTCCCGAGCGTGGTCGTCGCGAGGCTGTAGAAGACGAGACAGGGGGTGAGGACGTAGACTGCGACCGTTCCGAGCGCGTCGACTTGCACGTCGTGGACGCGCCCGAGGGTGAACCCGACGCCGGCAACGAGGAGCACCGGGAGGATCGCAGAGGTGAGTGCGGAGACGAACGTCACGCGTGATCGTGAGGGCGAAGACGGAAAAAGGGGCTTCGACTCGACGACCGGAGCGGTCGTCAGGAGGGATCGGGCGGCTGGTGGGCGGTACGGTCGGCGCGCGCGTCCTACGCGTGCTGGACGCGCCACGTGGTCGCGGAGGTGTACGACCACTTCTCGATGTCGAGGTCGAGCTCCTCCGTCGAGTCGCTGAGCTTCGCCATCAGGGCGCCGATCTCCTTCGTGGAGAGTTCGACCTCGTCAGCGATGAACTTGCTCTTGAAGTAGAGCTCGCCGTCGGCCGCCTTCTCGCGCAGGTACGAGAGCAGCCGGGTTTCCTTGTCGTCCGACTCGTTCGGGGACTGCGCGGTTGCGCTCATGGCTACTTCCCCGTAGCTCCCGGACGACGGTATAAGGGCGGGAACGTTAGTGTGGTTTCGCGTCCCTTTCGGTCTCGACCCGGCATCTAGAATCGTTTTATCGACGTTTCACGGATCGTTGGGAGACGTTTAGACGTTTTATAACCTCCTACGAGGTTTGATTTCAGTTGTAGGATTAGGGTATAGAAGTTCCCGGTGTGCGGGCCGATCCGGGGTGGGACCGGGCGCGAACGGGCCATCGACGGCGGCGCGCGCGTCAGTCGTCGCGCTCGTGGCGCCAGAACTCGTCCCCGACCGTGACCTCCTTCTTGAAGATCGGAACCTCATCCTTCAGGCGATCGATGCCGTCTTCGACGGCGCGAAACGCCTCCCGACGGTGGCCAGCGAGCACGACGACGAAGACGATGTCCTCGCCCGCCTCGATCCGGCCCGTTCGGTGATGGAACAGGACGTCGTGGACGCCGTCGCGTGCCTCCAAGTCCGCGCGAATGTCGGCGAGTCGATCCGCGGCGACGTCGGCGTACGTCTCGAACGACAGGGCCTCCGTCCGTTCGTCGTCGGCGTCCTCTCTCGCCCGAACGCGACCGGTGAACGTCGCGATGGCGCCGGCGAACGGCTCGTCCGCGGAGCGCTTCGCGGTCGCGACGAGCGAGGCCAGCGACTCGTGGGGTTCGGTCTCGCGGAGGGCCGACAGCACGGCGTCGACGTCGAGATCGGACGGGCCGTCGGCTCGGGCGAGCGGATCCGCGACGTCGGCGTCGCCGACGGCGAGGCGAGGGATCGCGGCGTCGGGAAAGCCGACCACGAGAGCGAAGTCGTGCTCACGCGCGAGGTCGTCGAGAGTCTCGGTGAGCGGCGCGCGCGAGTCGGTGGCGATTCGTCGACGTCCATCGCCGAGGCGGACGCTCGTGTGGGCCGACTCGTCCGACCGATCGAGCGTCTGATCGCGCCGGACGACCGCGAGTCGCCCCTCGTCGGCGAACCGGGCGCGGAGTTCGGCGACGACGTCCGACGGGTCGCGCTCGGGGCGCGACGCGACATCCAGAACGTACATACGTCACGGGACGAGAGCGCACGGCTTGTCCGTTTCGACGGTCTCGTATCCGAGGCGCCCGACCGCTTGATAACCCTTAAGGCCGCGACAGAGCTATCCGAGGACAGTATGAGAGTCGTCGTCTCCGTCGGCGGGAGCGTGCTCGCGCCCGATCTGGCGCACGAACGGGTCGAGCAGTACGCCGACGTCATCGACCAGTTGGTCGATGAGGGATGTTCCGTCGGCGTGGTCGTCGGCGGTGGCGGCGTCGCGCGCAGCTACATCGAGACCGCTCGCAACCTCGGGGCGAACGAGGTCGAACTCGACGACATCGGCATCTCGGTGACGCGCCTGAACGCACAGCTCCTCATCGCCGCGCTGGGCGACGACGCCGCGCCGAGTCCCGCGGAGAACTACGAGGAAGCGGGTGAGGCGATCCGCCGCGGCGACGTCGCCGTCATGGGCGGGGTCACCGCCGGACAGACCACGGACGCCGTGAGCGCCGCGCTCGCCGAGTACACGAACGCCGACCTCCTCGTGTACGCGACGAGCGTTCCCGGCGTCTTCAGCGCCGATCCGAAGACCGACGACACCGCCGAGCGCTACGACCGCATCACGCCCGCCCAGCTCGTCGACGCGATCGCCGACATCGAGATGAGCGCGGGGAGTTCCGCGCCGGTCGACCTGCTCGCCGCGAAGCTCATCGAGCGCTCGCGCGTCCGCGGGATCGTCCTCGACGGCACCGAACCCACGGCCGTCCTCGACGCCGTCCTCCACGGGGAGCACGACGGCACCGACATCGTCCCGGAGGGGCGCGAGGAGCGCGTGGACTACTGGGTGCGAGGCGAATGACCGACATCGCGGACGAGCACGAGCACGACCCGCACGCGACGCTCACCGGCGAGCGCGTCTTCTGGGCGGACGAGGCCGCGGACGCCGTCGAGGCGCGCGGCGGCGACGACCCGCTCGTCGTCAAGGGCGGCATCTCCCCGTCCGGCGTCCCGCACCTCGGGAACATGAACGAGATCATGCGCGGGCACTACGTCGCCGCCGCGCTCCGCGAGCGGGGTCACGACGTCCGACAGCTCTTCACGTCGGACGACAGAGATCCCCTCCGCGGCCTCCCGCGGAAGCTCGCGGACCTCGACGGGGACATCGTCGATCTCGGCGACGTGAACGCGGGCGCGCTCGGTCGGAATCTCGGTCATCCCTACACCGACATCCCGGATCCCTTCGGCTGTTGTGACTCCTACGGCGCGCACTTCTCGAACCTCATCGAGCGCTCGGCGGACCGACTCGGCGTCGACGTCGAGACCGTCTCGAACACCGAACTCTACGAGGGCGGGACGTTCGAGACCGTCACGCGCGACCTCCTCGCGAACGCTGACGACGCCCGCGACCTCCTCGGCGAATACCAAGACAAGGTGGACGAGACGTACGTCCCGTTCAACCCGATCTGCGAGAACTGCGGGAAAGTCACCGAAACCGTCACCGCGATCGACGCGGACGCCGGTACCGTGGACTACGAGTGCACGGACATGGACGCCGGCGACCAGACCATCGAGGGTTGCGGACATCGCGGCACGGCGACCCTCCGCGAGGGCAAGCTCCCGTGGCGCTTCGAGTGGCCGGCGCAGTGGCAGGTCCTCGGCGTCGATTTCGAGCCGTTCGGCAAGGACCACGCGGAGGGATCGTGGCCCTCCGGCGCGGATATCGCCACGACCCTCCTCGGGATCCAGCCACCGACGCCGATGGTGTACGAGTGGTTCACGCTCGACGGCGAACCGTTCAGTTCCTCCGCGGGGAACGTCGTCCTCGTCTCCGACGTCCTCGACCTCGTCGATCGCGACGTCCTTCGCTACTTCTTCGCGAAGGATCCCAAGCGCGCGCGGGACTTCTCGATCGAGCGCATCGATCTCCTCGTCGACGAGTTCGATCGCTTCGAACGCCTCTACTACGACGAGGTCGAGGACGCGAGCGAACGAGAACGCGAGCGCGCCGACCGCGTCTATCCGTTCGTCGTCGGGAGCGTCCCGGACGAGCGCCCGATCCGCCTCCCGTACACCTTCGCGGCCGTCCTCGGGATGACCGAGGACCCGGAACTCCGCGAGGAGATCGCGCGCCGCGAGGGGCACATCCCCGAGGCCGCGAGCGAGGGCGGGGTCGAGGCCGCCTTAGAGCGCGTCGAGCGCGCGCGGACGTGGGCCGAGCGCACGGACAACCAGTACAACTACCGGATCGAGCGCGAGACGATGCCGGACGTCGCGATCGGCGGGGAGACGGCGGCGGCGCTCGACGACCTCGCGACCTTCATCGAGGAGACGGATCCGGACGGCGAGACCCTTCAGGGCGAGGTCTACGAGACCGCAAAGCGCCACGACATCGACATCGGCGACTTCTTCGCGACCGGCTATCGGCTCTTCTTCGACGAGGAGCAGGGACCGAAACTCGGGCAGTTCCTCGCGGATCTCGACCGGACGTTCGTCGTGAAACGGCTGCGGCGGGAAGAATAGGGCGAACAGGCGACGCATCGGTATCGCTCGTTCGGCGACTCCCGATGGTCGTCGCCATGCTCGCGGGACGGCGCGTCGCCGGTTTCGCTCGGCGCCCCGCGACGGATGTCAGCGCACGGGGATTGCTGGTCCCGTCTTCGGGTTTGAACGTTCGCATCCGGTGGTCGTGTATCCACTGACGAGACAGTATCTGAACGGAGAACGCAAATAGCGTCCGCGAACCGAGCGGTCCGTCAGGACCCGGGACGTTGCGATTCACTCGCCAAAGGCGAAGCCAAGCGCCGACCACCGCGCGTCAGGCGCGACGGGGGTGGTTCGAAAGGCGCGATGCGCCTTCCGTCATCACGGGAGAGCTTCGCTCTCTCGAACGACGCGCAGTGCTTTCGGTCGAGATTTTGCCAGCCCCGGCGAAGTCGGGGCACAGCGAAGGGTCGTCAGACGTGGGTGAACCAGTCGTCGTGCGCGTCGGTGCGTCGGTCGACGAGGTCGAAGAACGCGGACTGGAGTTCCTCCGTGATCGGGCCGCGGGAGCCGTCGCCGATGACGACGTTGTCGACCTTGCGGATGGGGGTGACTTCGGCGGCGCTGCCGGTGAAGAAGAGTTCGTCGGCGGTGTTGAGTTCGCCGCGCGAGACGGCGGTCTCGTGGACGGGGATGTCGCGCTCTTCGGCGAGCGTGATGACGGTGTCGCGGGTGATCCCGTCGAGGATGCTCTCGGAGAGCGCGGGCGTGTAGAGTTCGCCGTCCCGAACCATGAAGACGTTCTCGCCGGGTCCTTCCGCGACGTTGCCCTCCTTGTTGAGGACGATGGCCTCCTCGTAGCCGTTGCGGCGGGCTTCCTCGCCGGCGAGGAGGCTGTTGACGTAGAGACCGTTCGTCTTCGCGTTCGTTGGGATCTGACTGGAGGCGTGCTTGCGCCACGAGGAGATCATGACGTCGATACCGTTCTGGAGGGCGTCCTCGCCGAGGTAGGCGCCCCACGGCCACGCGGCGATGGCGACGTCGGTCGGACAGTCACCGGGGGAGACGCCGAGCTGGTCGTAGCCGTAGTACGCGACGGGGCGGATGTAGCAGGATTCGAGGTCGTTGCGCTCGATGAGTTCGAGGGTGGCCTCGGTGAGTTCGTCCTTCGAGAAGGGGATTTCCATGTCGTAGGGCTTCGCGGAGTCGAAGAGCCGATCGACGTGGGCGTCCCAGCGGAAGAGCGCGGGACCGTTCTCAGTGTCGTAACATCGCGCGCCCTCGAAGACGCCGGTGCCGTAGTGGAGTCCGTGCGTGAGGACGTGCGTCGTCGCGTCCTCCCAGTCGGTGAACTCGCCGTTCATCCAGATGGTGTCGAGGGAGTCGCGTTCGGCACGCATCTCGTCGAAACCGGGCATGGTGAAACGATGTCGGGCCGACGTAATGAACGTTCCTCGTTAGCGACGGAGGGCGGCGAGGAGGTCCCGGCCCTCGACGTAGACGAGGCCGTGGGCGGCGGCGTAGCGGCGTGCGTCGGCCGGCGTGCGCGCACCGCCGGTTTCGGCGTCGAGCATCTCGCAGACGACGACGGCGGGCGGGCGTCCCGCGGCCTCCGCGAGCGCGAGACCGAGTTCGGTGTGCCCCTCCCGGTCCGCGAGTCCGTCCGGCGCCCCCCGGAGGAGTTGGACGTGCCCCGGCGCCCGAAACGTCGCGGCGAAGTCCCCCTCGTCGGGATCCGCCGCCGCCTCGGCCAGCGCCGTGATCGTCAGCGAGCGGTCCTCGTCGGTGATCCCCGTGTACGTCTCCCGGTGGTTGACGGTAAGACTGAACGACGACCGCTCGTCGTACCCGAGCCTCTCGTCCGTGACCGCGGGATGATCGAGCGCGTCCCCGAGAAACGGCAGATCGAAGGCCGCACACACCTCGTGCGAGAGCGCGGTGCAGATCAGCCCTCCGGCGTCGCGACGCAGCCGGGCGACCGCCTCCGCCGTCACGTCCGCCGCGTGATAGATCAAATCCACCTCCCCCTCTCGATCCGCCGCGTCGTGGACCAACACCGGCTCGCCGCGTTCGATGGCGGCGACGGCGTCGGCCGCGGTGGCGTCGGAGTCGCCGACGGCGTCGGAGTCGACGCCGTTCGCACCCGCGTCCGTCTCACCGCTCACGCCGTCACTGTGCGACACGGACAGTCACCTCGTCGCCGTCGCTGAGACCGAGTTCGTCGCGGAGCCTGTCCGCAGCGATGAGTTCGACCTTCGTCTCGTCGTGGTGAGTGCGATCGGGGACGATGATGTGAACCGGCTCATAGGTGTCGTCTCCGGTTTCGAGGGCGGCCGGGTAACACGTCGCGGAGCCGTACGTCCGGTCGTCGTCCTCCCACGCGTCGATGTCGACGCCGTCGAGTGACTCCATCGCGGAGCGCGCGCGCCGCGACGGCTCGTCGAGTTCGACGTTCAGCGTCCCCGGGAACGGCTCGTAGCCGAGGCGCTCCGCGAACTGCCGATTGTATCCGGGCAGGGAGATGTAGTGTCGTCCCTCGCCCATCCCGCTGGTGATGTGCCCGCTGAGGGCGAGGGCGGCGGGGTCCTCGAAGATCCGCCGGTAGTCCTCGTATTCGCGCTGGAGGACGCGTTCGCCGTCGTCGGTGATGACGACCCACTGGCCGTCGCTGACGACGTCGCGATCGATGTAGTCGGCTTCCTCCAAGGCTTGGAGCGCGGGATGCGGTCTGCGTCGAGGCGTCGAGGCGGCCGGCGAGGTCGCCGCAGGAGGCTTTCACCTCGCCGCGGCGCGCGCCGTCGAGCGCGAGGAACTTCAGCGCGGCGAGCTCGTCGTACCCGACCGCGAGCGTTGCCCGTGACATACCCCGAGATACGGGCGCGCCGAGCATAATGGTTGTGGGATGCGTCTCAGAACTGAGCTAGTCGTAGAAGCCCCCGCCGGGCGCGAGTTCGGGCACCCACGTCTCCTCGTCGCGCGCGAGCAACGCCACCGAGGAGGCCTCCTGCGTCTTCACCACCGGGTGGTCCGGCATGTGCTCGCCGACGCGCTCCGCGAACGCCGCGACCGTCTCGGGCGACGGCATCGAGTCCCGGTCGAGCCGCCCGCGCGAGTGGCCGACGTGCATGTACGCCTTCAGTTCCACGAAGTCGGGATCGGCCCGCCGGTAGAGTCCCGCGTACCAGTCCGGATTCGCCATGTTCTCGCCGGCGACGAGCGTCGTCCGCAGGACCGTCCGGGTCTCATCCTTGGCGTGGAGGACGTCGAGGGTGTCGATCAGCGACTCCCACGCGTCGTCCTCGGTCGCGCCCACGACGTCGTCGAACGTCGCGCGTTCGGGCGCGTCCACGGAGACGTAGAGCTGGGTGGGGTCGCAGTGCTCCAAAACCTCGGGGCGCGTCCCGTTCGAGACGAGGAAGGTGGTGAGACCGCGGTCGTGGAACGCCTCCAAGAGTTCGGGGAGGTAGGGGTAGAGCGTGGGTTCGCCGTCGAGGCTGATCGCGACGTGCTTCGGGTCCATCGCCTCCTCGAAGCGCTCGCGGGGGACGTTCTCGTTCCCGCCGAACCCCGAGAGGAGCTTCTTCTGGAGTTCGATGGAGGCGTCGACGACGGCCTCGGGATCGTCCCACTCCACGCCGTCGAGTTCGTACGCGTGGCCGTTGTGGTCGCGCCAGCAGAAGACGCAGCGCTCGTTGCACCGGACGACGGGCGTCATCTGGATGCAGCGATGCGAGCGGATACCGTACCACGCGTGCTTGTAGCAGGTGCCCTCGCCGCGCAGCGCGTTCGCCGTCCAGCCGCACGTCTGGGCGGCCGTGTGGTTCTCGTGGTGGTAGCTCGGCGAATCCACCTGCTCGGGCATACACGGAAACCGGGCACGCGAGGGCAAAAGCGCGGCGGAACGGGCGTCGCGGCGCGGCACGCCGCGACGGGCGGGCCTTCGGAAGCCATTTGAGCGCGCGCGCCGCAGGCCGTAGCATGTTCCTTGCACTCCGCTCGGAGGTCGAGGCGGCCCTCACCGGGGCGCTCGAAACCCTCGGCCTCCCGACGGACGACCTCGGCATCGAGGAGCCCCCCGAGGGCGTGGACGCCGTCGTCGCCTCCAGCGCGGCGTTCCGACTCGCGGGCGAAATGGGTGCGGCCCCGCCGGAAGTCGCCGCACGCATCGCCGACGCCGTCGACGCCGAGGGCTACGAGTACGTCCGCGAGGTGCGCGCGCAGGGTCCCTACGTGAACGTCCTCCCGACGCCCGCGTACTACGACGACACGCTCGACGCCGGTCGGGACGGCGACTACGGCGAACTCCCCGAGACGGGCGAGGACGTCCTCGTCGAGCACACCTCCGCGAACCCGACGGGACCAGTGCACGTCGGACGCGCGCGCAACCCCATCGTCGGCGACGCCGTCGCGCGCCTCCTCGACTACGCCGGCCACGACGTCACCACCGAGTATTACGTGAACGACGCCGGGCGTCAGATGGCGGTCTTCACGTGGGCGTACGAGACCTTCGACGAGTCGGACCTCGATTCCGAGCCCGAACGCGAGCGCGTCGAGTACGACCTCGTGCGCTACTACCGCAAGGGGAACGCCTACCTCGAAGGCGCGGACGACGAGGACGTCGAGGCGGCCGAGGAGGAGATCCGGACGATCCTCCAAGGATTGGAAGAGGGCGACGAGGAGACGTACGAGCGCGTCCAGCGCGTCGTCGATCAGGTGCTCGGCGGGATGCGCGAGTGCCTGCTGCGCCTCCCCGCGGAGTTCGATCAGTTCGTCAAGGAGACGGAGTTCATGCGGGACGGGTCGACGAAGGCGCTCGCCGAGCGCCTCCGAGACACCGACGAGGCCGTCCTCGAGGAGGGCGCGTGGCAGCTCGACCTCTCCGAGTGGGGGTACGAGAAGAAGCTCGTCTTCCTCCGATCCGACGGCACGAGCCTCTACACGACGCGCGACCTCGCCCACCACGAGTGGAAGTTCGACGAGTACGACCGCTCTATCACCGTCCTCGGCGAGGACCACAAGCTACAGGCCGGCCAGCTCCGCACCGCGCTCGAACTCCTCGGCAACGACGTCGAGCAACTCGAGAGCGTCATCTACTCCTACGTCAACCTCCCCGAGGGGAAGATGAGCACCCGCCGGGGGACCGGCATCGACCTCGACGACCTCCTCGACGAGGCCATCCAGCGCGCCCGCGAGGAAGTCGAGAAACGCCTCGACGACCGCATCCGCGAGGACGACATCGACGCCGACGACGTCGAGCGCATCGCCGAGCAGGTCGGCGTCGGCGCCGTCCGCTACGACATCGTCTCCAAGCAGCCCTCGAAGGCGATCACGTTCGAGTGGGACGAAGCGCTCGACTTCGAAGCGCAGAGCGCACCATACATCCAGTACGCGCACGCGCGATGCTGTGGCATCCTCGACGGCGCCGACGTGCCCGCCGACGCCGACGCGAGCCTCCTCGACACCGAGGCGGAGGTCGACCTCCTGCGCAAGACCGCGCGCTTCCCCGGCGTGATCGACGACGCCGCCACGGACCTCGAACCCCACCAGATCGCAACGTTCGCCCGCGAGTACGCCGACGCGTTCAACACCTTCTATCGCGAGTGCCCCGTGCTCGCGGACGACGTCAATCCCGCCGTCCGCGGCGCGCGCCTCGCCCTCGTCGCGAGCGCACGCCACACGCTCGCCAACGCCCTCGACGTCCTCGGCATCGACGCGCCGCGCTCCATGTAGGCCATCTTTTTCCTCGTCGGGGTCGCCTGCGGCGACCCTCTCCTCGCAAAAACACGGCTGAAAAAGGCCGCTCGCCTCGCTCGCGGTGAATCGCGCTCACCACCGGGTTCTTCGAACCGCTCGTTCGCGCGAATGCTGGCGTTCCCTACGCACACCGGCCGAACAGACGTTCCACGCCGAAAGCAGCCGAAGAAAACGACGAGAGTGGCGTTCGGCGACCGATCGGTCCGGTAGGACCCGGTAGGTCGCCGATTCACTCGCGCGCTAGCGCGAGGCGGCGAGACCACCAACGGTGGTCGACGCCGCTTTTGG
>NZ_BATA01000059.1 GCF_000474235.1 Halarchaeum acidiphilum MH1-52-1
GCTTCGCCGTCCGCGAGGTTCGGCGCGTCGACGAGCTTGACGATGCGCTTGTCACCCTTCGATTTGCGGAGGTAGATGCGGAAGGTCGAGGTGTGTCCGAGGATGTTTCCACCGATGGGCTTCGTCGGGTCGCCGAAGAAGGAGTCGGGGTTCGACTGCACCTGATTGGTGATGACGACGGCGGTGTTGTGGAGGTCGCCGACGCGCAGTAGGTCGTGGAGGTGCTTGTTGAGCTTCTGCTGGCGGTCGGCGAGTTCGCCGCGGCCCACGTACTCCGCGCGGAAGTGCGCGGTGAGCGAGTCGACGCAGAGCAGACGCACCGGCCACTCGGTGTCCTCGTTCTCTTGGGCGACCTCCTTTGCCTTCTCGGCGAGGAGGATCTGGTGATTGGAGTTGAACGCCTTCGCGACGTGAATCTTGTCGAGGATGCTCTCGAGGAGCGCGTCGAGGTCCGCTTCCGAGTCGGCGCTCCCCTCTTCGATGCCGTGGAGTTCCATGGTGTCCTCGATGACGTCCGCATCGAGCCCGCGAACCATGTCGTCGATCCGCTCCGGGCGGAAGGTGTCCTCGGAGTCGATGAAGACGGCGGAGCCTTCAAGCCCGCCGTGCTCCTCGGGGAGCTGGACGTTGACGGCGAGCTGGTGGGTCACCTGCGATTTCCCGGCGCCGAACTCGCCGTACACCTCGGTGATGGACTGCGTCTCGACGCCGCCGCCGAGGAGGTCGTCGACTTCGGAGATGTTCCACGAGAGCTTACCGATCTGTTCGCGGCGTTCGAGGACGGCGGTTCCGGACTCGAACCCGCCGATATCGGCGTGCTCGCGTGCGCTCTGGATGATGTCGCCGGCGCTGGACTCGCCGACGTCGCCGGTGTTGGAGAGCTCGCCGGGGCTGGCGACGGCGATGCTCTGATAGGAGTCGTAGCCGGCGTCGCGGAGCTTCTCGGCGGTCGCGGGACCGACGCCGGAGAGCTCCTCTAAGTCTACATCGGGCATGTACACATCCGTTGTGCGCCCGCGCGGATAAACCCTCGTGCACAGCACGGTGAAAGTGAAACTGTGAGACGGGAGGCGGTCGCTCCGCGGGCCGTGACGAATGTTGAAACGAGAAGAGCAGGTGCGTCCTATCGGGAGCGCGTCACTCCCACGGGTGGCCGCCGGGCGCGTCGGGCCAGAGCGGGTACCAGTACGACGTATCGTCCTCCACGTCGAGTTCGCCGTCGAGGACGGACTGGAGCGTGACCTCGGTGCTCGAATCTCGTTCGTGGTCGCCCGCGGGCGCGAAGGGGTAGAACGCGCCGCGCTTGAACGAGTAGACCCAGTAGACCGTCCGACCGTCGTCGATGGGGTCGAAGCCGAAGACCGCGGCGAGGAGCCGATCGCCGTAGCCGCGCTCGACGAGCGTGTCCGCGGCGACGTAGAGTTCGGTCGTGAGATCGGTGACGTCGTCGCGCTCCACGACCGCCCACGTGTAACCGTGGTCGTCCGTGCGAATCTCGGAGAAGCCGTCGCCCTCCAAGACGTCCGCGACGTCGCGCAGGGTGCTCCGGAAGTCCGTCGAGTCCATCGCGGAGAGACAGAGACCCGCCCGATCCGCGGGGACGTAGTCGAGGTCGGCCTCCATCGTCACCGCGGCCGCGTTCAACTGGAAGAAGTCCTCCGGGTCCGCGGGTCGCGTCGCGTCCGCCTCGGCGCTGAGGCCGAGGACGTCGCGAACGGTGCTGAACAGGCCCATCTACGCGCTCGCCCGGGACTCCATCTCTCGCTCCAGCGCGCGGAGGCGCTCGACGCGCTTCTCCGTCGGCGGGTGGGTGCTGAACAGCCGAGTGAGCGTCCCCCCGGAGAGCGGGATGATGAAGAACGCGTTCATCTCGGCCTGCTCGCGCATGTCCTCCGTGGGCACGCGGTCCATCCGGCCGTCGATCTTCAGGAGCGCGGAGGCGAGCGCCGCGGGGTTCCCGGAGATGAGCGCGCCGCCGCGATCCGCCGCGTACTCGCGGTAGCGACTGAGCGCGCGGATGAGCAGGTAGGAGACGACCCAGACGACGAGCGAGACGACGATCGCGACCCAGATCGGCGCGCTGTTCTGGTTGCGCTCGCGCCCGCCGCCGAAGAGCCACCCCCAGCGCACGATGACGAACGCGATCGTCGAGAGGAACGACGCGATCGTCATCACCGCCATGTCGCGGTGTTTGACGTGCGCGAGCTCGTGCGCGAGGACGCCGTCGAGTTCCTCGTCGTTCAGCGTGTCGAGCAGACCGGTCGTGACGCAGACGACCGCGCTGTTCTTCGAGCGCCCCGTCGCGAAGGCGTTCGGGACGCGCGAGTCGACGACCGCGACGGCCGGCTTCGGCAGATCGGCGCCCTGCGCGAGCCGTCCCACCGTCCCGTGCAGGTGGGGGTACTCGTCCTCCGAGACCTCGCGTGCGCCCATACTCCAGAGCGTGAGCCGATCGCTGAAGAAGTACTGGACGAGCGAGAACCCGCCGATGAAGACCGCCATCAGGAGGAGCCCGCCGCCGAGATAGGCGACGAGCGCCCCCGCGAAGACGAGGTAGAGGACGAACAGCAGGACCATCGTGAGGACCATCCGGGCCCGGAGGCCCCAGTCCGTGTGCCACTCCATGTAGTCGCTCTTGGCGGTGTGAGACTAAAAGCCGTCCCCACGGGGCGGGGGCGTCGCGGGAGGACCGCGAGTGCCAGTAGTGCCAGTTCTGCCAGAACACACCACCGATGCCAGTATTGCCGTCACCCCCCACACCACCGATGCCAGTAAAACCGAGATGGGGGGAGTGGTGTTTCCAGTGGAACGACGGCGCGATAGCGGGCCATCGGAACGACACCCCCGTCGTACAGGAACGCCGCGACCGTCGAGAGTACACCGGCAACACCACCCCTCACTGGAAGCAACACTTCCGGGACGTCCGATGGGATACTTGAATGGGATTGTCGCCACCTACACACCACCAATGCCAATAGAACCAGAGGGATTCCGGACTATTGGCGGACCACCACACGCGCCAGTAATGCCATAACCCACACCACTAGTGCCAGTAACGCAAGCGGGTACGGCAACGGTATCGGTCCCCCACACCACCTGTGCCAGTATTACGACGAACGGCAGAGACCCGACACATCGTGGTACCGTTGACAGTTTCAGCGGTGCCGCCAATCGAAACGGGAAATCGGAACCGTCCGACGGCGCGACGTTGGCGCGGTTTCGAACGCGGCTCTCCGTCGTCTCCAAGCTGGCGATACAGAAATTGGTGGTGTGTCTCTCCGGCGGACGCGAGGAACCCCCGTGCTCGCCCCCTTCTCTCGCGGCACGGCCGGATACTGGCACGAGTGGTGTGTGACTGTCGCCGCCGAGAACGATCAACACACCTCGTGGGCGTTTCTCGTTCCGCCGGCAGTATCGGCGATCTGTGGTGCGGAGTCCGCGATGGCACTCCGTGCTCGACTGGGTTCACTGGCATCGGTGGTGTGTCTCTCCGACCTCGCGGCGAGCGCGCTCGGGCCTGCGACGTTTCGGAGACGATCGTCGGCGGCTCTCGCACGGAAGGGCCGAGTTTAACCCCGTTCGCCACGTAGGCGGCCCAACATGAGCGACGCCGCGTTCTGCCCGCGCTGTGGCGACCCCGCCCCGGAGGGGGCGACGGGGCACACTCGCCGCGAGCGGGCGCTCTGTAACGACTGCTATTTCGAGGACTTCGAGCTCGTGGACGCGCCCGAGCGCGTGGAGGTGACGGTCTGCGCGCACTGCGGCGCGGTCGAGCGGGGGAACCGCTGGGAGGACGTCGGCGCGCGCGACTACACGGACGTCGCGATCGAGTCCGTCTCGGAGGCGCTCGGCGTCCACGTCGAGGCCGAGGACGTCTCGTGGGGCGTCGACCCCGAGCAGGTGGACGAGACGTCGATCCGGATGCACTGTCAGTTCTCCGGCGTCGTTCGGGGCGAACCCTTGGTGGAGGAGTTCACCGTCCCCGTGAAGATCGCGAAGCAGACCTGCCAGCGCTGCGGGCGGATCGCGGGCGACTACTACGCGAGCGTCGTGCAGGTGCGCGCGGTCGGCGAGCGCACGCCGACGAGCGAGGAGACGGAGCGCGCCCGCGAGATCGCCGAGGAGATCACGGAGTCGATGGAGGCGACGGGCGATCGGAACGCGTTCGTCACCGAGGTCGCGGAGAAGCCGGAGGGGCTCGACCTGAAGCTCTCGGACACCAAGATCGGCAAGAACGTCGCGCGCAAGCTCACCGAGGAGTTCGGGGGCGGCTTCTCCTCCTCGGAGACGCTCGTCACCGAGGACGAGGACGGCGACGAGGTGTATCGGGTGACGTTCGCGATCCGCCTCCCGGAGTTCGTCTCCGGCGACGTGATCGACATCGAGGGCGACGACGGCGGGCCGGTGCTCGTGCGCTCCGTGCAGGGGAACCTGAAGGGCGTGCGCCTGACGACCGGCGAGGCGTTCGAGGCGACCCACGAGGTCGGCGACGCCCCCGACGCCCGAAAGCTCGGGACGCGTGACGATGCGGCGGAGACGACCCTCGTCGCCGTCGAGGACGCGAACGCCGTGCAGGTGCTCGACCCCGAGACGTACGCCTCGGTGACGGTCGCGCGCCCCGACTACCTCGACACGGACGACGCGGAAGTGCCGGTGTTGAAGTCCCGCGCGGGTCTCCACGTCCTGCCGTCGTGAACGCGCTCGCCATCGTCGTTCCGAAGACGGAGACGGAGGAGAAACTCGACGCGCTCGACGCGGAGGGGGTCTACGACACCGCGCGGAAGGTGCGTGAGCACGACGCCGAGCGCGTCGAACTCCCCGTGCTCGCCGAGCCGCGCGCGACGACGTTCGACGCGCTCGTCGAACAGGACGATCCGGAGATCCGGGCGGCGGGTCTCGACGACTACCTCCGCGAGCGCGGATGGGACGGAGAGGAGATCGAACGCGCACCGTCGTCGTGGGCGCTCATCGGCGACGTCGTGCTCGTCGCGTTCCCCGACGCGCTCGGCGCGGACGAACGGGCGTCGGTCGGCGAGGCGCTCCTCGACCTCCACGGCGAGGCCGACACGGTGCTCGCACGCGAGGGCGTGGCGGGCGAGGCGCGCGAACCCGACGTGACGGTCGTCGCCGGGAGCGGCGATACGGAGACGATACACACCGAGCACGGCACGAGGTACGCCCTCGACCTCGCGGACGTGCTGTTCGCGCCCGGCAATCAGGCCGAGCGCGTCCGGATGGGCGAGGTGGTGAGCGCAGACGAGCGCGTCCTCGACATGTTCGCGGGGATCGGCTACTTCGCGCTCCCGATGGCGCGCGCCGGCGCGAGCGTCGTGGCCGTCGAGCGGAACCCCGCGGCCTTCCGCTATCTCGCCGAGAACGCCCAGCTGAACGGCGTCGCCGATCGGGTCGAGTGCGTCCTCGGCGACTGCCGCGAGTACGACGCGACGGAGTCGTTCGACCGCGTCGTCATGGGGTACTACGATAGCCTCGGCGGCTACGGGACGAGCGATACCGAGGACGTCCGGAGCGACTACCTCGCGGCGGCGTTCGACGCCCTCGACGGCACCGGAACGCTCCACGTCCACACGACCTGTCCGGAGGCCCGATTCCCCGCCCGCTCGGACGCGCGACTGCGGGCGGCGGCGGACGAACACGGCGTGCGCGTGGCGAGCGTTGACGCGCGCGTCGTGAAATCGCACAGCGAGGGCGTCGTGCACGGCGTCCTCGACGCGGTGATCGGCGATGGGTGAGGGCGAGCGCCACGTCTGGCTGGCGATCCTCCTCGTGTTGATCCTCGTCGGCGCGACGATCGTCTGGGCGCTCGTGTAGGTGCGACGGTTTCGGTATCCGAGTCGAACCGGGAGTCGCGTGGACCGACGGTGACGTCGCGCGTCGTCGCGCGAACGACGCAGTCCATCGATTAGCGAAGCTGGCCGTTCAGCGCCGCTTCTCGCCGCTCTGTCGCGGTATCCGTCGCCGCGACCGTCGTCTCCGAGGGCTAGTCGACGTCCCAGACGTCCGCCATCGGGCTGTGGCGCTCGGTAGCGTCCGCGTCGTCGCGGGGCGTGCCGTCGGCGTCGTCGTTGCTCGCCCGACTCGTGCCGCCGGTCCCGCCCGATCGACCCCCTCCGCTTCGGGTGGAGCCGGTCGCGGCGTCGCGGGGACTCGACGGCCGGCCGGGCGAGACGTTCGCGGTGGCGGCGTCGGCGTCGAGGGCGGGGAGGTCCGGCGTCGTCATGCGGTCGACCTGTTCGCGGAACCACGGCGGCATGTCCGTTCGCGCGCGCTCGAAGACGTCGAGCACGGAGTCGTCCGCGATGTAGGTCGCGCCGTGGTCGTCGGGCGCGCGGACGACGCGGCCGGCGGCCTGAATGACGGTACGGAGCGCGCTGCGGTAGTACCACGCCCACTGGCCGTCTTCGAGGCGGCGCGCGACCCGCGAGTCGTTCGTGTTGAGGAACGGCGCCTTGCAGAGCAACTGCCAGCGCGCGAGGTCGCCCTCGAGGTCGAGGGCCTCCTCCATCTTCACGGCGAGGAAGGCCTCTGGTTCCGAACTCGCCTTCCACGCCTCCAAGTCGGCGTCTCGCGTGTCGCTCCCGTGCGCGCGCACCCGATCCGCGACGCCGAGCGCGGCGAGTTCGTCGACGAGCGCCTCCTGAATCGCGTAGGAGTGGCAGTGGACGATCCCCTTCTCGTCGGGGTGGGCGGCCATGACGCGCGCGAGGACCCGGGCGACCCGCGGGAGGGTCTCGTCGCGCTCCTCGTAGGTCATCTTCCCCTGCGACACGTCGTAGAGCGGACGGTTCTCGACGGGGAAGGTGTGTTCGACGTCGACGAGCGCGACGGACGCGGGATCCAATCCCACGGCGCGGCAGAACGAGTCCTTATCGAGGATGGTCGCGGAGAGGAGCGCGAAGCGGTTCGCGCGGTCCCAGACGGTGTGCCGGAGATACCGGGCGGGGTTCATCGGCTTGGCCGTGATCGTGCCGTCGGCGGCCTGATCGACGACCCACGTCGTTCCGGACTCGGGATCGCGGTAGTCCTCCGCGAACCACGACGCCTCGGAGATGAGTTCTTGGAGCCGGTCGCGCTCGGCGGCCTCCTCGGCGTCGAGTTCGTCCGCGCCGAGCAGTTCGTCCTTCCGTGACTCGCAGGTCGAGACGAGGGTGTCGGTGAAGCGCGCGGCCGCCTCGGCGCCGTCGATCTCGGGTACGCGGAGGTCGTTCCACACTGGCACCGTCCGCGGGCCGAGTTCGACGGTGGCGTACATCTCCGCCCACTCCGCCAGCCCGTGCGCCTCGTCGATGACGCAGACGTCGCGCGTGCGGAAGACCTCGCTCCCCGCGGTGCGCATGAAGTACGCGAGCGTCATCGCGGCGTGCGAGCGCGCGGAGGCGACGGCGCGCGCCGAGAAGTACGGACAGCGGTGTTTGACCGCGCAGTCGTATCCCCGTTCGCGGGCGCACGGCGCGCGATCGACCGGCGTGTGCTCCTCGTCCGGGAGGATACAGGTGTAGTTGTTCTTCCCTCTGATCACCTTGAGATCGTCCAGCAGGTCGTCGGCGGCGACGTCGTCGAGCTGCGAGACCTGCGGCGTCGTGTAGTAGGCGCCCGTCGCCTGATGGGGGTCGGCCTCGTCGACGCCGCGCGCGCAGCCCATGATCGCGCGGGCGATGAGCGACTTCCCCGAACCGGTCGGCGCGCGCACGAGGACGACGTCGTTGCCCGCCTCGAAGGCGTCGCGGACGTCCGAGAGCGCCCGTTCCTGCGCGCCGCGATAGGACGGCGCGGGGAATTCGGCGTGGATGCGCGCCGGTTTCACTGCCTGATCGTGACGCCGCCGCGCGCCTTAACCCCCGCGCTCGTCGGGGCGACGGTGCGCGTCACTCGTCGGTGATCTCGCGAACGTCCGCCCGCGTCGGGTCCTCCGGGAGCGTCTCGATGCAGTCGAAACAGAGGAAGAACTCGCTCTCGTCACCGAGTTCGAGCGTCAGCCCGCCGGCCCCCTCCTTTTCGAGCGATCCGAAGTCCCAGAAATCACCGACACCGCCCGGGACCTCGACGCGGCTCCCGCAGGCGTCGCAGCGTCGCTTGCTCATACCACCCGTCGGGGCGCCGGCCCTTTCGCCCTGTCGGGGAAGGTTTTCGTTGCGGTGACACCAACCGGTACGGCATGGAGGTGAACTGCGAGGGGTGTGCGGGGTGCTGTCTCGACTGGCGCCCGCTCGTCGCCGCCCCCGACGATCACGAGCGCCGGGGAGCGCGTCCCCCGCTCGACGACACGTATAACCTCGTTCCGCTGACTCGCGAGGACGTCCGCGAATTCGTCGATTCGGGGTACGGCGACGCGCTGACGCCGCGACTCTGGTCGCCCGCGGAGGGCGACGATCGGGTCGAGATCGACGGCACGGCGGTCGCCGCGGTCGGCGACCGTCCGGTCTTCTTCGTCGGGCTGCGAAAACCGCCGAAGCCCGTCGCGCCGTTCGATACCGAGGCGCGCTGGCTCCCGACCTGCGCGTTCCTCGATCCCGAGACGCTCCAGTGTCGGATTCACGATTCGGCGCTCTATCCGGAGGAGTGCGGGGACTATCCGGGGCACAACCTCGCGCTGGAGGCGGAGACGGAGTGCGAGCGCGTCGAGGACGCGTTCGGCGGGGAGCGACTCGTCGACGGCGAAGCCCCCGAGGACGCGGGGGTCCTGCTCGGCCCGCAGGCGCTCGGCGAGAAGGTGTTCTGCTATCCGGACGCCGACGAGCTAACGGGCGTGGTCGAGCGACTGCTGGCGGGCGAGTTGCGACAGGCCGATCGCGCGGCGTTCGTCGGCGTCGCCGCGGCGAGCGCGCCCGGGACGGCCGCGGTGGAGCCGACGAAGCGCGAGACGTACACCGAGCGCGCCGAAGACGCGGACTCGTGGGCCGGGCGAGCGGCCGCGGAGTGGGTGCAGCGAGCCGCGAACGCCGAGAAGCGGTCGGACGGCGCGGACCAGTCGCTCGCGGTGCATGTGGAGGAGGAGCGCGGGGCGCCGTCAACGCCCGGCTGGGAGTGAGAGTTCAGTTTCGCTTCATCTGCTTGAACTGATCGAGCAGCGCCTCGGTGGAGTCCCCGGAGTCGTACGTGACCGTCCCGTGGTACTCGGTCCGGTCGTCGTCCGCGCGCAGATCGACGTCGGCGTTCTTCCGTTCGCGGCGCTCGTGTTCGTCTTCGTCGTAAGATCCGATGGACATGGTATCGTTACCCATGGGTATTCCACCCACCCTAAAGAGGGTATCGGAGGGCGGCAAAACTCCCCCGAAGGTGTTCAGAAGGAGACCGGATCGTGGCCGTCGACGCCCATGGGCGTCGGATCGCGGTCGGAGTAGCCGACGCGGCCGACGGCGTCCTGCCCGACCGCGCCGTAGACGGCGTGGACCGCCGCCGTCGCGTCCGCGAACTCGTCGTCACCGGTCCGCGCGAGGACGTCGCCGAGGCACTCCTCGCCCGTCGGGTGTTCGATGCGCACCTCGCCGTACGCCGCGCGCAGGTCGTCTATCGTCGCCGGGTAGGTCGCGTCTTCGAGCAGGTCAGTCGCCGTTCGGAGCGTCATCACAACCACGTCTATCGGGGATGATCATTATGAATTTGGTGGGAGAAGAGATAGCACGGAACGGGGAGTGCGTTCTTCCCTCGGCCGGTCGTATCCCCGGTGTGCCCCACGCCGACCTCCACGTCCACACGACGGCCTCCGACGGAACGCTCGCGCTCGACGAGGTCCCGGCCGCCGCCCGGCGCGCCGGCGTCGAGGCCGTCGCCGTCACCGACCACGACACCCTGAACACGGGGCTGGACGCACCGCTGTCTGAGCGGGACGGCATCGAGTTCGTCCGGGGGATCGAACTTCGCGTCGCGGCGCCCGCCCAGCGCGTCGACCTACTCGGCTACGGCGTGCGCGAGACGCCCGCGCTTCGCGAGGAGACCGCACGCCTCGAACGCGACCGGATCGAGCGCGGACGACGGATCGTCGCGAACGTCGAGTCACGCCTCGGGATCGACCTCGGTCTCGACGTCGAGCCGGGGTTCGGTCGCCCGCACGTCGCGCGCGCCGTCGTCGCCCATCCCGGCACCGACTACGACGAGGTGGGTGCGGTGTTCGACGACCTCATCGGCGAGGACGGCCCGTGCTACGTCGCTCGCGACGTCCCCACGTTCGAGCGCGGCCGCGACCTCCTCAGCGACGCCTGCGGGGCGGTCGGTCTCGCCCATCCGCTCCGGTACGCCGACCCGGACGCCGCGCTCGCGCTCTGCGAATCGCTCGACGCCGTCGAAGTCCACTACCCCTACGATCGGCCCGTGGGGCAGAGCGCGGGGCCGACCGGTGGGAGTGTCCGCGGTAACGCGAGCGGTGAAACGGCGAGCGACGACGCGGACGCCCACGAGGACGGACCAGCGCGCGTCGAGCGCGCCGTCGAGCGATACGACCTGCTCTCGCTCGGCGGGAGCGACGTGCACGACGAGACGCTCGGCGTCGCCGGCATCGACAGCGGCGAATATCTCCGTCTCCGGCGTCGTATCCGGGGTTGAACGGGCCGCGCACTTATGGTGCTACGGGCCCGACTGTCACGTATGCGCTGTCACTACTGTGACCGGACCGCCGACGTCTCCGTCGACAAGTCCGGCGTGCGCGTCGGGCTCTGCGAGGAGCACTTTCAGGAGCGCCTGGACGAACTCGCGGACTCCGAGGCGCTCTCCCGGCTCCGCGAACAGCTCGACATCGACCGAGCCTGACGCCGCCGAGCGCCCGGACACGGCCTGCTCGGACGACGAGAACGCGGTCCGTCGTTCTTCACGTCTCTCTGGTCACAAGCAGTAGCCGCGACAGGAGTGCCCGGCGTTCTCGGGCGCCGTATCGACCGACGAGCGGCGGCGCCGTCGCCTCGGGCGTTCCGCTGGCGCTCACGCTCGTGGCTCGCGGCTCCCTACCCTACACCCTACGGTCGTCGCTCGATCGTTCCGAGCCTGCCTCCGTCAGGCTCGTGTGCTCACGCCTCGCCTCACACGGGACGTCTCAGCGTTCGCTCGTCCCGCGCGTTCCGCTGGCGCTCACGCGCGAGTGCTGTCCACGTCGATCGCATCCACCGGACAGACGTCCACGCAGAGCATGCAGTCGATGCACTGCGTCTCGTTCGCGGGATCGGCCTTCCGCTCGCTCGTCGGGTGGTCGGGCGTCTCCACCCACTCGAAGACGTCGACTGGGCAGTCCTCAATGCACGCGCCGTCCGCGTCGCAGATATCGAAGTCGACGGCGACGTGCGTCCCGTGGATTCCCAGCGTCTCGGGCTCGTCCACGGGCCCCCAGACGTCGTGCCCCTCGTGGTCCCCCACGACCTCGCGGTTCTCGTCGAAGCTCGGATCGATAGCCATATCGGAGGGAGTGGCGCCGCTCGCTTAAACGACCGGGACCGCGCGCGGCGACGCGTCGTGGGTGTGGCCGGCAGCTTTGAAACGACGGCGGCCCACAGTTCGCGTGTGCACACCGTCTCGCTCGCCGATCAGGACACCCGGATGGGTCCGGCGTCCACCGTCTACGCGCTCACCGACGCCCTCGGCGCGTCGGACCTCGCGCTGAACTACTACGAGCTCGAACCGGAGGAGTCGACCGCGTACGGCTACCACAGCCACGCGAACCAAGAGGAGGTCTTCTACGTCCAAGCGGGCGAACTCACCTTCCGGACCGCGGAGGGCGACGTCACCGTCGGCGCGGGCGAACTCGTCCGCTTCGGTCCGGGGGAGTTCCAACGCTCGCGGAACAGCGGCGACGACACCGCCGTCGTCCTCGCGATCGGCGCACCGCAGGAGTCCGGCGAAACCGTCCTGCGCCGCGAGTGCGAGGCGTGCGGCGGGGAGACCCGCCACGACGTCGAACTCGGCGAGGACCACGACGAGATCCTCGTCCGCTGTCGCGACTGTGGCACCGTCACGGGGCGATACGAGTGACACGCGCTGACCGCGACGGAGCACACCCGGCGCGGATCTCTACGACGACGACTGCGGCTTCTGCACGTGGTGCGTCGAGCGCGCGCTCGATCGCGGCGACTTCGAACCCGTCGGCTTCTCCGAACTCAGCCCCGATCAGCGCGCGCGCCTGCCGGACGACTACGAGAGGTCCGCGCATCTCCTCACTGACGACGTCGCGTACTCCGCCGGCGAGGCCGTCGAACAGGCGCTCGTTCGGATGTTCCCCGCGATCGAGGGCGTCGTCGACGAACTGCGCGAGTTCGAGACGTACCGGGAACTCCGCGAGGGTCTCTATCGGTGGGGCGCAGACCACCGCGACTGGTGGGGTACGCTCGTGAGCGCTTGTCCGCCGGCGCGACGGCCCGAGGAGCGGGAGTCGGGGCGCCGAGAGTAGGGTGACGGTCAGTCGGACGCGGAGGGGCCGGCGCTCGCGGCGAGCTCGCAGAAGTTGTCGAAGAGCCGCTTGGCCTCGCAGGCCGCCTCGTAGTGATCGGCGTCGATGCCGTCGAGGACCGTAGCCTTTCGGTCATCCGCGAGGTCGTCCTTGCGCTTAGTGACGCGCTCCGCGGTGCGGGTGTCGTATTCGGGGTGGAACTGGACGCCGTAGGCGTTCCCGCGACGGAAGGCGTGGACGCCGTACTCGTTCTCCGCGAGCAACGCCGCGCCCGGCGGAAGCTCCGTCACGGCGTCCGAGTGCGTCGTGAACACCGTGAACTCGGTGTCGACGCCGTCGAAGAGCGGGTCGCTCCCGTCGTGGGCGACGCTCCGGTAGCCGATCTCGTACTCCTCCATGTCGTCGACGGTGCCGCCGAGCGCCTCGGCGACGAGCTGGTGGCCGAAACAGACGCCGAGGATCGGGAGACCGCGGCGATCGGCGTCGGCGACCCACTCGCGCGCCGGCGCGATCCACTCCTGCTCGTCGTCCCAGTAGACGGACGAACGCGAGCCCGTGACGATGACGGCGTCGAAGTCGTACGAGTCGGGCAATTCGCCGCCGGCGACGTGGAACTCGGCGAGGTCCGCGTCGACCTCGCGGCGGAAATTCCTCGCGGTGTCCGCCGGATCGTGCGCGGCATTCAACAGCGCGATGCGGAGGTCTGCCATAGATGTGTCCAACTACCGCGGACGAATAAGGATTGCCGCCGGTCGGGGTGTCGCCGCTATCGCGGACGGCGGCGCGCGAACGGATCCGCGTCTCGGACGCTCACGCTTCCGCGACGTCGCGCAGGATCTCCGGTGCGCACTCAAGGGCGTCGTCGACCCTCTCGGCGTCGGGACCGCCACCCTGCGCGAAGTCCGCCGGACCGCCACCGCCGCCGCCGACCATTCCGGCCAGTTCGCTCACGACCCGTCCGGCGTTCACGGGCACGTCCTCGGGAACGCTGACGACGAACTGCGCGCCGTCCAGCCCGGAGCCGACGACCGCGATCTTCCCGTCTTCGGCGAGCGCGTTCGCCGTCGCGCGCAACTCGTCCATGTCCGCGTCGAGGCGCTGGATCGTCGCCGTCCACTCGCCGATCTCGACCTCCTCGCCGCCGGCACCGCCCGACGCGCGGGCCTCCGCGAGCTGCTCTTTCAGCTCCTCGATGCGCTTGCCGCGATCCTTCCACTCCGTGAAGAAGCGTTCGGCGGTCTCGGGCACCTCCGGCGGCGCGACGTCGAACGTCGCCGCGGTCTCGCGGAGGTAGTCCTCTTGGGCCTGATCGTGTTCGAGCGCGGCGATCCCCGCCGCGAACGTGATGCGCTCGACGCCGTCCTGAATGCGCTCGGTGTTCAGGATGCGGATCGATCCGATGTCGCCCGTGCGCTTCACGTGCGTCCCCGCACACGCCTGTACGTCCTCCGCGACGTGGATCAGTCGGATGTTCTCCCCCGGCGGGATCCCCCCCTGATAGAGGTCGAAGCCGTGCTCGGCCTCGGCCTCGTGGCGGTGGGGCCACTCCTGCTCGACGACCGAGTTATCCGTCACGATCTCGTTCGCGACGCGCTCGATCGCCTTCGCCTCGTCGCGCGAGATGCGATCGTAGTGGCTGACGTCGATGCGCGAGGAGTCCGTGCCCTTCTGCGCGCCCGCCTGCCGGACGTGCGGGCCGAGGACCTCGCGGGCGGCGTGGCCGATGATGTGCGTCGCCGTGTGGTGTTGCATCAGGCGCCGGCGGCGCGACATGTCGATCTGGCCGCGGACGAACTCGCCCTTCCCCGGATCCTCGTCCGCCCGGTGGAGGACGACGTCGTCGCGCACCTGCACGTCCGAGATCTGCACGGTCTTGTCGTCCGTCGAGAGCGTCCCGTGATCGGCCGGCTGGCCGCCGCCCTCCGGGTAGAACATCGTCTGATCGAGGACGACGTCGTACGCCGGGCCGCCGTCCTCGCCCTCGCCGTCGCGCTCGAAGACGTCGAGCACCACGGCCTCGAACTCCGCCCTGTACTGGTCGTCGTAGTAGAGCTCCTCCGTGTCGGGGAGGTCCTGCAGGCGCTCGTCCGTCTCCTCACTCGACTCGAAGGCCTCCGCCGAGTCGTGCCGGGAGGCGACGAGCGAGTAGAAGTCGTCCGGCTCGTCCACCTGCGCGCCGACGTCCTCCGCGATCTCCGTCACCATGTCCGGCTGGAGACCGTGGCTGTCGTAGAACTCGACGAGCTGGCTCGCCGGGATCGGATCGCCGCGCTCCGCGTACTCCTCCGCGAGCTGTTCGACCTTCCGGGAGCCCCGTTCGAGGGTCTCCTCGTACTTCCGGACCTCCGAGCGCACGATGTCGCGGATCGTCTCGCGGTTCCCGTAGTCGAGGCGCTCGGCCTGCCGGTCCACGAGATCCTCGAGATCGACGTTCGCGTCCACGTCGTCGATGAGGCGAACCGTCCGGCGCAGCACCATCCGCGCGAGGTAGCCCGTCCCGACGTTCGATGGCACGATCCCGTCGCCGAACATGTAGGCGAGCGTGCGGACGTGGTCGGCGATCGCGTAGATGTCCTCCAGCGGCCGCATCAGCTCGTGGAGGCGCTCGGTCTCGACGCCGAGCTTGTCCGCGATGTTGTCGCGCGCCGCGTCCATGTCCTCGACCTCGTCGATGTCGAGGTGACCCGCGAGCTTCGCGGCGCGATGAATGAGTTCCTCCTCCTCCTCCGTGTGGTCGATCTTCGCCGCGTCCTTCAGGTAGGCGATGGCGTCCGGATAGACCGCCTCGTACACCGTCGGCGTCCCCTGCGAGACCCACGTCCAGCGTTCGAGACCGTACCCCGTGTCCACGATGTACGTGTCCATCGGCGAGTACGTGTTTCCGTCCTTCATCTCGTACTCGCCCTCGGGGTCCTCCTCCATCGACATGAAGACGAGCGTCGCGAGTTCGGCGCCCTTGTACAGCACCTCGAAGGCCGGCCCGGCGTTCCCGCCGCCGACCCACGGGTCCTCGATGTAGGTGATATCCGCGGGGTCCGCGCCCATGTCGACGAAGAACTCGTCGCAGTAGGCGACCGTCTCCTCCTTCCAGTAGACCTCGCCCTCGTAGGCGTACTCGTCCTCGGCGTCCTCGCGGGCGTTGAACGCCGTGTGCGACATCATCTCGAACGCCATCGTGTGCCGCCCCGTCTTCCCGACGTTGTCGATGTCCTGCATCCGGATGCAGGGCTGGCTGATCGTGAGCGGGTTCGCGGGCGGCGGCGTCTGGCCCGAGGTGACCAGCGGCTGGAAGTCGTAGATCGACGCCTGCGTCAAGAGGACGTCGTCGCGCCAGCGGTTCGCCGCGACCGGATACGGGTCGATCCGTTCGTGATCGTGCGCCTCGAAGAAGGAGAGGAAGCGCTCGCGCATCTCGACGAGCGAGTACTCCTCGTCGAAGCCCGGATCGTCGATGAACCCGTACTCCTCACAGGGCGGCTCCCCGCACGTCTCCCGGTCCGGGTCGCGGGTCCAGAAGTGCGCGCCGCACTCCGTGCACTGCCCGCGACGGAACCCCTCCTCCTCGAAATAATCGAGGCGGTACTCCGCTTCGAGGTCGCTCATTGCGTCTTTCTGACCGACCGAGCGGCAAAACGCTTCCGCACTAAGCCCTCGCGCCTTCGGCGCTCGTCGTTCGAGAGAGCAAAGCTCTCTCGTGATCACGAAAGGCGGCGCTGCCGTCTTTCGAACGACCCGTAGTATTCCACCAAGGCCCGCCGGCCGCATCCGGGCGGCGACGGCCGCCCGAACGCAGCGTGGGAGGACGGGCCGCCACCGCCGCGCGACGGCGACACCAACGGCACAGCCACGCGGCCGTGACGACCACACTACCGCCATCGCCACAGCTACACCGCAACTGCCACGCGACAGCCACGCTCCGCGACCGCCACAGCCTACACCGCAACTGCCACGC
>NZ_BATA01000058.1 GCF_000474235.1 Halarchaeum acidiphilum MH1-52-1
AAAACGACCGCTTCAACGGTTGTTTAGACGAGATCAACGTAGAGTTTGTTGAACGAGAAGCGACACCGCGATTGCTGATGAATCTCAGTATTCAGCTGCATCTCGGTGGACCATCTCTTTCGAATACTGTATCTATTATGGGGGTATTCGGTGTCAAACGTGCTCGATCTACCATTCACAATTGGGTTCACAAGGCCGATCTACAGCCCGAATCTGGTCGGTGTCCGGATCACGTTGCGGTTGACGAGACTGTGATCCGACTGAACGACGAGCAGTATTGGCTGTACGCCGCCGTCGATCCAGAAACGAACGAATTACTCCATACAAAGTGTGAACTGACAACAACGACGGTTCTCGCTCATTCGTTTCTGACGGAACTCTCCGAGAAACACGACGTCTCCCACGCCGTGTTTCTCGTCGATGGATCGCACTCGTTGCAAGATGCATGCCAGCGTCACGGCTTCGATTTCAGATACGAGAAACATGGAAACCGGAATGCTGTTGAGCGTGTCTTTAGAGGGATAAAACGACGAACTATCTGTTTCTCAAACTGTTTCAGCAACGCCAACGCAGAAACCGCCGACGATTGGCTCAGATCGTTCAGCTTCGCGTGAAATCAGCTTATCTGAACACAACTGTCACAACTCATGCCAAAGTTAACGCGACCGTGTTCACTCGGCTATGTTGAATCGCCAACGGCGTCGGGTTTCACGGTACGCTTGATGCTACCTCGTTGATTCGTAAGAGGGCGTGGGGGTAGGGTCTATCCGTGTTCGGTTAACATTGCCAGTAATATTCCTAGGTCACTCAGATCTGCACGTTAGCGTCGCCGGCAAAACAAGGCAACCTCAGAGATCGATCGGTTCCTCACCCGCGGCGAGGCGCTCGTTGTACGCGTCGACGTCGATGTCGAGTCCGAGGCCGGGCCCCTCCGGGACAGTGATCCGACCGTCCTCGATGAGCGGTGCGCCCTCGTAGAGGTCGTCCCACCAGTCGACGTCGCGGGCGTGCCACTCGAGGACGAAGGCGTTCGGGACGCTCGCGCAGGCGTGGACGCTCGCGACCGTGCCGATCGGGCTGGAGACGTTGTGCGGGGTCACGGGGACGTCGACGGCGTCGGCGAGCGCGGCGACGCGGCGGAACTCCGCGAGGCCGCCGCACTTCTGGATGTCCGGGGCGGCGACGTCCATCGCCCCCTCGGTGAGGTAGGGGAGGAAGGTCTCGACGCGCGTGAGGTTCTCGCCGGCGAGGATCGGCGTGCTCGTCCCCTCGGTGACGCGGCGGTGCGCGTCCGCGTTCTCCGGGGGGACGGGGTCTTCGAGCCACGCGAGATCGTACGCCTCGAGTTCGCGCGCGATCCGGAGCGCCGTTTCGACCGTGAAGTTCCAGTGGAGGTCGAATGCGAGGGCGGGCTCGTCGCCGATGCGCTCGCGGACGGCCGCAACGACATCCACCTTGTGCTGGACGGCGGCGTTCGAGAGCCGCCGCGTCGCGGTGTCGGCGTCCCCGGCGGCGACGTCGAGATCGAACTTCAGCGCGTCGAAGCCCTCGTCGACGACGTCGGCGGCGGCGTCCGCGTACGCCTCGGGGTCGTAGGCCTCGAAGGCCTTCCCTGATCCCGCATCGAGGTGCTCGCCGGCGTGGCAGTCGCAGTAGATCCGCACTTCGTCGCGGAACTTCCCGCCGAGCAGCTGGTAGACGGGGAGCCCGGTGAGCTTCCCGACGACGTCCCAGAGCGCGGTCTCGATACCGGAGACGGCGGCCTGCGAGTATCCGACGCCGCCGCCGAGACCCGAGAGGAGCTGGGTCATGTGCTCTTCGAGGCGCTCGACGTCGTAGGGGTTCTCGCCGACGAGTCCGGGCCGGAGGTACTCGACGTGCTCGCTGATCGGGCCGTTGAACGCCTCGCCGACGCCCGTGACGCCCGCGTCCGTCTCGACCGTGATGACGTTCCACGGGAAGTTGCCGCCGACGACGTGGCAGGTGACGTCGGTGATCTTCGCACTCCGCGAGGGATCGCGCTCCATGTCGCCGTCCGAGAGGTCGCGCCACTCGATGCCGCCCTTCATCTCCGCGACCAACTGGTGGTACTTCGAGTCCGTCACGGAGTGTTCGACGGTACCACCCACCAAGTAGCTGCCCCTTCCCGTCGGAAAGACTATGATCGTGTCGTCAGTTGGCACACGCACGATGTCACGACGAATACTGGTCCTGAAACGCGGAACGCACGGGATGCCGATGACGGAGTACGCGGCCGAGATCCGGGGGCGACGCCCCGACGACGAGGTGGTGCGCGCCCGGACGCGCAGCGAGGAACTGGAGCGCGTCGCCGACGCGGACGTGGTGACCGGGCGCGCGATCGACGAGGAGCTTCTCGAACGCGCCGACGACCTGACGCTGTTCGCGGGGCTGGCCGCGGGCTACGAGCACCTGCCGCTCGACGACCTCGAATCACGGGGTGTCGCGGTCACGAACGGCTCGGGCATCCACGCGCCGAACATGGCCGAGCAGGTCCTCGGCTACCTCCTCGTCTCCGCTCGCCGCCTCGACGAGGGATGGCGTCGCGAGCAGGCGCGCCAGTGGGACCACTACCGCGCGGGCGAACTGAAGGACTCGACGGTGACGGTCGTCGGTCTCGGCGCGATCGGGACGTCGATCGTCGAGCGCCTCGAACCCTTCGGCGTGGAGACGATCGGCGTCCGTTACACGCCCGCGAAGGGGGGGCCGACCGACGAGGTGGTGGGCTTCGAGGGCCCGGCGTTCGACGGCGCGCTCGCCCGGACGGACTACCTCGTGCTCGCCTGCCCGCTGACGGAGACGACTGAGGGGCTGATCGACGAGGCGGCCTTCGACACCCTGCCGCCGTCGGCGATGCTCGTGAACGTCGCGCGCGGCCCCGTCGTCGACACGGACGCGCTCGTCGACGCGCTCCGCGGGAGCGAACTCGCGGGCGCGGCCCTCGACGTGACGGACCCGGAGCCGCTCCCGGCGGACCACCCGCTCTGGGGATTCGAGGACGTCCGCATCACGCCCCACATGGCCGGCTCGACGCCGCACTACTACGAGCGCTGCGCGGACATCCTCGCGCGCAACCTCGACCGGCTCGACGAGGCCGGCGACGACGCCGATCTGGAGAACCGGGTGCGGTAGTGTCGGGACGCGACGAATGATCGATTCGCACACGCACGCGTGGGGATATCCGAGTCCCGACCGCCCGTGGACGACCGGGGCGCTGATCGACCGCATCGACGCCTTCGACGTGCACACGGCGTACACGTCGCGGCGCCTCCTCGCGGACATGGACGCAGCGGGCGTCGACGAGGCGGTCGTCGTCGGGTACCCGATCACCGACTGGACGGCCAACGATTACACGGTCGCGTGCGCGGCCGAGCACGACCGACTGCACGGCGTCGTGATGCTCGATCCGTTCGCGGACGACGCGGCGGAGACGCTTCGCGAGGCGATGGCGGCCGATGGCGTCCTCGGCTTCCGACTCGGCGCCGCGTGCCCGCGCGACGCCATGTGGGAGCGCTTCGACCCGTCCGTCACGTGGCTTCGCGACGCCATCGAGGAGACCGCGTTCTGGGACGCGGCGCGTGAGACCGACGCGTACGTGCAGATACTCGCCCACGAGGACCAACTCGATCAGGCGCTCGACCTCGTGGAGACCTATCCCGACCTCCGGTACGCCTTCGATCACTTCGCGCACGCGCCTCCGGACGTCCCGCCCGCAGAGGGACCGTTCGCGGCGTTCGCCGACCTCGCCGCGTACGACACCGTCGCGGTGAAGGTCTCCGAGGTCGTCCACCGCTCCGACGCCGGCTACCCGTACACCGACATGCACGAGCACGTCCGCTGGCTGCTCGACGCGTTCGGCCGCGAACGCGTCATCTGGGGGTCCGACTATCCGAACGTGAGCGACGAGGCGACGTACGAGAATGCCGTCTCGTGGTTGGCACACGTCGAGACGCTCTCGCGCGCGGATCGCGAGTGGCTGACCGAGCGCGCGTTCCGACGGCACGTCGATCCCTGATCGCGGTGCCGACGGCCGAGCGGGCCGAGCGGTGACGGGTGCCCGTCGTTCGCCGCGAGGTGCCGACGGCGTCGTTCAGCGCGGCGCGAGGAGCTGGACGGGATGCGTGACGTCGCGCGGCAGGAGATCACCCAGCTGCTCGACGCAGGAAGTGCCGCTGGCGGCGAGGAGCGCGTCGTCATCCGTGAACTGCTCGCGGAGGTCCTCGCCGACGTCCATCGAGAGCTCGTAATACTCCTGTTTGTAGCCGAAGCTCCCCGCCATCCCGCAGCATTCGACGTCGCTCGTCGTCACGTCGAATCCCGCCGCGTCGAGCACCGACACCGTGTACCCCTCGAGGCCCTGCGTGCGCTGCTGGCAGTGGCTGTGATAGTCGACCGCGACACCGGTCCCGTCGCGGAGTGCGGCGGCGTCGCCGCCGTTCTCGAGGAGCCCGTAGACGTATTCGGCGATCTCGTAGCTGTGCTCGGCGAGGGACTCGTGCTCGTCGCCGGGGAGGAGTTTCTCGTACTCGCGCTCGAACATCGCGATGTCGGAGGGTTCGACGACGACGACGTCGTAGCCGTCGTCGACGTACGGCCCGAGGCGATCGCTGACCCCGCGCGCTTTCGCTTCGGCGGTCGCGACCATCCCCTGCGAGAACGGGGCGCGCCCGCTGCTCGGCGCCGACGGGATCCGGACGTGGACGTCGAGGGCTTCGAGCACGCGGACGGCCGCCTTCCCGCGCTCGGTGAGGACGTGGTTCGTGTAGACGTCGGGGTAGAGGACGGCCTCGCGCTCCGCGCCCGTTTGCGGGACGCGCGAGCCCCCGCGCGCGTCGAACCACTCGACGAGGGTCTCGCGTTCGAAGGCGGGGAGTTCGCGCCGGCTGTCGATGCCCGCGACGCGTTCGAGGAGGGCGCGCGCCGGGCGACTCGACGCCACCCAGTTCGAGAGCGGAGCGGTCTTACTGCCGAGTTCGGCGAGCGTCTCGAAGTTGCCGAAGAGGCGCTTTTGGAGGTCGACGCCGGCCGACTCCTCGTCGGGAGTGAGACCCTCGACGAGGTGGTCGAACGCGTCGGGATCGTGCCCGCGGTTCAGCCGGTCGCGGACGACCGTGTTGATCCACGGGATGTCGATCTTCACGGGACAGGCGTTCACGCACCGACTGCAGCCCGTACAGAGGTCGTTGAAGTCGTCGGCGGCCTCCTCGCCGCCGATACCGGCCTCCCAGCCGGTCGCGATGCCGCCCGTGTAGGTCTCGCCGCCGAAGGCGTGCCCGCCGACGTGCTGGAAGTTCGCGCACGAGTTCGCGCACGCGCCACACCGGATGCAGTAGAGGGTCTCCTTCAGGTGCTCGTCCTCGCGCATGTCGAAGCGGCCGTTGTCGACGAGGACGAGGTGGAAGTCGCGCTCGCCGTCGCCCGAACCGAGCGGCTCGTCCGGGGCATCGAAGTCGATGGTGGGCGAGTCCACTGGCGGCGTCAGCATCGTGACGTACTGCGAGATGTCCTGTCCCGTCGCGGTCTTCGAGATGAGCTCGACGAACGGCTGGAGGTCGTCCGCGCTCGGGATGATCTTCTCGACGCCCGCGACGGCGACGTGCGTGTCCGGCGTCACCGCCGACTTCCGGGCGTTGCCCTCGTTCGTGACGAGCGTGATCGTCCCGGAGTCCGCGACGACGAAGTTCGCACCGGTCATCCCGACGTCCGCGTCGCGGATCCGCTCCCCGAGGTAGTCGCGTGCGAACTCCGTCAGCTCCTCCGCCGTCTCGAAGGGGTCCTCGGGCTCGAAGACGTGGTTGAACAGCTCCGCGACGTCCTCGCGGGTCTTGTGGAGCGACGGCCCGACGAGGTGCGAGGGCGCCTCGTCGGCGACTTGGAGGACGAACTCGCCGAGGTCCGTCTCCCAGACGTCCACGCCCTCGGCTTCGAGGGCCTCGTTCACGTCGATCTCCTCGGAGGTCATCGACTTCGACTTCACGAGCGTCTCGGCCTCCTCTTCGGCGGCGACCTCCGTGACGTATCGATTGGCGTCCGCGGCGTCGTCCGCGAGGTAGAGGTGGCCGCCGTTTGCCTCGACGCTCTCGCGGAGTTCCTCGATCAGCTCGGGGAGGCGCTCGATGGCGTCCTCCTTGATCGCGCGGGCTTCGTCGCGCAGGGCCTCGAAATCGTCGAAGCGCTCCGTCACCTCGTAGCGGTCCTCGTTGAAGACCGTCGTATTCTCGTGGACGGCGTCGCCCTCCGTCTCGAGGAGGTGGCGGATCTTTTCCGCCTTGCGCCGACGCTCGCGACCCGCGCTCATGGCTCTTCCTCCACGACGATCACGTGGACGTGTTTCGGGCCGTGGACGCCCTCGACGAGCGCGCCCATGTCGCCGGTCGAGCTGACGCCCGTGGCGAAGACGGAGGACTCCCCCGCGGCGAAGCGCGCGCCGAGGTGGTCGGTCGCGGCTTCCACGTCGGGGAGCACGTCCCGCTCGCGGACGACGGCGACGTGCGTCGGCGGGTAGAGGCTCACGGGTTCGCACCCGGTCGCGTCCGCGTCCACGACGAGCGTGCCGTACTCCGCGATGGCCTTCCCGGCCGGCGTCACGCCCGTCTCGGCCTCGCGGAGCAGGCGCGGCGTCGGCGGCGTCTCCACCGGCGTACCGTCGAGCGACACGCCGTCGATCCCGAGGGGGACCCCGACCGCCGGCGGATCGAGCACGGCGTCGAGGGCGTCCGGGAAGCCCGCGGGGTCCGTCCGCGTACAGCCCACGTCGAGGGCGTCGAGCGACGATTCGAACCGTCTGACGGTGTCCGTCGACATGGTAGGGGGTTCACGGCGCTTCCTGTTAACTGTTGGCAACGGAATCCCGGGTCCGCGCGATCGCGGGCGCGGGAGGCCGGAAACGAAAACGGGGGAGAACGATCCGTGCGATTATTTCACGATGTCGATCTTCTCGCGGTCCATCGACATCGCGACCGCGAGGACGACGACGACGCCGAGGACGATCTGCTGGACGAACGACCCGATCCCGATGAGGTTCATGCCGTTCTCCAGCACGCCGATGACGAGGACGCCGATCAGCGTCCGGTGCGGACCGCCGACCCCGCCCGTCAGCGCGGTGCCGCCCATGACGACGCCCGCGATACTCTGCAGGAGAAGTCCGGAACCCATTCCGGCAGCACCGGAGGAGATGCGGGCCGTCAGCAGCGCGCCCGCGATCCCGCAGAGCAGTCCGGAGAGCACGAAGACGCCGATCTTGTACCGATCGACCTGCACGCCGGATAGCTCCGTCACCTTCTCGCTCTCGCCGAGCGCGTAGCAGTAGCGCCCGAACGGCGTGTAGAACGCGACGAAGACGGTGATGACGTAGAACACCAGCCCCCAAATGACGAGGTTCGGCACACTCGGAACGACGTTCCCGATGGCGAACTGCTGGACGAGCGGGTTCCGGAACGGCTGGGAACTCCCGTTCGTGAGCAACAACGCGATCCCCATCAGCACCGACTGCGTGCCGAGGGTCACGAGGAACGACGGGATCTTGCCCTTCGCGAAGACGACGCCGTTCACGAGGCCGGCGAGGAGACCGACGAGCGGTCCGACGAGGATGCCGACGACGCCGAAGTGGTTGACCGCCATCGCCGTGAGCACGCCGGAGAGACCGAGGTTCGCCGCGACGGACAGGTCGATGCTCTGCTCGAGGATGGGGAACGTCCCCGCGAGCGCCACCAACAGGAGGATGGTGGAGTTCATCATGATGCTGTCCACGACGTTCCCGAACGTCAGGAACGACGGGGAGAGCGCGCTGAACAGCACGACGAGGATGACGAGCATCGCCAGCGGGCCGGCGTCGCGCGCCCAGTCCTGCATCGTCCGGTCCTCGAAGAGACCGCTCAGTCGGGAGTCGGACTGTGCCCCGCTCATGACTGGAGCATCTCCTCGATGAGGGTTTCTTCGTCCGGTTTGTCGCCCGCGGGCGCGGGGACGACCGTCGTCAGTTCACCGTGTCGCATAACGCCGATTCGATTTGACATGCCAATGACTTCGGGGAGTTCGTCCCCGACGAGTACGATAGAGACGCCATCGTCGGCCAACTGCCGGATGACGCGGTACACTTCCTCTTTCGCGCCGACGTCGATGCCGCGGGTCACGTTGTCCACGACGAGGACGTCGACGTCGCGCTGGAGCCACTTCGCGATCACCGCCTTCTGTTGGTTCCCACCGCTGAGCGTGTGGACGAGCGCTTCCGTTCCGGGCGTCTTGATCGCGAGGTCCTCGATGGACTCCTCGGCCAGCACCTGCTCGCGGTTGAAGTCGAGCGTGGGGAGCAGGCTCCCGAGGACGGGGAGGCGCCGCTGGAGCTTCGGCGTGTTGATCGAGGGGAGCGAGACGTTCTCGCGCAGCGACTGATAGAGGAGAACGCCCTCGCTCTTTCGCTCCTTCGGGACGTAGCCGACGCCCGCCTCGACGAACCGCGGGACGGAGCCGGATTCGACCATCTCGCCGCGGACGGCGATCGTGCCCTCGGCGTCCGCGGCGCCGGCGAGCGCCCGTCCGAGCGCCTGCTTGCCGCTTCCCTCGACGCCGACGACGCCGAAGATTTCCCCCTCGCGGACGTCGAAGGAGACGTCGTTCACGAGGTCGTCAACGCCGAGTCCGTCCACGTCGAGGACCGTCGGCGCGTCAGGTGCGATCTCGCGCTGCTCGTTCGTCCGGTAGTACTCCTCGGACGTGCTGCGTCCGACCATCTTCTCCTGCAGGACCTCCTCGGTGGCCTTTTCGGCGGGAAGTTCGTCGACGACCCTTCCGTCCTTCAGGACGTAGATGCGGTCGCTGATCTTCATGACCTCCTCGAGCTCGTGGGAGACGAAGACGAAGGACGCCTGATCGCGGAGGTCGTTGATGCGATCGAAGAGGACGTCGCGACCGGACTGTTCGAGCGCCGCGGTCGGCTCGTCGAGGAACAGGATCGGGTTCTCCGCCTCGCGAGCGCTGTTGAACGCCCGCGCGATCTCGAGCATCTGTCGCTCGTTGAACTCGTACGACCGCACGGGCGCGTCGAGGTCGAGATCGATCCCGAGCGCGGACAGCACGGCGTTCCCGCGCTCGCGGAGTTCGCTCCGGTTGAGCTTCGGCCCGCTCGTGTACTGACCGAAGCGCCCGAGGAAGAGGTTCTCGTAGCCCGTGAGATTGGGCACGATGCTCTGCTCCTGCTGGACGATCGAGATCCCGCGTTCGGCCGCCTCGGTCGGGCTATCGAACGTGACCTCCTCGCCGTCGAGGACGACCCGTCCCTCGGTGGCCGAGTGGACGCCGGAGAGGATGTTCAAGAGCGTGCTCTTGCCGGCGCCGTTCTCGCCGACGAGTCCGACGACTTCGCCCTCGCGGATGTCGAACGTGACGTCGTCGAGCGCGGTGACGTTCTTGAACCGCTTGGTGAGCCCCTCGACGTGCAGGAGGGGGTCACGCGATTCCGCGTCCGCCCTCGTTTCGGTGGAGTCGTGTGAGTGTGTTGTGCTCATGTGGTGGGGGGAGACGCCCTACTGGTACGGGTCGGTCTCGTGGTGCTTCGCGTAGCGCTGCTCGACGTCGTCGAAGGTCCCCGACTCGCTGTACGCGTCCGGGAGCGAGTAGCCGCTGGGTTTGTTCGACTCCGTCCAGTTGAGCTGATTGAACTCGTCCTTGCGGATCGGGACGAGCTTGTTCTGCGGGTCCCAACCGTCCGGGTTGAGCGTCCGGGACATCTTCTTCCAGTCGTAGGGCGACTTCCCGTCGGAGTAGGCGACGCTGAGGTAGTCGTCCGGCTTCGACCACGAGGCGTCGAACTCCGTCTTCAGCTTCCCCCGATACTTGCTCGGGTCGCTCGTGACGACGACGCCACCGCCCCACATCATGCGCTCGGGAACCGTGGGACGCCAGCCGTTGAGCCAGTCGAAGGCCTCGACGACCGCGTAGCCGCCCTGCCAGAAGGTCTTCGCGGAGAAGGAGGCGACCCAGTTCGGACCGTCGCCGTCCGCGCTCGTCGATTTGATGTTGTTGACGGCGTCCTTCGGGCCGTCGTAGCCGACCATCGGGACGCTCATGTCGTTGTTCTTCAGGATGGTGTACGCGCCGAGACCCATCGCGTCGTTCTGGCAGTAGACGCCGTCGATCTTGTCCCCGTACTTCGAGACGAACGAGGACATGACCTTCCGCCCGGACGGGCGCGACCAGTCGCCGGGCTGCATCCCGAGCTTGTTGATGTCCGGGTACTTCTTCATCGCGTTCTCGACGCCGATGTTCCGGTTGCGTCCGGTGACGCCGTGCGGCCCCGTGATGTGGACGAAGTTCCCCTCGCCGCCCATCTCCTCGAAGAGGATCTCGGCCGTCAGCTGCCCCGTCTTCGCGACGGCCGGAATCTGGTACTGGATGAAGTTCTCACCGGCATCCAGCGGGGTGTACCACTTCGCGATGTTCCAGAAGTCGACGAACCCGGCGTCGTTCTGCTTGCACTTGCGAACGACGGTCGGCACGCCGGACGCCTGATACGGCGTCCCACAGATGGCGTTGTACCCCTTCGTGAACGCCGTCGAGAGCTGGCTCACCATCTTCTGCTGTTGGCCCTGATTCTGCTTGTAGTCGGAGTCGGGCGCGCCGAGGGCGTTCGCGGCCTCTTGGACGCCGTTGGCGAACGCCTGCCACTGGTCGTTCTGGAGGGTCGTGACCATCCCGAACGGCTTCACGTCCGTCTGGCCGCTCCCCCCAGAGGACGAGGACTGCGAGCTGCTGCTGGAGGTGCTACTCTGTCCACCACCGTTTCCGCCACATCCCGCGAGGCCAGTCAGCGCCGCCGTTCCGACGATGCCGGAGGCCTTCAGGAAACTGCGCCTGTCATTTTCGGGCATAGACGTAACCGATTGTACCAAAAACTCCCTCATTAATAATCCTATCGTTGCTGAACGACCATTAATGACAACTGGATGTCCCGTTTGCGTCGTATCGTCGCCGCGGACCGACCCCGCGGACGCGAGGACCAACGAGCGGAGCGCACGGGACCACGGCGATTCGGCCGGTCGCGACAGTCCGAGCGAGAGGGCGGCCGACGAGTCCCGATTAGGTGTCGTCCGTGGTCGTGGACGTCCCTCGATCGGAGCCGATGATCGCACTCTCGCGGAGATCGGCCTCGATCTCCTCGATGGAGCGCCCCATCGTTTCCGGCACGCGGTAGTAGGTGAACAGGAACGTGATCAGCCCGAACACGCCGAGGATCCAGAAGGAGATCGACCGGCCGATCTGCTGCATCAGCGAGAGGAACGTCAGCGAGACCGCGAAGTTCGCCGCCCAGTTGAAGAACGAGGAGATCCCCTCAGCGGTCCCGCGGACGTGGAGCGGATAGATCTCCGAGATCAGGAGCCAGAAGACCGGCCCGAGTCCGATCGCGAAGAAAGCCACGTACAGGATCATGCTCCCGAGCGTCAGGTATCCGACGCTCCCGGAGAGCCCGGGGAGGTAGAACCCGAGACCGAGGACGGCGAGCATCACCGTCATTCCGGCGCTCCCGATGAGCAACAGCTTCCGGCGACCGATTCGATCGACGTACATCACCGCGACGGCCGTGAAGACCACGTTGACGACGCCGATCCCGATCGTCCCGAACAGCGACGCGATCGACCCGAGACCGATGCTCTGGAGGATCGTCGGCGCGTAGTAGAGCACCGTGTTGATGCCGGTGACCTGCTGGAGGACCGCGAGGGCGATGCCCACCGTGAGCGCGGGGCGGATCCACGGACTCAACAGCTCCGAGAGGTCGCCGTTCGACTCTTGCTGGCTTGCCTCGCGGATCGCGTCGATCTCCTGTTCGGTCTCCTCACGCGTGTGGATGCGCGAGAGTACCGCGCGGGCCTCGTCGAGATGGCCGTTTTCGACGAGCCACCGGGGGGTCTCGGGGAGGAAGAACATCCCGGTCCCGAGGATCGCCGCGGGGACCGCGCCGAAGCCGAGCATCCAACGCCACCCGATGACGCCGAGGAACGAGGGCGCGAAGGCGTAGTTCACGACGTACGCGACGAGGATGCCGGTCACGATCATGAACTGCTGGAGGAACCCGAGCGAGCCTCGGATGTCCGGCGGAGCCGTCTCCGAGATGTAGAGGGTGCCGAGGATCGACGCGACCCCGACGCCGACCCCCTCGACGATCCGCCACGCGATGAGCCACGAGACGCTCGGCGAGAGCGCCAGCCCGATCGACGCGACGAAGAACACGACCGCGGCCCCGAGCGCCAGCCGACGGCGACCCAGTCGGTCCGCCAGCCGACCGCCGGTGGAGCCACCCACCATCGCCCCGATCAGCACGCTCGCGGTGACGATCTCCTCGTGGAACGTCGAGAGGTGAAAGGACTGCTGGATGTACGGGAGCGCGCCCGAGATGACGCCGGTGTCGAACCCGAACAGCAGGCCGTTGAGCGCGGCGATGATCGCCATGACGTAGACGAACCGCTTGTGCTCGTGTTCGGCGTCCAGCAGTCTATCGAAGGCGTTCATCGTTCACTACGAGCGGGGACGGGGGCGGCACGCCCTATCCCCGACGAGAGACGATCACCAGCGACCCGATCACAACTCGGTATTCGGTAAATCTTCACATCACGGTTCAAGATATATGTATATAAATGCATTATGTTCTCGGGGAGAAGCGCGTCGAACGATCCGGAACCGGCGGCGTGGCGTCGCTATCGGGAGGGCAATCGGTCGCGCCCGGCATCGCTCGCGATCGGCCGGAACGACGCGGACGTCGATCGAGGACGCTCGGAGAGAACGATCCCCGTGCGGGCGAGAGGGATCGAGCGACCAACGCAAGAGCTAAGACCCGGAGTCGAGACATGATTGGCATGCGCTACCAGCAGATAGCGCGGGGTGCCGAGAGACACCTCGTCGCCGAGACGACGGATCAGCACTACGATCTCACCGCCGCGAAACCCGAACTGGAGTCGTTCCGGGATCTCGCGCGCGCCGCGTCGGTCACGGACGAGACGATCGATGAGATCGCGCGCGGCGCGCTCGACGACGCGTCCGAACTCGACGCCGAGACCGTCGCGGACGAGCGCCTCCTCCCCGTGGCCCCCGAGGAGGTGTGGGCCGCGGGCGTCACCTACGAGATCAGCGAGCAGGCGCGCCAAGAGGAGAGCGACACGCCCGACATGTACGTCGACGTCTACGACGCCGAGCGCCCCGAGGTGTTCTTCAAGGCGACGCCGTCGCGGACCGTCGGGCCGGACGAGGACGTCGGCGTCCGCGCGGACTCGCAGTGGAACGTCCCCGAACCCGAGCTCGGCATCGTCCTCTACCGGGGCGACATCGTCGGCTACACGGTCGGCAACGACGTCTCCAGTCGCGACATCGAGGGCGAGAATCCCCTCTACCTCCCGCAGGCGAAGGTGTACGACCGCTGCTGTTCGCTCGGGCCGTGCGTCGCCAGCACCGACGACATTCCCGACCCGCACGACCTCTCGATGTCCATGTCGATCACGCGCGACGGGGAGGAAGTGTACACGGGCGAGACGTCCACCATTCAGATGGTCCGCACCTGCGAGGAGCTCGCGGACTACTACACGCGCCACAACGCCGTCCCCGAACTCGCCGTGCTACTCACCGGCACCTCGATCGTCCCGAGCGACGACTTCGACCTCGCCGCCGGCGACGAGGTCGCCATCGACATCGAGGGGATCGGAACGCTCACGAACGGCGTCCGAACCGTCTGAACCGACGACTGGCGTCACACCGAGCGGACCGATCTCTCCCCGAGGCGACTCGGTCTCCGCGGGAGACGGCATTAGTGACGAATCACATCGACTCGCGCACACGCCCTCTTTCCGTTCGCCACTCCACGCGGGCGGCGACGCCGACGACCGCTGGCGCTCACGGCCTCCTCGAAAAAACGCCTCGATGAGTGCGGTGAGGGACGTCGGACTCGCATGGAGCGACCCGACGGACCCCGCGATCACTCGACCCGCGTCACTCGTAGAGTTCGGAGACGTCGAAGACGGGCTTGACCGTCTCGCCGTCGACGAACGCCTCGAAGGCCTCGTCGGCGTCGAGCAGCGAGAAGCGGTCGTCGATGAACGTCTGGGCGTCCACCGCGCCGGTCCGGATCACGCGGAGCGCGCGCTCGAAGTCCTCGTACATCGACGCGTACGAGCACTGGAGGTCGATTTCGGAGCGGACGAGCGGCGAGTACGGCATCGTCGTCTCGCCCGTCTGCCCGACGAGCACGATCTGACCGCCCTTTCGCACCTCGTCGACGGCGGTCGTCAGCCCGGACGGATGCCCGGTGGTGTCGAAGACGACGTCGTAGCCGACGCCGTCCGTGATCGCGTCGCGCGTCGCGTCCATGTCCTCTCCGACCGTGGTCGTCTCGAACCCGAGTTCGCGCGCGAGCGGGAGGCGGTATTCGGTGTCCGGCCCGACGCCGGAGACGACGACGTTCCCGCCCTGCGCGCGTGCGATCTGCGCGCTCAGCAGCCCGATCGGGCCGGGGCCCTCGACGAGCACGCGATCGCCGGCGCGACATCCGAGTTCTCGATGACGGCGCGCGCGGCGATGCTCGTCGGCTCGACGACGGCGGCGTGCTTCGACTTCACGTCGTCCGGAACCGGGTGGAGCGCGTCCTCGGGAACCGCGATGTAGCGCTCGTACGCGCCGTCGTGATCGACGCCGGTGATAACGGAGTTCTGACAGACGTTCGACTCCCCGATGCGACACTGGTAACACTCCCCGCAGCCGCGGATCGGCCGTTCGACGACGCGGTCGCCGGTGGCGAACTCGGTGACGCCGTCACCGGTCTCGACGACGGTGCCGCAGTACTCGTGGCCGATGACGTTCGGGAGTTCCATGCGCTCGAACGCCGACTCGAACTCGTAGATGCCGGCGTCGCTCCCGCAGAGACCGGCGTACTCGACTTCGACGAGCGCTTCGTCCTCCGCGGGCGTGGGACGGTCCCGCTCGATGAGTTCCATCGCGCCGGCCGTCCGATCGACTTTCGCTAATCCACGCATACGTATCGATCGTTCATCATCGACCATAGTTCTACGGGATCCGGACCGACAGCTGCGCGTTCCACAAGAGTTGTGTACCGCGTCGCCGCAGCACGCGTATGGTCGCGTACGAACACACGCCGGTCAGTGTCGCGGACAAACGCGCCGTCGTCGTGGGCGGAACGAGCGGTATCGGGCAGGCAATCGCGCTCGGCTTCGCGAGCGAGGGCGCCGACGTCATCGCGACGAGCCGCAGCGAGGAGACGGTCGCGGAGACGAGCGACGCGCTCGAAGCGCGGGGCGCGGAGACGGCACGGGTCACGTGCGACGTCACCGACCCGGCGTCGCTCGCGGAAGTCCGGGAGACCGCCGTCGAGACCCTCGGCGGGATCGACATCGTCGTCGCCTCGCAGGGCGCCATCTCGCGCGAGACGGTGCTCGGCGTCGACGACGACGACTGGGACTTCGTGACGGACGTCGCGCTCGACGGCGTCCGCCGCGTCACGCAGACGTTCGCGCCCGCGCTCGACGATGGAGGGAGCGTCGTCAACATCTCGTCGCTGGCCGCGCGGCTCTCGATGGCGAACCTCCCGGCGTACGCGGCGGCGAAGGGTGGCGTGGAGGCGTTCACCCGCGCGGCCGCGAAGGAACTCGGTCCCGACGTCCGCGTCAACGCCATCGCGCCCGGGTTCGTCATCACGCCGCAGAACGCGGACACGTACGCCGAGGGCACCGAGAAGCGCGAACGCATCGACGAGCGCGCGATACTCGGTCGCGTCGCCGAGCGCGACGAAATCGTCGGCGCCGCGGTGTACCTCGCGAGCGACGCGTCGTCGTACGTCACCGGCGAGGTCATCACGGTCGACGGCGGATTCGCGGACAGCGCGTTCTGAAGGGATTCGCGTCGCGCCCGCCGACTGACGGGACGTCGCTGAGGTCGGCGCGGCCCGCCCGCTTTCGACGGGCGCGGACGCGTTCGCGCGATCGACGTGGTCGCGATGCGAGACGACGCACGCGACCGGGTGCATCACGAGAGAAGAACGGTGGGGGACGAGCGATTCCGCGTCGCCCCGTGTCGCTTCAGTAGTTCTCGTAGACGGTCTTGGTGATGGAGTAGAAGTCGAGACCGGCGTCGCCCTGCTCGCGCCACGTCTCGCTGGAGGAGTCCTTGAACCCGCCGAAGGGGACGTGGAGTTCGAGACCGGTCGTCGCCTCGTTGATCTTCACGACGCCCGCCTCGGCGTCATCGACGAAGGACTTCGCCTCGGTGTGGTCGTCCGTGACGACGCTGGACGCGAGACCGTACTCGACGTCGTTCGCGACCGCGACGCCCTCCTCGTAGCTCGAAACCGGGATGACGGCGAGGACCGGCCCGAAGACCTCCTCTTGGGCGATCCGCATGTCCGGTTCGACGTCCGTGAAGACGGTCGGCTCGACGAAGTGGCCGTCTTCGAGACCGTCGGGGACGCCGCCGCCCGTCGCGAGCGTCGCGCCCTCGTCCGCGGCGATCTCGATGTACTCGAGCGACGCGTCGCGCTCGTCGGCGCTGACCTGCGGTCCCATGTCGAAGCCGTCGAGGCTCGGGCCGACCTCGATGGATTCGGCCTCGGCGACGACGGCGTCGACGAAGTCGTCGTAGACGTCCTCGTGGACGATCGCGCGCGACGTCGCCGTGCAGGCCTGCCCGGTGACGCCGAACGCGCCCCCGGCGACGATGGACGCCGCCTCCTCGACGTCCGCGGAGTCCGTGACG
>NZ_BATA01000057.1 GCF_000474235.1 Halarchaeum acidiphilum MH1-52-1
CCGACCGCGGGACTTTATAGCGTGACGGACTTACGTGTCCGGCGTGGCAGCCAGCGACCGGGACGCGGACGCCGACTACCTGCGCTTCTTCCCGAAGCCCTCGCCGTACGACAATCAGCGCGAGGCGATGGACCGCATCCGGGACGCCCTCGACGAGGAGCGCGACGTGCTCTTCGAGGGGGCGTGCGGGACGGGAAAGACGCTCGCGTCGCTCGCGCCCGCGCTCGATCACGCGCGCGAGGAGGACAAGACGGTCGTCATCACGACGAACGTCCACCAGCAGATGCGCCAGTTCGTCCGCGACGCCCGCGAGATCCACGCGGGCGAACCCATCCGCGCCGTCGTCTTCCGCGGGAAGGGGTCGATGTGTCACATCGACGTCGACTATCAGGAGTGTCAGGTGCTCCGAGACAACACGTACGAGGTCGCGGAGACGGAGCGCGACAAACGCCAGCTCGAACGGCGACAGGAGGACCTACTGGACGCGGCCCGGGAGGGCGACGACGACGCCGCGGAGGCGCGAAGCGCGATCGTGGACGAGCTGGAGGCGCTCGACGCGGAACTCGAGGACCTCCGCGAGCAGAACGTCTGCGAGCGCTACTACGAGAACCTCACGACGGACTCTGACGAGTTCGTCTCGTGGCTCTACGACGACGTCCGCACGCCCGACGACGTCTACGACTACGCGGAGGAGAACGGTCTCTGCGGCTACGAGCTCCTGAAGGACGCGATGGAGGGCGTCGACCTCGCGGTGTGCAACTACCACCACCTGCTCGATCCGGGCATTCGCGCGCAGTTCTTCCGGTGGCTCGATCGCGACCCCGAGGACGTCGTCGTCGTCTTCGACGAGGCGCACAACGTCGAGGACGCGGCGCGCGATCACGCCTCGCAAGCGCTCACGGAGCACACGCTCGACGAGGCCCTGAACGAACTCGCGGGCGAGACGGAGACCGACGCACGCGCCGAGTACGCCGAAAACGTCCTCGGCGCGTTCCGCGACGCGCTCGTGGAGACGTACGGGGCGGAGATCGGCCCGCACGGTGACGGCCCGCGCTCCTTCGATGCCGTCGGGGAGAACTGGGAAGACGTCCCGGTCGCGAACGACGACACGCGCGACGACCTGACGCTCGCGTTCCTCCGGGCCTACGAGGGGCGCGGGATCGGGAAGGACCTCGACGCCGCGATCTCGCTCGGCGAGGACGTAGACGAGGCGTACGAGGACGCCTATCGGAACGGCGAGGCGACGACCCGCGAGGAGTGTCAGACCCTGCAAGCGGCGGAGTTCGTGGACGCCTACCTGACGGATGGCGACGCGCTCGGGCAGTATCCGACGACCGCGGTGCGGCGCGACGCGGGGACGAACGAGGTGTACGGCCGCGCGGAACTCTACACCTGTATCCCGCGCGACGTCACGTCGGACCTCTTCGACGCCGTGCACGCGAGCGTGCTGATGTCGGCGACGCTCCGGCCGTTCGACGTCACCGGAGAACTCCTCGGGCTGGAGGATCCCGTGACGATGGCCTACGGACTCGAATTTCCGGAGGAGCGTCGCCGGACGTTCGCTGTCGATACGGAGCCGCTGTTCGCCTCGAATCGCGACGATCCCGAGGTGCAAGAGGAGGTCGCGGGCGTGCTCGCGGACGCCGCGACGTTCAGCGCGGGGAGTTCGATACTCTTCTTCCCGAGCTACGGCGAGGCCGAGCGCTACCACGACCTCTTGGCGAACCGCGTCGGCGCCGACGCGACGCGCTACCTCGATCGGCCCGGCGAGCCGGTCGAATCGCTTCGCGAGCGCTTCGCCGCGGACGATTCGGGCGTGCTGTTCACGTCGCTCTGGGGGACGCTCGCGGAGGGCGTGAGCTTCGAGGGGGACGACGCTCGGACCGTCGCGGTCGTCGGCGTCCCCTACCCCCGCCTCGACGCCCGCGCGGAGGCCGTGCAGGACGCCTACGACGAGGCGTTCGCGAAACCGGACGCCGGGTGGACGTACGGCGTGGAGATCCCGACGGTCCGCAAGACCAGACAGGCGCTCGGGCGCGTCATCCGCTCGCCGGACGACTACGGCGTCCGGATGCTCGTCGATCGGCGCTACACGAGCGAGTCGCGGACGAAGATGCGCAAGTACAGCGTGAACGGGTCGTTCCCGGCGGAGGAGCGCGCGGAGATGATCGACGTCGGTCCCGACAAACTGAAATTCGCGACGCTGAACTTCTACGGCGACATGGACGCGTGGGGGCCGGAGGGACCGCCGGCGCCGTGAGCGGCCGGCGTTCTCGACGACGACCCCATCGAGGAAGTTCGAGACGTCCGGGAGCGGACGTGAGGGTCTTCCCCGACACGAGCGCCTTCGTGGCCGTCAGTCCTCCACTCGCGCTTCTTCGCCCGCGAGCATCTCGATCACCTGCATGACGCCGGAGTTGTCGTCGCGGCCCATCCCGTTCTCCTCCATGCTCTTGTAGAGTTCGTGGGCCATCTCGGTGGCGGGCATGGGGGCGCCGTACGTCTCGCCGCGTCGGTGGCGATCCGGAGGTCCTTGTACTGGTAGGACGCGAAGAAGCCGGGATCGAAGTCGCCGCGGATCATGTCGGGCGCGCGGTTGTCGAGCGTCCAGCAGCCCGCGGCGCCGCCCGAGATCGCGTCGACGACGGCTTCGAGGTCCGCGCCGGCCTTCTGCGCGAAGACGAGCGCCTCGCTGACGCTCACCATCTGGGCGGCGACGACGATCTGATTGCAGGCCTTCGTGGTTTGGCCGGCGCCGCTCGGCCCGCAGTGCGTGACCGTCTCGCCCATGACCTCGAAGAACTCGGTACAGGCCTCGAAGACGGCGGGATCGCCGCCGACCATGATGGAGAGGGTGCCCTCGATGGCGCCCGACTCGCCGCCGCTGATCGGCGCGTCGAGCATGTCCACGCCCATCTCGGCGAGGTCCGACGCGATCGCTTCCGTCTCGACGGGGTTGATCGTGGAGTGATCGACGTAGACGTCGCCCTCGCTGAGGCCCGCCATGAGACCGTCTTCGCCGCGGACGATCTCCTCGACGACGGGCGTGTCGGGGAGGCAGGTGAGGACGACCTCGCAGCGTTCGGCGACCTCCTCGGGCGTGTCCGCGCGCTCGCCGCCGTGCGCGACGAGCGCCTCCTCCGGCTCGTCCGAGCGGTTGTGGCCGACGACGTCGTAGCCGGCGTCGAGGAGGTTCTTCGCCATCGGGAGACCCATGATTCCGAGACCGACGAAACCGATCGTGCGTGACATACCCGCTAGATCGGAGAGCGGTACCAAAAGTCTTGGACCCTAGGCGGGCAGCGAGACCGTTTCGATGCGTTCGCCGTGGCGGGCGTCGTAGAGTTCCAGCTCCTCGACGGTCCACGTCACGGGATCGAAGTCGTGCGATCGCACGCGCTCGCGGGCGCGAGACGAACCGTCGCGGGCGAGGGTGACGTGCGGGACGTAGTCGTCGCCTTCGAGACCGTCGACGCCGCCGAGTTCGGCGACGAGTCGGCGGTGGACGCGTTCGAGACCCGGGCTTTCGACGGCGAGGTAGACGAGCGGTCCGGGACCGCGTGCGGGTTCCTCGAAGACGCCGGTCTCGCTCACGCGCGCCTCGAAGGCGGGCGCGCCGCGGAGGGCGGCCTTCGCGTCGCGGGCGGCGCGGAGGTACTCGCGCCGATCGTCGGCGTCGAGGCGCTTCGCGACGAGCGTCGTCTCGCGCGTCTCGCGGACGCGTTCGAAGCCGGTCAGGAGGGGACGGAAGTCGCGGACGAGGGCGCGGATCGCGGGCGGGAGGGGGACGCCGACGCTGTACACGCCCGCGTCGTAGGGTGCGGGTGCGTATCCCCCTTTCCGTCGCGCCGTGTGGTGTGCCTTCTCGTGTCAGTCAAGTGTTGCAGGGTCGAAAGCCCTTAATATCGACACCGGGCAATAGACGGGCAACGATGTCGCGGCTCGTCGCTCCCACGTTCGCCTTCTCCGGGAGCAACGCGGCCGGCCGACGACGGCGACGACCGGGGTCCCCTTAGACCCCACCACACCTATTCCCCCGGATTCGAGGTTCGCCCCGCGAACCCCCGCGTATCGTCGCCCGATCACCGTTCCACACACACATCACACACATCATGTCCGACAACGAGACTGTCGCGCTCGCCTTCTCCGGCGGACTCGACACCACGGTCTGCGTCCCGCTGCTGAAAGAGGAGTACGGCTACGACGACGTCATCGGCGTCACCGTCGACGTCGGCCAACCCGAGGAGGAGTTCGAGGAGGCCTACGAGACCGCGGAGGCGCTCGGTCTCGAACACTACGTCGTCGACGCCACCGAGGAGTTCGCGGAGGTCTGCTTCGACGCGGTCGGCGCGAACGCCGACTACGAGGGCTATCCGCTCGGGACCGCGCTCGCGCGCCCCGTCATCGCGAACGCGATTCTGGACGTCGCCGAGGAGCACGACTGTACGGGCCTCGCGCACGGCTGCACCGGAAAGGGCAACGACCAACTGCGCTTCGAGGCCGTCTGGCGCGCCACCGACATGGAGGTCATCGCGCCCGTCCGCGAGATGGGTCTCACCCGCGAGTGGGAGATCGACTACGCCGACGAGAAGGACCTGCCCGTCGAGGCCGGCGATGGGGGCACGTGGTCGATCGACACGAACCTCTGGAGTCGCTCCATCGAGGGCGGCCAGCTCGAAGACCCCGGCTACGTCCCCCCCGAGGACATCTACGAGTGGACGAGCCAGCCCTCCGACGAGACGGAACTCGTCGAGATCGCCTTCGAGGCGGGCGTTCCCAAGACGGTCGACGGCGAGGAGATGGACCCCGTCGCGATCATCGAGCACCTGAACGAGCTCGCCGGCTCCTACGGCGTCGGGCGCTCCGATCTGATGGAGGACCGCATCCTCGGCCTGAAGGTGCGCGAGAACTACGAGCACCCGGCGGCGACGACGCTCCTCGCGGCCCACGAGGCGCTCGAAGGCCTCGTCCTGACGAAGGAGGAGCGCGACTTCAAGGGGACCGTGGACGAGGAGTGGTCCCAGCAGGCCTACGAGGGCTTACTCGATTCGCCGCTGATGGACTCGCTCGACGCCTACCTGATGCAGGCGAACGCGAAGGTCACTGGGACCGTGACGATCAAGTTCGACGGCGGGCAGGCCCGTCCGGTCGCCCGCGAGAGCGAGTACGCGGTCTACTCGGAGGAGGCGGCCTCGTTCAACACGGAGACCGTCATGGGCATCGAGCAGGCGGACGCGACGGGCGTCGCGAAGTATCACGGCTTCCAAGCGCGCCTCGCGCGCGACGCGGAGGAGAAGGCGAAGCCGGATCTGGAGGACGAGTAACGATGAGCGACGGCGAGGCCGAAGGCGGGGAGACGGTGGTGCGCCGCGAGCGCTTCGCGGGCGGTCCCGCGCGTTCGTTCCTCTCCTCGATGGCGTTCGACGACCGGTTGTTCGCCGCGGACCTCGCCGTCGACCGCGCGCACGTGGTGATGCTCGCCGAGCAGGGCATCGTGGACGCCGGCGACGCGGGCGCGATCCTCGACGCGCTCGACGAGATCGAGGACGCGGGCTTCGACGCGCTCCCCGACGGCGAGGACGTCCACGAGGCCATCGAGACGGCGGTCATCGAGCGCGTCGGAGCCGCGGGCGGTCGGATGCACACGGCGCGTTCGCGCAACGACGAGGTCGCGACGTGCCTGCGCTACGAGTACCGCGAGACGCTCCTCGGCGCGATCGAGACGACGGTCGCGGCCCGCGAGGCGCTCTGCGAGGTCGCGGAGGCGGAGCGCGAGACGGTGATGCCGGGGTACACGCACCTCCAGCCCGCTCAGCCGACGACGGTGGCGCACTGGGCGCTCTCCTACGAGGCGGCGCTCGCGCGCGACACCGAGCGGCTGTTCGACGCGTACGCGCGGACGAACCGTTCGCCGCTGGGCGCGGCGGCGTTCGCGGGGACGCCGTTCGACGTGGACCGCGAGCGCGTCGCGGAGCTGCTCGGCTTCGACGCCGTCCTCGACAACTCGATGGACGCCGTTTCGTCGCGTGATTTCCTCGTCGAGGGATCGGCTGCGTTCGCGGGGCTGGCGACGACGCTCTCCGGGCTCGCGGAGGACCTCGTCGTGTTCGCGAACAAGGGCCTCGTCGAGTTGGACGACGACTACGCCTCGACGTCGTCGATCATGCCGCAGAAGAAGAACCCGGACACGCTCGAACTGGTGCGTTCGACGGCGGGCGACGCCTACGGCGGTCTCACCGGATTGTTGACGACGCTGAAGGGCCTGCCGCGGGCGTACAACCGCGATCTGCAGAACGCCTCGCCGCACGCGTGGCGCGTCGCGGACGACGCGATCGAGGCGACGGACGTCGCGGCCGGCGCGGTGGCGACGGCCGAGTGGCCCGCGTCCGACCTCGAAGACGCGGCCGGCGAGGGGTTCTCGACGGCGACGGGCGTCGCGGACCTGCTCGCGATGTGCGGCCTGCCGTTCCGGACGGCGCACGAGATCGTCGCCGAGGCCGCGGAGCGCGGCGCGGATTACGACGCGCTCGATGCTGCGTGCGAGGACGTTTACGGCGAGGGCATCGAGGCGCTGGTCGAGCGCGAGGCCGTGGAGGCGGCGCTCGATCCCGCGGAGAGCGTGGCGTCGCGCGACTCGGCGGGCGGGCCGGCGCCCGAGGCCGTCGCGGAGACGCTCGCGGCGGCGCTGGACGGCTGTGCGACGGACACGGACCGGACGGGCGCGCTCGCGGCCGATCTGGAGGCCGCGCGGGACGCGCTCGCGGCGGAGGTCACCGATTATGCGTGAGCGAGGACGACCGCGACGGGGACCGCTGCGACGACCGCCGGCACCCCTCGCACCGCCGCCCCGACGGGGGCGACGAATACATGTCCCCTATCTGTGGGGTCGGTTCCCTCATTCGCCCGGTCGCGCATCTCGCGCCGATAGGGACCGGTCTGCACTATTGTAATTCTTCTGTTAAGTTCGCCAGCTATAAGGTAGTGGACGGAGAAGCGTGAATCGCAATGACCGAATGCATCCAGTGCGGTGCGGACATCGACCTGCACGACGACCTCGAAGTCGGCGAAATCGTCGATTGTGGCACGTGTGGCGCCGAGCTCGAAGTGACGGACGTCGACCCGGTGACGCTCGAAGAGGCGCCCGAGCTCGCCGAGGACTGGGGGGAATAAGGGGATGGTGACGACGCACACGGGGTGGTTCGCGTGAAGGTCGGCCTCCTCTACTCGCGCATCCGGAAGGACGAGAAGCTCCTGCTCGGCGAGCTCCGCGACCGGGACCACGACGTCGAGAAGGTCGACGTCCGGAAGCAACAGTTCGGCGTGGGGAACCCGCCGGAGGCGCTCGCCGCGTGTGACGTCGTCCTCGATCGGTGTCTGGCGACCTCGCGGAGCAAGTACGCGACGACGTTCTGCGAGTCCTACGGGGTCCCCGTCGTCAACAGCGCGTCGACGGCGGACGTCTGCGCCGACAAGGCGAAGACGAGCGTGAAACTCGACGCCGCGGGCGTGCCGACGCCGGCGACGACCGTCGCCTTCGACGTCGACTCGGCGATGGCGGCCATCGAATCCTACGGGTATCCCTGCGTCATCAAGCCCGTCGTCGGGTCGTGGGGCCGCCTCCTCGCGAAGATCGAATCGGAGAGCGCGGCCGAGGCGATCCTCGAACACAAGAAGACGCTCGGGCACTACGAGCACTCGGTCTTCTACGTGCAGGAGTTCGTGGAGAAACCGGGTCGCGATCTGCGCGTGTTGACCCTCGACGGCGAGCCGATCGCGGCGATGGCGCGCTCCTCCGAGCACTGGCTGACGAACGCCGCGAAGGGCGCGGAGGTCACGGAGTACGAGATTCCCGACGAGGTCGCGGCCCTCGCCCGCGCGGCGAGCGACGCGGTCGGCGGCGGCCTGCTCGGCGTGGACGTCATGGAGACCGGTGATGGGTACACCGTCCCCGAAGTCAACCACACGGTCGAGTTCAAGGCGCTGAACGACGCCGTGGAGGCGGACGTCCCCGCGGCGGTCGTCGACTGGCTGGAGACGAAGGCCGACGCGGAGGTGTCGGCATGACGTCGGCGAGCGTCGTCGGCGGCAGCGGCTTCACGGGCGGCGAGATGCTCCGTCTCGTCGCCGGCCACCCCGAGTTCGAGGTCGCGCAGGCGACGAGTCGCGAGTACGCGAACAAGACGGTCGGCTCCGTCCACCCGAACCTCCGCGGGCTTGACCTGCGCTTCGTCGCGCCAGACGATCTGGAGTCCGTGGACGTCCTCTTCGTCTGCACGCCCCACGGCGTGACGATGGAGCACATCGAGGAGTACCGCGACCTCGCCGAGACGGTCGTCGACCTCTCGGCGGACTTCCGTCTCCCCGACGCCGACCTTTATGATACCTGGTACGACGGCCACGTCGCGCCCGAGCACCTCGCGGACGCCGAGTACGCGCTCCCCGAGTTGAACCGCGAGAACCTCGCGGGCGCGGACCTCATCGCCTCCGGCGGGTGTAACGCGACCTCGACGATCCTCGGCCTGAAGCCGCTCGTCGACACCGGGATCCTCACGCCCGACGATCAGGTGGTCGTCGACGTGAAAGTGGGGTCCTCGGAGGGCGGCGCGGGCGGCGGCGCGGCGTCCAGCCACCCGGAGCGTTCGGGGGTCGTGCGCCCGTACGCGCCGACGAGTCACCGCCACGAGGCCGAAATCGAGGCCTACCTCGGCCTGCAGGTCTCCTTCACGGTGCACGCCGTGGACATGGTGCGCGGGTCGGCGGCGACCTGTCACGTCTACCCAGAGTCGATGCCGGAGACGAAGGACCTCTGGGGGGCGTACCGGGAGACGTACGACGAGGAGCCGTTCGTCCGCCTCGTCGCCGGCGGCTCCGGCGTGTATCGCTACCCCGAACCGAAGGCGGTCGCGGGGTCGAATCACGCGGAGGTCGGCTTCGAGCGCGACGAGCGCAACGACCGCGTCGTCGCGTTCAGCGCCATCGACAACATGATGAAGGGCTCGGCCGGGCAGGCGCTCCACGCGGCGAACGTCGCGCTCGGCTTCGAGGAGACGGCGGGATTGGAGTTCACGGGCCTGCATCCCGTGGGGAGTCCGTAGATGTCCGGCGCGGAGTTCGTCTTCGGGTCGAAGCCGATCGACATCGACTCGGGTTCGGGCGTCACCCTCACGGACGATGAGGGCAACGACTACCTCGACTTCGGGGCGTCCTACGCCTGCGCGCCGCTCGGGCACTCGCATCCGGACGTCACGGACGCGGTCGCCGAGCAGGCCGCGGAGTTGACGTACGTGCAAGGCTCCTACCCCGTGGACGTGCGGACGTCCCTCTACGACCGGGTCGCGGCGCTCGCGCCCGGCGACTGCGAGAGGGCGTGGCTCGCCAACTCGGGGACGGAGGCGAACGAGGCGGCGCTGAAGTTCGCGCGCCACGCGACGGGGCGCTCGAAGATCGTCGCGACGATGCAGGCCTTCCACGGCCGGACGATGGGCGCGCTCGCGGCGACGTGGAAGGACGAGTACAAGGAGGGCTTCGGCCCGCTCGCCGGCGACGTCGAGTTCGTCCCGTACGGCGATTTCGAGAGTATGACCGACGCCGTCGACGAGGAGACCGCGGCGGTCATCGTCGAACCGATTCAGGGCGAGGGCGGCGTCAACCCCGCGCCCGAGGGCTACCTCGGGCACGTCCGCGACGTGACGGACGAGGCGGGCGCGGCGTTCATCGCCGACGAGATCCAGACGGGCGTCGGGCGCACCGGCGACCTCTGGGCGGTCGAGGGCGCGGGCGTCACGCCCGACATCGTCACGGCCGCGAAGGGCATCGCGAACGGCCTGCCGATGGGCGTGACGATGGTCCGCGAGTGGATCGCCGCGGACGCCGGCAACCACGGCTCGACGTTCTCCGGCGGTCCGGTCCCCTGCGCGGCGGCGAACGCCACGCTGGAGACGCTCGTCGCCGAGGACCTGCCCGGTAACGCCGCCGACGTGGGCGCGTCGTTCCGCGAGTCGCTCGACGCCCTCGCCGACGAGACGGGCGCGATCCGCGACGTCCGCGGGCGCGGTCTCATGGTCGGCGTCGAGGTGAAGACGGGCGCGAACCCCGTCATCGGACAGCTCGCGATGAACCACGGGATCCTCGCGCTGCCGGCGGGGCGGACGGTCGTCCGCTTCCTCCCGCCGCTGACCGTCACCGAGGAGCACACCGCGCAGGTCGTCGAGGCGCTGCGCGACGTCCTATGAGCGCGACGGACACCGGCGCGCACGAGCGGACCGAGGCCCGCGAACTCCTCTCCGACCTCGTGGCGACGCCCTCGGTCTCGGGCGACGAAGCGGCGGTCGCGGAGCGCCTCGTCGACTTCTTCGCGTCGCACGGCCGCGAGGCGTACCGTGACGACGTGGGCAACGTCCGCGCGCCCGGCGACGACGGCGTCCTCCTGACGAGCCACATGGACACCGTCCCCGGCGACATCGAGGTGCGCGAGGCGGACGGCGAACTGTGGGGGCGCGGCGCCTGCGACGCGAAGGGACCGCTCGCCTCGATGGCGGTCGCGGCGGCCGAGACGGGCGCGAGCTTCGTCGGCGTCGTCGGCGAGGAGACGACGTCGCTCGGCGCGCGCCACCTCGTGGAGACCCGCGACGCGCCGGACGCCGTGATCAACGGCGAGCCTTCCGGCTGGGACGCCGTGACGCTCGGCTATCGCGGGTTCGTGACGGGCGCGTTCACGGCGGAGACGCCGTCGGCGCACACCTCGCGGCCGGGACCGAACGCCCTCGAGTACGCGATGGACTGGTGGCACGACGTCGAGGCGGCCTTCGAGACGGAGGGCGAGTCCGCCGTCTTCGAGCAGGTGACGACGAAGCCCGTCGGGATGGACGGCGGCGTCACGGCGGACGGCCTCGCGTTCGAGTCGTCCGTGGACGCCCAGTTCCGCGTGCCGCCGTCGTGGACCATCGACGAAGTGGCGGAGACGGCCGAGGACTGCCTCCCGACGTACGTCGGCGAGGAGGCGTCGGTCGGCGTGGAGTGGACGGACTCCATCCCGCCCGTGATGGCGTCGCCGCGCAACGCGGTGGCGGCGGCGCTGCGCGCGGGCGTCCGCGCCGAGGGCGGCGAGACGACGCACCTCCGGAAGACCGGAACGAGCGACATGAACATCTATCACGGGGCGTGGGACTGCCCGATGGCGACCTACGGGCCGGGCGACTCGTCGCTCGACCACGCGCCGGACGAACGCATCGACCTCGCGGAATACGACCGCGGCGTCGCCGTGCTGACGGCGGCCGCCGAGAGGCTGACAGCATGAACCTCATCGACATCGACGACTTCGACGTCCCGCAGTTGCATCGCGTCCTCGACACCGCCGCGGCCCTGAAGGCGGGCGAGGAGGAGCCACCGGAGCGCCTCGACGGGGCGAGCCTCGGGATGCTCTTCGAGCGCCCGAGCACGCGGACGCGGGTGTCCTTCGAGGTCGGCATGACCGAACTCGGCGGCCACGCGGTCTTCCTCGGCAAGGACGACATCCAGCTGGGGCGTGGCGAGCCGATCAAGGACACGGCGCGCGCGCTCTCCGGTTACGTCGACGGCGTGATGGCGCGCGTGAAGACCCACGAGGACATGCTCGAGCTCGCGGAGTACGCGGACGTCCCCGTGATCAACGGGCTGTCGAGCGAGGCCCACCCCGCGCAGATCGTGGCGGACCTCCTCACCATCCGCGAGCACTGCGGCTTCGAGGACACCACGGTCGCGTGGGTCGGCGACGGCAACAACGTCGGCGCGTCCTTCCTCGTCGGCGCGGCGATGGTCGGTCTCGACGTCACCGCCGCGACGCCCGAGGGGTACGAGTTCGCCGCGGACGCGGTCGAGCGCGCGAAGGGATACGACGGCGACGTGACGGTCGGCCACGACCCCGACGCGGCCGTCGAGGGTGCCGACGTCGTCTACACGGACGTCTGGGTGAGCATGGGCGAGGAAGAGCAGAGAGAGGAGAAGGTCGCGGACTTCGCGGGATTCCAGCTGAACGAGGAGCTGCTCGCGAACGCCGACGACGCCCGCGTGATGCACTGTCTGCCCGCGCATCGCGGCGAGGAGATCACGGACGACGTGATGGAGTCGGATCGCGAACTCATCTGGGCGCAGGCGGAGAACCGCCTGCACGGACAGAAGGGCCTGCTCGTCGAGATTCTGTGAGGTAGGTGCGGTGTTTATAGCGCTCGGGCGCGTACCCGAGCGGCGATGCCGACCGAAGGGGGACGCGTCCGGGACGCGCTCGTCCCGGCCGTCCAGCGCCTGCCGGAGCTACTGTATCGCGGGCCGAACGAACGCGATCGGCCGCTGACGGCCGCGAGCAGCGGTGCACCGCGGGTCTGTGGCCACGACCGGGAACCATTCGAGGACGGCGAGATCGCGTGGGGAGCGGACGTCATCCACCCGGCGGACCGCGAGACGGCGTGGCTGGACGTGCAGCGCGCGGTGGACGCGGGCGAGGAGTACGACGTGACGTACCGGATCGTCACCGCGAACGACGAGACGCGGTGGGTCCGCGACCGAGGCGAGGGGCTCGACGACGGGACGCTCTCGGGGTACGTCGAGGACGTGACGCGGCTGAAGGAGCGCGAGGAGCGCCTCGCGACCGAACTCGACGAGACGTTCGAGCGCGTCTCGGACGCCTTCTTCGCGCTCGACGACGAGTGGCGGTTCACCTACGTCAACGAGCGCGCGGCGACCGTGCTGGACCGCGACGCCGAGGAGCTGCTCGGGGCCGGCGTTCGGGCGGCCTTCGAGAACGGCGATGCCTTCCGGCGCCAGTACGAGCGCGCGATGGCGACGCAGGAGCCGGTGACGTTCACCGCGCACTACGAGCCGCTGGACGCGCACTTCGAGGTGAGCGCGTACCCCTCGGAGACCGGTCTCTCCGTCTACTTCCGCGACGTGAGCGAGCGCGTCGAGCGCGAGCGGCGCTTGGAGTGCCACGAGGCGATCGTCGAGACGGTGTGGGACGGCGTCTACGCGGTCGACGGCGACGACCGGTTCACGCTCGTGAACGACGCGTACTGTGACCTGCTCGGCGTCGAGCGCGAGGACGTGCTCGGCCGGCCGGCGGTGGACGTCGTCGGCGATGGCATCACCTCGGAAGCGCGGCGGTTCACCGAGGAGATGCGCGCGAACGAGCGCGAGGAGGCGACGATCTCGTTCGCGATCGAGCGCGACGGCGAGACGCGACAGGTCGAGGTCCGATTCGGGCCGTTCACCGACGGCGGTCGCGTCGGCGTGCTGCGGGACGTGACCGAGCGCCGGGATCGCCGCCGGCAGCTGCGTCGGCAGCGCGAACGGCTGCGCGGACTGGTCGAGTTGTACGACGTGGCGAGCGACGTCTCGAACGCGGTCGTCGAGCAGACGACGCGTCCGGACATCGAGGAGCGGGTCGTCGAGGAGCTGACGGACGGGCCGTACGCGGCCGCGTGGATCGGCCGAACGGCCGGGACGGACGTGACGTGCGTCGCGTCGGTGGGATCGTCGGTCGCTCCGGAGCCGGACGACGCGTTCGTCCGGACCGCCGTTCGCGAGGGACGCGTCGTGACGACGGAATCGGCGGGCGACGGTGTGTCCCGGGCGAACGCGCGGAGCGACGGCGGCGACGGCGCGTCTGCCGGTGCGGTGCCGATCAGCTACGAGGGCGGGACGTACGGCGTGCTGGTGGTGTGTGCGGAGCGTCGGGACGCGTTCCGCGAGGCGGAGCGGACGGTGCTGAACCGGCTCGGGCGAACCGTCGGGCACGCCTTCGCGGCGCTCGACCGGCGCGCGGCGCTGGTGAGCGACCACGTCGTGCAGGTCGAATACCGCTCGCGGGAGCCGGCGTCGTTCAGCATGGAGAGCGATGCCGGGCGCTTCCGCTTCGAGCGGACCGTGGCGACGGGAGAGGACGAGTACGTCCACTACGTTCGCGTGTACGGGGTGGATCGAGCGGACGCGCTCGCGGCGTTCGCGGACGCGTCGACGTACGAGAGCACGCGCGTCGTCGAGGAGGGAGACGAGGGCGGGGTGTTGATCGAGACTCGATCGGCGGACGCGCCGATCACGTCGGTGGTGACGAGTCACGGCGGCCGTCTCCGATCCGTCAGCCTCGGGTCGGACGGCGCGCGGCTCACCGCCGAGTTCCCGCAGGGCGTCGATCTGCGGACGGCGACCGAGTCGATCCGGGACGAGCTTCCCGACGCCGAGCTCGTCGCGCAGCGGTCGGTGGTGCGCGAGGGCGACATCGAGGCCCCGCGAGCGGACGCCGTCGGGCGGCTCACCGACCGCCAGCGCGCGGCGTTCGAGGCCGCGTACTACGGCGGGTACTTCGAGTGGCCGCGCGACAGCACCGCGGAGGAGCTGGCGAACGCGATGGACGTCTCCGCGCCGACGTTCCATCAGCACTTGCGCGCGGCCGAGCGGAAGCTACTCGGCGAGTTTGCGGAGTGAGTGGTTCTCCCTTCCGTCAGAACCACTATCTGCGAACGGGGAGACCCGTGAGCGGGCCGCGGGGCTTCCGGGGGGAGACGAACGAGGATCCGATTGATAGCTACCCGTTGAAGGCGTCGTCGAGGACGAACTCCCAGACGCCGAATGCGAGGACGGCGAGCGCGTAGCAGGCGGCCTGCACCGGCGTCGTCCGCCACGGGACGGGGGCGACGAACGCGACGAAGACGGCCAGCGCGAGGAGACAGACGCCGAGGAGGAGCGTGGCCCGGCGGCGGTCGAGATCACCGAACACGCTCACCACCCCGGCTTGCGCGATTCGGCACCGTCGGCGCGCCGAAAGAGGACGAGTCCGACGAGCGCGACGGCGAGACAGGCGGCGAGGAGGACGGGCCGCGCGAGGCCGTGGCGGACGACGAGGAGCGTCGCACCGACCGCACCGAGCGCGACGCAGAGGACGGCGGCGACGCGGACGCGCGTGGCAGTCTGCACGTCTAACGTGTCGCGATGAGGACACCTAAACGTTCGCACGGCGCGTCTCCGTCCCCTATATGGTCGTTCGGGTGCGAACCCGGATATGGTCGATCTGGAACTCGGCGGCGAAACGCCCGCGGAGGCGACGGACGGCGTCTGGCTGGCGTGCGTGGCGTGCGGCGAGACGGTCGCGCCCTACGACGACGTGGTCTATCGGTGTCCCGACTGCGACGGTCTCCTCGAAGTTCGCTACGACGAGTACCCGACGTTCGACGACTTCGAGGGCGTCGGCGTCTGGCGCTACGCGGACGCCCTCCCCCTGAACGAGGGCGTCTCGATTCGGGAGGGGAACACGCCGCTGTACACGGTGCCGGAGATCGAGGCCGACGTCGACGTCGCGGACGTCCGCGTGAAACACGAGGGAATGAACCCGACGGGCGCGTTCAAGGACCGCGGGATGACGGTCGGCGTGAAGGTCGCCGAGCGCCTCGGCGTCGATCGCCTCGCGTGCGCGTCCACCGGGAACACCTCGGCGGCGCTGGCGTGCTACGGGGCGCGCGCGGACACCGAGGTGCTCGTCCTCCTGCCCGCGGGGAAGGTCGCGGCGGGGAAGGTCGCGCAGGCCGCGCTCCACGGCGCGCGCATCCTCGAAGTTGAGGGCAACTTCGACGCGTGCCTCGACGTCGTCGCGGAACTCGCGGCGCGCGGCGAGGCGTACCTGCTCAACTCGATCAATCCGTTCCGATTGGAGGGCCAGAAGACGATCGGTCTCGAGATCCTCGAACAGTCGAAGCGCGAGACGGGCGAGTGGCCGGATCGGATCGTCCTTCCCGTGGGTAACGCGGGTAACACGGCGGCGCTCTACAAGTGCTTCCGCGAACTCGTCGAGGCCGGCGCGATGGCCGAAGACGAGATGCCGGCGCTCACGGGCGTGCAGGCCGAGGGCGCGGCGCCGATGGTCGAGGCCGTCCGCGAGGGCCGTGAGGAGGTCCGGCGCTGGGAGGAGGTCGAGACGCGCGCGACGGCCATCCGCATCGGCAATCCGGTGAACGCGCCGAAGGCCCTGCCCGGGGTGCGCGCGACGGGCGGCACCGCGGTCGCGGTCTCGGACGACGAGATCACGGACGCACAGCGCGCGCTGGCGCGTGACGGCGTGGGCGTCGAGCCGGCGTCCGCGGCGTCCGTCGCGGGGCTGACGAAGCTCCGCCGCGAGGGCGAGATCGACGACGACGAGCAGGTCGTCTGTCTCACGACCGGCCACCTGCTGAAGGACCCCGACGCGGCGGCCGCGGCGGGCGGCGACACGACGCCCGTACCGGCGGACGCGGACGGCGTGCTCGACGTGCTCTGAGGTGGACGTGGACCGGTCGCCGCGGCGGGTGCTCGTTGCGTGCACGGGAGCGTACTTCGCGGTCCGCGCGGGCCAGCTCGCGCTCAGTCCCGTACTTCCGGCGGTCGTCGACGACCTCGGGCTGTCGACGGCGAGCGTGGGGCTGGCGCTGACGGCGATGTGGCTCGCGTACGCGGCGGCGCAGCTTCCGAGCGGCCTGCTCGCGGCGCGCCTCGGCGGTCGACGGACGGTGACGATCTCGCTGATCGGCGTCGCAGTCGGCACCGCGTGCGTCTCGTTCGCGGGATCGACGGTGGCTCTCGTCGCTGCGGTGGCGTTGATCGGCGCCGCGGCCGGTCTCTACTACAACGCGGGGGCGAGCCTGCTCGCGATGGCGTTCGACGAGCTCGGTCAGCCGCTCGGCCTGCACAAGCTCGGGAGCCGCGGTGCCGGCGTGGTGACGCCGGTGGTCGCGGCCGGTCTGCTGGCAGCCGCCGGGTGGCGTTCGGTGCCGACGGCGACGGCGCTCGCGGCGCTCCTCGGCGTCGTCGTCGTGACTCGTGGTATCCCGGCGTCGTCCGGGACGGGGGACGCGAGGTCGCTTCGGAGCGGACTGGGAGCGGCGATCGCGGCGTTCCGGCGACCGGCGGTCGCGCGGACGACGTTGTTCACTGCCGCGGGCGAGTTCGTCGAGCAGGCCGTGCTCTCCTTCCTCCCGACGCTGTTCGTCGCTGCCCGCGGCGTGAGCGTCGGCGTCGCCGCCGGGCTCTTCGCGGTGACGTTCGTCGCCGCGGCCGCGATCGGACCTGTCGCAGGTCATCTCGCGGATCGGTACTCGGGACGAGCGCTCGCCGCCGCGACGATGGCTGGCGGCGTGCTCGGGTTCCCGGTCGTCCTCTATGCGCCGATACCCGCGCTCCCGGTCGGCGCGGCGCTGATCGGTCTCTCGATGGGGTGGACCGCGCCGTTACAGTCGCGGGTGCTCGCCGCGTTCGCGGGCGACGATCGCGACGTCGGCTTCGGGGTGTACCGAACCGTGTACCTCGCGCTCGGGTCGCTCGGGAGCGTAGTCACGGGTTCGATCGCGGCGCACGCCGGATGGGACGTCGCAGGCGTCGCCCTCGCGGCCGTGCTCGGACTCGCCGCGCTCGGACTCGCCGTCGAAGGCTAGCCGCTACCTAAAACAGCGAGAGAGTCCCGC
>NZ_BATA01000056.1 GCF_000474235.1 Halarchaeum acidiphilum MH1-52-1
GTGAAACCGCGAGCAACGCGACGTCCTCAGACCGCGCCGACCTCGAAGAGTCGGCGGGCGTGGTCGGGACGCGCGAGCAGCACTTCGGCGAGCGCGGGCGGGTTGTCGACGCCGGCCTCGTCGAGCGTCTCGCGCGGGACGACGAGCGTGTTCGCGGGGACGTCCGCGTCGCCCTCGACGCGGTAGTGTCGGGTACCGACCTTCATGACGAGCGGGTAGTCGGTCCGCGCGAGCCCCTCGCCCGCGTACACCTGCTCGTTGACGCGTTCGTGCTGGCGGCGCTGGAGCGCGGCCGTGCCGTCGTCGGACGGTTCGACGTAGAGCCGTCCGAGGTAGTAGCCGGTCGAGAACACCTCGAACATGTTTGTTATACTCACCCACAGAGGGGAAAAGTCCATCGGCGGACCCGGGTACTGCGCTACCCTTTTGAGCGCGTGGCGACAACTCACGAACGACGCATGGACTCCGGGGCACTCCTCGACCTCCTCGGCAACGAGAACAGACGTCGCATCCTGCGCTTGCTCGCGCGCAAGCCCTGCTACGTCACCGAGATCAGCGAGTACCTCGGGGTCTCCCCGAAGGCCGTCATCGACCACCTCCGTCGCCTCGAGGAGGCGGGTCTCGTCGAGAGCCGGACGGACGAGAAGCGCCGGAAGTACTTCCACATCGCGCGCAACCTCCGCCTCGAGGTCACCGTCTCGCGCCACGGCTTCGGCGCGAAATCGGCCTATCCGGCGAGTCGAGACCTCGATCTGACCCGGTGTCACCACCTCTCCATCGACGGCGTGGCGGACGACGACCACGAGGACGTCGCGTCGCTCGCGGACGAGCTCGCGGAACTCGAGGACCTAGAGCGCGAACTCTCGCTCGCCCAGCGCTGGGTGCAGGGGCGCCTCGCGGACGTCCGGGACGACCTCGCGGAGACGATCGATCCCGACGACCACGAGGCGCTCTACGCGGAGGTCGTCGCGGCCGTCGCGGACGGGACGACGGCGGTCGAAACGATCGCGCGGCGCGTCGACGCCCCGGCGGACGTGGTCGAGCGCGCCCTCGCGGACCTCCGGGAGCGCGACGTCCTCGAACGCGACGAGGAGGGGGATTGGTCGGTCACAGACTCCGCGTGAGTCCGTCGCGGAGGTCGCGGCCGAAGTAGTAGCCGACGACGCCGGCGAGCGCGCCGATCGCGCCGACGGCGACGGCGAGACCGATACCGTGGCGCGCGAGGAAGTCGACGGCCACGGGGAGGAACGCCGAGGTGAGGAAACCGAACAGGACGGCGCCGAGCGACGCGAGCGCCGAGGCGAGCACGACTTCGAGGTAGCTCCGGCGGGCGAGGACGGCGCCGACGGCGAAGGTCGCGACGGCGAGGCCGAGAAAGCGCGTCAGCGAGCCGACGAGCGGGACGAGCCCGCCGACGAACAGCCCGCAGCCGGCGGCGACGAGCGCGAGGAGGAAGGCACGCGGCGCGAAGAGCCGACGGACGCGCGCACGGAGACCCCTCTCGCGGGCGTCGGCGCCCGTGGACGGACCCGCGCTCGCTCCCGGCTCCGCCGTTTCGCCGAACGCGTCGTCGCGCGACATGGGCGTCACTGCGCGGTGCGGACGTATGGCTCTTGTCCCGACGCGCCCGCATCGGGGGCGAACGGATGGTTTCAAGGTCGCCGGCGCGCGACGCTGAAGCATGCACTCAGGGGACCGCGTCCGCGTGGAGCGCGACGGACAGGTGAACGAGGGCGTGCTCCTGCCGTCCTCGACGCCGGAGCACCTCGTGGTGAAACTGCCGAGCGGGTACAACGTCGGGATCGAGCGCGAGGACGCCGACGTCGAGGTGCTGGAGTCGGACGTCTACGCGATCGACGGCAACGCGGGCGAGGACGACGGCGAGGGCGAGGAGTCGGCGGTCGCCTTCGACGACGACCTCCCCACGATCGCGCTCATCTCGACCGGTGGAACGATCGCCTCCACGGTCGACTACCGCACGGGCGCGGTGACGGCGCAGTTCGACGCCGAGGACGTCCTGCGCGCCGTCCCCGATCTCGCCGGGCGCGCGAACTACCGGGGACGCGTCGTCGCGAACATCCTCTCCGAGAACATGGATCCCTCGATCTGGCGCGAACTCGCGGAGGCCGTCCACGAGGAGATCGAGAACGGCGCGGACGGCGTCGTCGTGATGCACGGGACGGACACGATGCAGTATTCGGCGTCCGCGCTCTCCTTCATGCTCGACACGCCGGTCCCGGTCGTCTTCACGGGCAGCCAGCGCTCCGCGGACCGGCCGTCCTCCGATAACGTGATGAACGCCGTCTGCGCGGTCGAGGCCGCGAAGGCGGACGTCGCGGAAGTGATGGTCTGCATGCACGCGACGCAGTCCGACGACCGCTGTGCGCTCCACCGCGGGACGCGCGTCCGGAAGGGCCACACGTCGCGGCGCGACGCCTTCGAGACCGTCGGCGGCTCGCCGATCGGGTCCGTCGACTACGACAGCGAGACCGTGACGTACGACGAAACGGCCGATCTCGCCGCGCGCGACGAGACCGACCTCGCGATCAGCCCGGCGCTCGAACCCGACGTCGAGCTAGTGACGTTCACGCCCGGAATGGATCCGGCGTTCCTCGAGATGCTGGAGGGCCGCGCGGGCGTCGTCGTCGAGGGAACGGGACTCGGCCACGTGAACTCGGACCTCGTGGACGTCATCGACGACCTCACGGACGCGGGCACGACGGTCGTGATGACCTCGCAGTGCCTCGGCGGTCGCGTCTGCGATCGGGTCTACGACACCGGGCGTGACCTGCTCGACGCGGGCGTCGTCGAGGGCGAGGATCTCCTCCCGGGGACGGCGAAGACGAAGCTGATGTGGGCGCTCGCGAACACGGAGTCCCCGGCGGAGGCGATGCGGGCGCCGCTCGCGGGCGAACTCAGCGAGCGCTCCGTGCCCGAGACCAACCGCTGAGCGCGGTCGCCTACACGGGACCGAGTCCGGCTACGCGGGGGGCGACGGCTGTGGAGGAGGGCGACGGCTGTGGAGGAGGGCGACGGACATCGATGCTCACTCGCACCCGATCCTCGTGAGCGCGCTGGCTAGCCGCCGCTGACGGGCGGGAAGAGCGCGAGTTCGTCGCCCGCCTCAAGCTCCTCGTCGAGCGCGGCGTCGCGACCGTTCCGGAGGAGGTTGACGTGGTCGTAGAGCGACCCGGTCTCGTCGAGGACGCGCTCGCGCAGCGCCGGCCGATCGTCGAGGAGGGCGTCGAGTGCGTCCCCGACCGTCGCGTCGCCGGGGACCGACACCGCGATCCGATCGCCGCCGGCGACCTCCGCGAGGTCCGCGAACAGCTTCCACTCCATACTGGACGTCTGCGGGCGCGGGCGGTATCAGGCTGTCGTCAGTCCTCGCTCTCGCCCCCACCGCGTCCCCCACCGCCCGCGCTCGCGGCCGCCTCGATCCCGCGGAGGACGTCCGGGCGGGCGACGAGGTAGAGGACGTCGCCGACGGCGAGGGGACGGGAACGTGCTGGAATCGGATCGATCGGGCCGTCCGCGGGCCGGACGGCGGCGACGGTCGCGCCGACGTCGCCGATGGTGCCGTCGGCGAGCGCGCCGCCCTCGCGGACGGTGACGGTCGCCATCGTCTCGTCGGCGCCGCGGAGGACGGACGCGAACTGCCGGTCGGCGCTCGGATCGCTCGGGAGCGTGAGCAGGCGGTAGTCGCCGCCGGCGATCCGCTCCGCGTCGGTGGCGTCGAGCGCGAGCGTGACGACGTCGGCCGCGACGCCGCGGATCTCGCCGGTCGCGACGCGCTCCGGTTCGGGATCGGTGCGCCACACCTGCACGGCGTCGCCCGGGCCGGCGTCGTTCGGCGGGTCGGCGCGGACGGCGGCGGCGCCCATCCCCGGCCCGAGCGTCGGCCCGATGCCGGCGAGGCGCGTGCCGACCGCGAGGTAGGTGATGGCGCCGCTCTCGTCGAGGTCGACGTCCACGTAGCCGACGTCGTAGTCCTCGCGGAGGCGCGCGGCGACGCGCGCTTCGAGATCCGGCACGGTGAGTCCGCGCGGGAAGAGCAGCGTCTTGTTGTGCATCTTCGCCTTCGTCTCCTCGGGGACGGGATCGTAGCCCTCGACGTCCTCGATCTCGTCGGGAATCCCGATGGCGACGACGCGGCCGACGGCCGTCACGAGCTGGCCGACGTCGCCCGCGACCTCCCGCGTGCCGAGGAAGGCGAAGGCCTCGACGGCGAGTCGGTCGCCCGCGCGGCCGCCGGGCGCGCCGAGCGCGACCGCGACGACGAACGCCGCGACGTTGAAGACGACGTCGCCGGCGTCGAAGATGGCGGCCTGATTCGCGACGACGGACGCGAACGCCGTCTTCGTGTTCAAGTAGAGCGCGACGGCGGAGACGCCGGCGAACGCCCCGAGCGCCGTGCTCGCGCTCTGCCGGAAGTACCAGCGGTAGACGGCCGCGACGACGAGCGCGACGAGGAAGGCGGAGACGCCGAGACCGGCGATACGGAGCGCGCCGCGCATCAGGATGGCGACGTAGTCGACGGTCTCCGCCTGCAGCGGGAGCGCGGGGACCATCACGCCACCGCCTCCTCGAAGGCGTTCAGCGTCTCGCGCGTCCCGACGGCGAAGCAGTCGTCGCCCCCGGAGACGGCGGTGTCGCCGCGCGGCGCGACGGTCCACGAGCCGTCGTGGCGGAGCGCGATGACGGCGACGCCGTAGACGTCGCGGACGTCGGCCTCGCCGAGCGTCGTTCCGTCGAGCGGGCCGTCCGCGCGGACGGTGAGCCGCCGCACGCGGTTGCCGGTGCGCCGGAGGAGCGAGAGCAACTCGAACTCCCGGCGGGTCCCGCGCGCGGTGACGACGATCGATCCCTCGCTCGCGCCGAGCAGGGTCTCCGCGCTCGCGCGGTCGGTGGCGACGGTGACACGCCCCTCACCCCCGGTGGTCACGGGCGCGTGGCCGGCCGCGTGAGCCGCCGGCGCTTCCCCGGTTCCGCCGTCGGTCGCGGGCGTCGCGTCCGCACCCGACTCGTCCGCCCCGACCTCGGGACCCGTCTTCGCAGCGACGATGGTGCCGGTGCAGTCCCCGGCGTCGGTGTGCAGGGTGACGGCGTCGCCGCGCGCGACGCCGGTCGGGACGAGCGCGGTGACGGAGACGGCGCGCTCGCCGCGCGCGACGCGCTTCGAGACGCCGGAGAGCGGCGGCGCGACGGTGACGGTGGCGCGGGCGCGTTCGTCGATGTGGACGTCGGCGTCCGCGACGTCGAACTCCGCGCGGAGGCGCTCCTCGAAGCGGCGTTCGAGTTCGGACAGCGGGAGGTCTGCGGGGAACGTCCAGTCGACGGCGGCGATGTCGATCCGGAGGGTCTCGGGGAGCGGCGGGTAGCCTCCATGTCGCCGACGGTGCCGACGATCGGGACGCGGACCTGTCCGAAGCCGCCGACGAAGTCGACGACGTCCTTCGAGAGGGTGCGCTCGCGCAGGCGCTTGAGCGAGAAGTGCTTCGGGAGGCTCGCGCAGGCGCTTGAGCGAGAAGTGCTTCGGGAGGCTCGCGCCGAGCGCGTCGCCCTTCGCGTGGGCGTAGAAGCAGCCCAGCAGGACGACGACGAGCGCGGTGACGAGCGCGACGCTGTTCGAGGACTGGACGACGGTGGCGTCGTTGAACGCCATCAGCCCGCCGTTGATACCGGCGATGGCGATACCGAGGACGACGACGCCGAGCGCGGGGATGGTGAGACCGGTGACGTACTTGAAGACGAAGCCGAACCCGAAGCAGACGAGCGCGGGCACGACGCCCGTGAGGAGGCCGAGATAGAGACCGAGGAGGACCTGCATCGGGAACGACGCCGTGGAGAGACCGAACGGCATACGCGGACGTGGTGCGGATGCAATAAAGCGGTACCGCCGCGGGCGCGACGCGTCCCCCGTGTGCGCGTCCCCGTCCGCGGCCCGCGGTCGGCGGTGGCAGTCGCGGTCGGCGGTGGCAGTCGCGGTACGGTGGCAGTCGCGGTACGGTGGCAGTCGCGGTACGGTGGCGGCCCGACGCGTCGTGCGACTATCCAGACTTATGGTGGACGCGCTCCCCGCCCCGGTATGGACCTCACGAGCCGGCGGCTGCTGTCGGCGCACGTCGCCGTCCTGTGCACGTCGCTCGTCGCCGTCCTCTCCGTCGTGACGGGCGTCGTGAACATCCTCAGCCCGCAGTTCGGCCCGTTCGTCCCGAGCGCCGTCCAGCAGGTCGCGGGGTTCACCGGCGCGCTCACCGGCTTCCTGATGGTCGTCTCCGCGCTCGGGATGCGCCGCGGTCTGCGCGCGGCGTGGTGGTCGACCGTCGTCCTCCTCCCGATCACGGCGATTCAGGGGCTCGTGCAGGTGTCCGTCTACTCGGTGCCGCTCGTCCTCCTCTCGCTCCTCTCGCTCCCCGTCGTCGCGCTCACGCGCTCGCGCTTCGACCGCGAGCTCTCGCTCTCGACGAGCCAGCTGACCGCGGTGGTCGTCCTCGCGGGCGTCCTCGTCTACGGCACCGTCGGGACGTACGCGCTTCGCGACGGCTTTCCCGGCGTCTCCTCGCTTCTCGACGCGTTCTACTACACGCTCGTCACCGCGAGCACGGTCGGGTACGGCGACATCACGCCGAAGACCCCGATGGCGACGCTGTTCTCGCTCTCCGTGCTCGTCCTCGGCGTCGCCGGCTTCGGCGTCGCGCTCAGCACCCTCCTCGGTCCCGCCATCGAGGCGCGCTTCGCCTCCGCACTCGGACGCATGACCCAATCACAACTCGAATCCCTCGAACACCACGTCATCGTCGCCGGCTACGGCGAACTGACCGAATCGATCCTCGAAGAACTCGGCTCGAACCGCGAGTTCGTCGTCCTCGTGAAGGAGCCGTCCGTCGCGGAGTCGCTCCGCGAGCGCGGCCTGAACGTCCTCACGGAGGACCCATCGGACGCCGCGTCGCTCGATCACGCCGGTATCGATCGCGCGGACGCGGTCGTCGCCGCGACGAACGACGACGGACAGGACGCCCTCGCGATCCTCACGGCGCGCCAACTCCAGCCCGACATCCGGATCGTCGCCGCCGCGAGCGAGCGCGAGAACGAGGAGAAACTCCGCGCCGCGGGCGCCGACACCGTCATCAGCCCCGCGGTCATCGGCGGGCGCCTGCTCGTCCAGTCCGCGCTCGGCGACGAGCGAGCGGAGGAGACGGCGAAGCAGGTCGCGGACGGCGAGGAGCCGATGGGAGAGGAGTGAACGGAAACGGAAGGGGGCGCCCGCGAGCGAAGCGAGCGTGACCGTACGGGTCGAAATCCCGGCTGAGCGAGCGCGGGGGAGCGACCCCTACCGCGTGTGCACGACGGCGACGTCGGTGTCGACGTCGCGGGTGCGCTCGAAGGCTTCGGGGGCGCTGAGGCGCGTCCCGCGGGTGTGAGCACCGATGATGACGAGGTCGTAGTGGGACTCGTTGCGGTCGATGAACTGATCGAGCGTGGAGCGCGAGACGCGCGTCTCGCAGCGCGCGTCCGTGGTCTCGGTGAGGTTCGCGAGCATGGATTCGGCGTCGCGCCGCGAGCGCTCGTCGCCGATGCAGGTGCAGACGCTGACGGTGCCGGCGCGGCCGGCGAGGCGCTGGCCGTAGTCGACCATGGCGTGCGCGAGCGGGCCGGCGCGGTGCACGGGCACCATGACGCGCTTCCAGTCGGTGCGCTCGGCCTTCGAGTCGAAGGCGACGGTGTCGATGTCGCTGCGGAAGAGTTCGCGGACGAAGCGCGTCGGCGTCCCGTCGTCCTCGCGTTCGAGCGGCGTCGCGACGAGATCGCAGTTCGTGTCGCGCGCGACGTCGAGGAGGCCGGGGACGGAGAGGTCCGCCTCGACGGTGACGACGACCTCGCAGGGGACGCCGACGCGGGTCTCGATCCGCGCCGCGCGGCGTTCCAGATCGGCGGCGGCCTCGTCGGCGGCGCTGCGCTCGGCGAGTTCGCGGACGTCCGCGTCGGCCTCGACGTCCCGGTTCTCGTCGCCGAGTTCGACGTCGTCGTGTTCCTCGATGAGGCGGCGCTCGGCGGCGGCGATGGCTTCGTCGTCGACGACGTCGAGGAGGACGACCTTCCCGGCGTCGTGGGCGGCGGCGAGGCGCGCGCCGAGCATCGCGGTCTCCGTGTCCGTGTCGCCGCGCATCGGCACGAGGACGTGGTCGTCGGCCTGCGTCGTCGTGTAGAGGTAGCGCGCGCGGCGCTCGTAGAACTCGCGGCGCCACGCGACGAAGGCGATGGCGATGATGCTCGTCGAGATCGCGACGGTGACGACGTAGACGACGGAGGTGGAGACGGCGATCCCGGCGACGTCGATGAAGCGGCCGGGATCGGTGAGGAGGACGAGGAGGGCGGTGGAGAAGGCGCTCGGTTCTTCGAGATCGAGGACCCACGTGAGTACGCCGGTGAGGAAGATGGCGAGTGCGGCCGCCCACGCGTGGACCTGCCACGGCGCGCCTCCGCCGCCGGCCACGGCGGGCGCGAAGAGCGCGGTGAACTCGATGGCGATCCACCCGCAGAACGCGCCGAGGCTCAGGCCGCCGACGAACTTCCACGTGTTCGCGTACTTCCCCTCGGGGTCGGCGAACAGCGTGTACGTCCCCGAGGCGAGCGGCGGGAAGAGGAGGAATGAGACGAGTTGGAGTTCGTTCGAGAGGAAGGTGACGAAGCCGATGAGCAACGGTACGAAGACGAGCACGGAGGCGTGCGTGAGATTGCTCGTCTCCGCCAGCCAGTGGCGCGCGTCGCGCGACTGGCGGCGTTCGAGCGTGCCGGCGCGCCTGCGGGCCGCGCGCAGGCGTCGCCGTAACGACTCGAGCATGTTCCGGGAGGACGGACCCGGCGGGTTTTGCTCTTTCGTCATGCGACGCGGGCCCGAGCGACGCGAGGGGCCGCGGGAAGAGCGACGCGGGCGCGCTCGACGCACGTGCGCGACGATAGCGCGAATCGGGGGTCCGCTGCCCGCCGACTCGCTTACGCGAGTTCGGTCGCGGCGTCGAGCGTGATGCGGATGGCGCGCGCGACGTTGTTCTTCGCTTTCTCGGGGAGTTCCTCCTCGCCGCCGGCGCCCTTCTGGGTGCCCTCGATGAGGTTGCCGTCGGCGGTGCAGATGGCGCCGGCGCGCAGGCCGCGACGTCGCGCGAGCGAGAAGAGCGTCGCGGCCTCCATCTCGACGGCGAGGAGACCGGCGTCGTTCCACGCCGCGACGTAGTCCTCGGTCTCGTTGTAGAAGGCGTCGTCGCTGACGATCGGGCCGACGTGGACGTCCTCGTCGCGCGCTTCGGCGGCGTCGACGAGCGCGGAGAGCGCGTCGTAGTCGGGGACGGCGGGGATCTCGGGGGATTCGTAGCGCTTCGTGGTTCCTTCGGCCTTCGCGGCGCCCGTCGCGACGATCATGTCGCCGATCTCGATCCCGGTCTGAAGCGCCCCCGTGGTGCCGACGCGCAGGAACGTCTCGACGCCGACGTTCGCGAGTTCTTCGAGGGCGATGGCGGTGCTCGGGCCGCCGATGCCGGTCGAGCAGATCGTGAGGTCGACGCCCTCGTAGGTGGTGTTGACGACCGTGTACTCGCGGTTCGATGACACCTCGACGGGGTCGTCGCAGTGATCGGCGATGCGCTGGACGCGTCCGGGGTCGCCGGGAACGATCGCGATGTCGTTCACGTCGCCCTCGTCGACGAGCAGGTGGGGTTGGGTGGCCATACGCGAGTCGTCGCGCGAGGGGAGCAAAAAGCGACCGGACCGGGATCAGGGGGATGCGACGGTGAACAGCAGGAGGTTGTGCGCGCCGGGCCCGAGACCGACCGCGGCGATGAACGCGAGGAGGAGGTACCCCTCCGTGGGCGCCTCGCGGACGTAGTCGGCGAGCAGGAGGACGATGCCGACGGCGAGGACGAGTTTCACGGCGATGAACAGCCACCCGACGCCGAGGACGGGCGCGGTGGGGAGTGAGCCGGCGAACTGCATGATGACGCGGGAGAGCGGCGTCTGTTCGCCGAAGCCGAGCGCGTCGACGCCGACGGCGGTCGTGGCGGCGTCGAGCGCGTGCCCGAAGATCACGAGCGCGCCGGCGCCGCCGACGGCGCGCGCGTCCTCGACGCGGAGGCGGCGCATCCCGGTCCAGCAGACGGCCGCGAGGAAGCACGCCATGAGGAGACCGAGGGACGGCCAGAGGGGCGCGAGGAGGCCGTCGCGCGTCCCGTATCGGACGGCGAGCGCGACGGGGAGCGAGAGCGCGAGGAGGCCGACGCCCGCGAGCACGCGTGTCGGCGCGCCCGTGCGGCGCGCGCCGACCCAGACGGCGACGGCGACGACGAACGTCGATCCGTAGACGGCGGGCGCGGAGGCGAAGGGCGCCACGGCGGTCGGGAGGACGCCGAGTTGGTGACAGACGTACGCGGCGGAGCCGAGGGCCATCCACGGCGCGAACGCGAGGACCGTCCGGTCGGTCAGCGACGGTCGCTCGCGGGCGAGCGCCGCGACGGCGACGACGACACCGGCGAGGAGGACGGCGAGCGCGGGCAGCGGCGGCACCGTGAAGCCGGACGGGAGCACCATATCCGAATCCCGCGGGTGCCGGGCGTGAAAGCGTTACCATCCGGCGCGCTCGCCTCGCGCGTGTGCGAAAGCGCGGGGCTTTTGGCCGTGCCGGGCGAACTCCCGACGAGATGGCCCGGTATCACATCGAGACCTACGGGTGCACGTCGAACCGCGGCGAGAGCCGCGAGATCGAGCGACGGCTCCGCGACGCCGGTCACCGGAAAGTCGACGGGGCCGGGGCGGCGGACGTCGCCATCCTCAACACCTGTACGGTCGTGGAGAAGACGGAGCGCAACATGCTCCGCCGGGCCGAGGAGCTCGCGGACGAGACCGCGGACCTCTACGTGACGGGCTGTATGGCGCTCGCGCAGGGCGGCGAGTTCGGCGACGTCGACGCCGAGGTGCTCCACTGGGACGAGGTCCCCGAAGCGATCACGAACGGGGAGTGCCCGACGCCGACGCCCGACGCCGAACCCGTTCTGGACGGCGTCATCGGCATCCTCCCCATCGCACGCGGCTGTATGTCGAACTGCTCGTACTGCATCACGAAGCACGCGACGGGGCGCGTCGATTCGCCACCCGTCGCGGAGAACGTCGAGAAGGCCCGCGCGCTCGTCCACGCCGGCGCGACGGAGATCCGCATCACCGGACAGGATACCGGTGTCTACGGCTGGGATACCGGTGAGCGCAAGCTCCCCGAACTCTTAGAGCGCATCTGTACGGAGATCGAGGGCGACTTCCGCGTCCGCGTCGGGATGGCGAACCCCGGGGGCGTGCACGGCATCCGCGAGGAGCTGGCCGAGGTGTTCGCCGCACACGAGCAGCTCTACAACTTCCTGCACGCGCCCGTCCAGTCCGGGAGCGACGACGTGCTCGAACACATGCGCCGCCAGCACCGCGTCGAGCAGTACGTCGAGATCGTCGAGACGTTCGACGAGTATCTGGACGAGTGGACGCTCGCGACGGACTTCATCGTCGGCTACCCCACGGAGGAGGACGCCGACCACGAGATGTCGATGGCGCTCCTGCGCGAGACGCGCCCGGAGAAGATCAACGTCACGCGCTTCTCGAAGCGCCCCGGGACCGACGCCGCGGAGTTGAAGGGTCTCGGTGGGACGCTGAAGAAGGAGCGCTCGAAGGCGATGTCCGAGCTGAAGCGCGAGGTCGTGGGCGAGGCCTACGAGTCGATGGTCGGGACGGAACGCGACGTGCTCGTCACCGAGCACGGGACGGGAGACTCGGTGAAGTGTTACGATTCGGCGTACAGACAGGTCATCGTGCAGAACGCGGACGAGCACGGTCTCGAACCGGGCGACTTCGCGACGGTGGAAGTGACGGGCCACCAGACGATGTACGCGTTCGGCGAGCCGATCTAGAGGGACTCGCGGATCGCCTCGCGATCGGGTAGCGACGCGGGCAGGTCCTCGGGGGCGAACCACTCGCCCTGCGCGCGCTCGCTGTCGGCGATTTCGACGTGAACGACGGCGCGGAGCGCCGGGTAGGTGACGGAGTCGTAGTCGAACTCGACGACTTGGGTCCAGAGGAGATCGCGGAGGGCGAGGTCGTCACCGGCGGTCGGGGCGGCGTGGCGGATGGCGGCCGCATCGAGCGTCTCCGCGCGCTCGCCCGCACCGCCGGGGAGCGTCCACGAGTCGCCGTCGCGATGGAGGAGGACGCGGCCCGCGTCGTCGGTGAGGACGACGTCGACGCGCCACTGATACGCCCGTTCGTCGAACGCCGCGGCGTCCGCGGGTGCGGGACGTTCCGCGACGTCGCGGGCCGCGGGCTGCGGCGGTCGCTCTGGTCGCTCGCCCCACTCCTCGGTGAGGGCGTCGCGCCGACCGCGGACGCGGGCGAGCAGCATCGTTCTCGTTCGGGTCGTGGTCTCTCCGGTCGCGCTCATGTCGAGTCCGTCGCCGGAACACCGGCCACATGTGCGAGATAGTACCACACAAGCATAAGCGTTTGGGCAGTTTCTTCGAGAGGGGAGAGGAAATAGCGATATAACAGGCAATAACAGACAGGATATCAGGGTTTCAAGACCGTATGATTGATTTCGGTCTGATGTGGGGGACGTGTGGTCAGACTATCGTCCGAGCAGGCGATCGGCGTCGCGGTCGGCCTTCCACTCACCCATCTCCTTCGGATCGACGTGGACGAAGACGTCGTCGACCTCCGGCATCGAGCGGATGTCCTGAACGACCGCCGACTCGATGTCGTGTGCCTCGAAGAGCGACAGGTCGCCTTCGACCTCGATATGGAGGCTGACGTCCACCTCCGGGCCGACGTAATGGGCGACGACGTCGTGGGCGCCCGCGACCCGATCGTGGCGCAGCGCGCGCTCGAGGATCTCGCGGCGCAGGTCCTCTGGCGGGGCGGCCCCGACGAGGTAGTTGACGTTGTCGCGGACGATCTCGTAGCCCGTGTAGAGGATGCCGAGCGAGACGACGCCCGCGGCGATCGGATCGAGGACGGGGTAGCCCGCGGCGGCACCGACGACGCCGACGAGCGCCGCGGCCGCCGTGAGGATGTCGTTCCTGTTGTCGAGCGCCGCGGCGACCAGCGCGGGGGAGTTGTGCGTCTCACCCACGCGCCGACAGTAGCGATAGAGTCCGTACTTCGCGCCCGCGGACGCGAGGAGCACGGCGACGCCGAGCGCGCCCGCCGCACCGCCGTACGTGCCCGTGAGGACCGCGGTCGTCGCGTTGTAGAGGACGGTGATGCCCGCGGCGAACACGCCGACGGCGACGAACAGCGAGACGAACGGCTCGATGCGCTCGTGGCCGTGCGGGTGTTCGAAGTCCGCGGGCCGCGTCGTCAGGTAGAGGCCACCGAGGACGACGAGGCTGTAGAGCGCGTCCGATCCGCTGTTGACCGCTTCGGACCCGATGGCGAGACTCCCCGTGTACCACCAGACGCCGCCCTTCGCGACGACGAGCGCGACGTTCGCGGCGAGGACCACCGCTCCCGCCCGCCGCATCGCGGTCTTGCGGTCCATCCGCCGGAGATTGGTCGCCGTCGAACAAGTGCGTTGTGGATTTTTTGAGTCAGTCGAAATCGAGCGCGACCGGGGTCTTCGGGCCGCGATCCGTCGCGTCGGACTGCGCGGCGAACGCCTCGTGGAGCGCGTCGTAGGAGTCCGCGAGACCCTCCACGACGACCTTCGTGTCGGCGACGACCGGCATGAAGTTCGTGTCGCCCTCGTAGCGCGGGACGACGTGGGTGTGGACGTGATCGTCGATGCTCCCGCCGGCCGCGCCGCCGCCGAGGTTCAGCCCAGCGTTGTACGCGTGCGGCTCGAACGCGGCGTCGAGCGCGTCGAGCGCGCGCTGCTTCAGGCGGGCGTGATCGAGGAGCGTCGCGTCGTCGAGCGCCGCGTAGTCGCCGCCGTGCTCGCGCGGGAGCACCATCAGGTGCCCGGGATTGTACGGCGCGTTGTTGAGGAGGACGAACGCGCGCTCGCTCGCCGCGACGACGAGGTTCTCGCGGGCGTCCTCGCGCTCGGGGAGTTCGCAGAAGACGCACTCCTCGACGTCCGGGTTCTTGTCCTCGCGTTTCACCCACTCGATGCGCCACGGGGCGAACACCTGCTCCATACCGACACGCTCGTCGGGCGACCGGAGGTAGTTTTCGGAACGATCAGTAGGAAACGACGCGGCGCGGTCTTTTTCAGGTCGTGAGTGGAGTGAAGGGGATTTTTGTGCCCGTAGTGAGTGGAATGGGGTGAGGGTGGTTCCGATGGCAAGTAAAACACCTCGTTCCGATGGGATGGCGGAAGCGTGCGGGAACTGTGGCAAGGAGACGCCTCACGCGGTCTCCGTCGAACTCAAGACCGAGTCCGACAAGGAGGAGAACGCGGAGTTCTCGCGCGAACCCTACCGCGTCGCGAAGTGTCGCGTCTCCGGTGAGAAAACGTCTACCCGGATGAACAACGCGTAAAACACGACGCAGCGATCCGTCGTCGATCCCCCTCAATGTTTTATCGCGCACAACGCGCGATTCCCCCTCACGTCGTCACGTACGGTAGCGACGCCTACTGCTTCGTCGTCGCCTCGTAGCCGTCCTCGGTGACGATGATCGTGTGCTCGGCCTGCGCGACGAGTTCGCCCTCCGACTCGTGGAGCACCGGATACGAGCGCAGGACGCCCTGCGTCTCCAGACGCCGTATCGCCATGTCCGCGCGCGGGGCGTCCAGCCACCGCTTGGCGAACGGCAGCTCGCGGTACTCCTCGCGGACCGTCTCCAAGACCCGTCGGGCCTGTCGGTTGCGGACCGATCGGTCATCGACGAGCGAGTAGATCTCGGTCTTCGAACCCTCCGTGACCTTCCCGGATCCGGTCGTCGCGAACGGTTCGACCGCGAGGACGTCACCGGCTTCGAGGACCGTCCCGCGATCGGTGCCCCGATTCGGCACGCTCGGGTCGGTGTGGGCGTCCCACCGTTCGAGACCGTGACCGGAGAGGTTCACGATGGGCTGATAGCCGTACGCTTCGATGACGTCCGCGACCTCCGCGCCGATCTCGCCGGTGTGCGCGCCCGCCTCGACGACGTCGAGGGCGGCGTCGAGCGCCTCCTCGGCCGCCTCCGTCAGTTCGGGATTCCCCGAGAGGTCGACCGTGCGCGCGGCGTCCGCGATGTAGCCGTCGACGTGGACGCCGAGGTCGAGACAGACGATCTCCTCGCCGAAGGTCGCGTCGTCGTCGGCGTGCGGCGAGGCGTGACTCGCCTCCTCGTCGACGCTGATGTTCGCGGGGAACGCCGGGCGGCCGCCCAACTCGTGGATGCGTTCTTCGGCGTATTCCGCGACGTCGATGTGTTTCGCGCCGACCTCGACGCGCTCCTCGGCCTCGTCGAGCACCTGCGCGAGGGTCTCGCCAGCCTCGCGGTACTTCTCGTGGGCCTCCGTTCCGAATTCGACGGTGTCCGTCATACCGTCGGCTTCGCGCGCTCGTCCTTTTACGGTGTCGGATACCGCGGTCGAACGGAGTGAGACCGCGAAACGACCGAGCGCTGACCGCGGGGAAGCGCGAGGGATAGCGCGACGAGCGTGGCGCGTCGCACGCCACCCTTATGCTCGCGGCGCGTCTCGGTGGGACGTGAACACGCGACAGCGCTTCGGCGTAGCGGCCGGCCTCGTCGCCCTCTCCGCCGTTCTCAGCGTCCTCGCCGCGCCCTCGCTGCCGGAGACGGTCGTCACGCACTGGAGCGCAGCCGGCGAGCCGAACGGAACGATGTCGAAGCCGTTCGCGCTCGCGTTCGTCCCCGCGCTCTCCGCCGCTCTCGTCGCCGTCCTCGCGGTCGTGCCGCGGGTCGATCCGCGCGGGGAGCGGTACGCGTCCTTCCGCACGTACTACGACTGGCTGGTCGTCCTGCTCGCCGGGTTCCTCCTCCTCGTCCACGCCGGCACGCTCGCCTACAACCTCGGCTACCGCTTCGACTTCGTGGACCTCGTCCTCGTCGGTATCGCCGGCCTCTTCTACAGCGTCGGCGTCGTCCTGCCGCACGCCGAGCCGAACTGGTTCGTCGGCGTCCGTACCCCGTGGACGCTCGACAGCGACGAGGTGTGGGACCGCACGCACGCGCTCGGTTCCCGGCTGTTCAAGGCCAGCGCCGTCCTCGCGCTCGTCGGCCTCCTCTTCGACGACTACGCGATGTACTTCCTCCTCGTCCCCGCGCTCGCCACCGCCGCGATCACCGTCGCGTACTCCTACTGGCTCTACGAGCGCCTCGAACGCGACGACTGAGGGGCTCGTCGACCGCTCTCCCTCCCGAGACGACGCGTTCCGCGGACCTTCCCGTCGGTCAGTTCCGCGAGGTCTGCATCGCGTCCGTGTTGTACGCCTCCCCGAACCGACCCTCGCGGTCGAGGACGATGACGCCCGCGCCCTCCCCGGTGAGTTCGCCGAGGTCGGCGACGGCGCGCTCGGCCGCGGTCGCGGCGTCGACGCCGTCCTCCAAGTATCGGACGGCGCGGCGGGTGAGCGTCGTCTTCGCGATGGCCTCGCCCGCGCCGGTCGCGGACGCCGCGCCCGCGGGGGCGGCGTAGAAGCCCGAGCCGATCTGGGGGACGTCGCCGACGCGGCCCGCGAGCGCGAACCACCGACCGCCCGTCGAAGTCGCGGCCGCGAACGAATCACCGTCGTAGGCGACCGCACCCACCGTATCGTGGTCCCGCGGGTCGTCCGGGTCATCTCCAAACCTATCCTGTATCCACGCGAGGTGCTCGCTCGGTGTGCCCTCGGGGTGGCCGTCGAGGCCCTCCCAGCGCTCGCGGGAGCGCTCGGTCCAGAGGTCCACCTCCGTCTCGACGCCGACGTCCTCGGCGAAGTCGACGGCGTGGACGCCCGCGAGTTGGACGTGCGGGGTATCGTCCGCGACGTGCCGGGCGACGCTGACAGCGTGTTCGACGCCCGGCATCGACCCCGCTGACCCCGCCTCGCGGTCGCTCGTCATGACGCCCGCGTCGGTGCGGATGATGCCGTCGGACTGGACGGCGCCGCCGACGCCGGCGTTGAAGCGCTCGTCGGATTCGAGGACGCGGACCGCGGCTTCGACCGCGTCGAGGGGGTCGGACTCGTCGGCGCCGGCGTCCGCCGCGTCGTCGAGGACCGCCTCTCGGGGCTCCGGGTCGTCGGGCGCGCCGCCCGCGCCGCCGTGTACGATGATGCGCATGGGCGACCCGACGCGCCCGGGACTGTGAAGGCCGGCGGTTTCGCGGCGCCGGGTCGGGGCTTCCGCGTCCGGCCGACCCCAAACCCGAACCGGCGTCGCGGCCGCGGGCGTTCGCGCGGTCGGCGGGACGCGGACGGCGGGGGACGGGCGGGGGACGTTGGCACGGGTACGTCTCGGGAGCGACCGGACGGGGAACGTCACCGTGAGGGCGCGTACCGTACACGAGACGACGGCTCGAGTGTTCGACGAACGTCGAAGAGGCGCGCGGAAACAGCAGTCCTTTTAGGCGCTCGCCGGGTGGCTTGAGACGAGATGAGCTACGAGTACGAGCAGGTCGAAGT
>NZ_BATA01000055.1 GCF_000474235.1 Halarchaeum acidiphilum MH1-52-1
AGCACGCGCACGACGGCGAGACGCACGGCATTCGGACGGGTGGTGACGCGTCGTGAGCGAGCGAGTAGACGGGATGTCGGGCGCGCGCGCGAAGCTCTCCGCGTACCGACTCGCGGACTCCTTCCTCCCGGTCGGCGGCAACACGATCTCCTACGGGCTAGAGCAGTTCGTCCAGTCGGGGGCAATCGCGGACGGCGACGACCTCCGCGAGGTGCTGGAGAGCTACCTCCGCCGGCAGGTCGGCCCGTGCGAAACGGTGGCCATTCGGGCGGCACACGCGGCGGCGGACGACCTCGAAACGGTCGCAGACGTCGACGAGGCGCTGCGGGCGACGACGCTCGCCGCGGAGTTCCGCGAGAGCGCGACGAAGGCCGGCCGACGCCTGCTCGAAGTCGAGACCGAGACGGGCGACGACCCCGTCGTCGCGGCGTACGAGGAGCGCGTGGTGAACGGCGACGCGCCGGGGAACTACCCGGTCGCGCTCGGTCTCGTGGCCGCGCGTCGCGGGATCGACGCCGAGGAGGCGTGCCTCCTCCACGCCCACTCCTTCCTCACCGACATGCTCGGCGCCGCCCAGCGGCTGTTGAGCCTCGGGCACGTCACCGCCCAGCGCGTGCTCGACGACCTCGCGCCGGTCGCGGCGGACGTCGTCGCGGCGAACGCGGATCGGACGATCGATCGGATGGAACCCTTCGCGCCGCTCGTGGACGTCCACGCGATGGAGCACGAGCGCGCCGACCGGCGGCTCTTCCTGAGCTGAGGGGTAGTTTTACGCCGGTCGGGTTCGTCGGTGTGATCGAATGGTCAAATCGACGGTCCGGTTCCCGGAGGAGGTGCTCGACGCCGCCGAGGAACTCGTCGAGCGCGGTCTCTTCACGAACCGCTCGGAGTTCCAGCGCTTCGCCGTCGAGTGCATCCTCGATCAGGTGAACGAGGAGTACGAGCCGGAGATGCTCGACTACGACGAGCTGTACGCGGAGGTGTTCCCGGAGGCGGGCGCGGGCGCGGGCGACGGCGAGCCCGCTGAAGGGTCGATGGACGACGAGTTCATCCAGACGGCCGCGCGCGTCCGTCAGTTGGCGATGCGCGGCGACGTCGAGACGGCGACGGAACTCCTCGACAGCCGCTACTCGCCGGCCGACCCCCGCGCGTTGCTCTTGGAGGATCTGCTCGCGGGCTATCGCGCGTGAGGGCGGGGCTGATCACGGCTCGACGACGCGATCCGGCTCGGGTTTCTCCTCGAGGTTCGACGCCGTCTCGAAGAGGAGACCGTTCGCGTCGGCGGCGGCGTCCATGTACCAGAACTCGGAGCCGCCGAGCCTGCCGTGCTGGACGACGGGATACCCGGCGTCGACGAAGGCGTCGACGGCATCCGCGGGATCGTCGAAGGAGAAGCAGGCGACGTGATGGAGTCCCTCGCCGTGTTCTTCGAGGTGTTCGGTGTAGAGGTTCTCCCCTTCGAGGGGCTGGATGAGTTCGATCTGGACGTCGCCGGCGTCCGCGAACGCGAGGTCCCACGAGAAGTCCGCGGGTTCGCCACGATAGGTGCGTTCGGTGAGTTCGGGGGGCGCGAAGCGATACACCTCCCACGGTCCGATACCGAAGAGGGAGCCGTAGCGCTCGATTCCCGCGTCGAGATCCTCGACGACGAGACCGAGCTGGTCGATTGCCGGCACGTCGATGTCGACGTCTGGAACGTCGTCCATGGAGCGACCACGCGTGAGAAGTTCATAAATAGTAGTGTACTCTGGGGGTCGTCAGTCCGGCCGGTCGTCGGACGCGGCGAGGCGCGAACGGAGGGTGTCGGGGTCGGCTGCGAAGGCCGTCGCGACGTCCGCACCATCGGGAACCGGATCGACGAGGATGGGGGGGACATCACCGTCGGCCGCCTCGAAGGCGCTCGCGACGCGCTCGACGGCCGAGAGTGACGAATCGGGTGCGCAGATGGGCGCGTTGAGGGTCGTCGCGTCGAAGTGGACGGTGAGCGCGTAGCGGAGCGCGGGATCGCGCTCGCGCGCGGCGAGTAGGAGTTCGGCGGGTGCGCTCTCGGCGCCAAAGTGGACGCATCCCTCGGCACCGCTGACTGCGATGTCGCGTAGCGATTCGGCGTGGGGCGTCGCACCCGCGGCGGCGATTGCCGACTCGATCCCGTCGAGGTCGCGGACCGACTCAGCCGTCTCGGCGCGCGCCGCGTCGTTTCGGAGCGTCGCGAGGTGATGAACGCTCCCCGTGGCGCCGCCGACGGCGTGCGGGTAGCGAATGGCGCGCGCGACGACGTCGATGCCCGTCTCGACGGCGGTCGCGAGGTCGTCGCCGCGGGCGAGGCGGGCGGTGATCGCGCTGGAGATCGTACAGCCCGAACCGTGCGTGCGCTCGGTGGCGACGCGCTCGTTCGCGAACGTCCGGGTGCCATCGGCGGTGACGAGGACGTCGACGGCCGTCTCCGCGTCGTCGGCGTAGGGTTCCCCGCCGGTGAGGAGGACGGCGTCGGCTCCCTCCGCGCGGAGGGCTTCGGCGGCGGCGACGGCGTCCGATCGGGTCTCGATCGCCGTATCGAGAAGGGCGGCGGCCTCGCTCGCGTTCGGCGTGAGGAGCGTCGCGTGCGCGAAGAGCGTGTCGTAGGCCGCGGCGACGCTGTCGTCGGCGAGCGCGTCGCCCGCGGTCGCGACGAGGACGGGATCGACGACGAGCGGACCGTCGAAGTCGGCGACGGCGGCGACGACCGCTTCGAGGGTGTCGGGCGTTCCGAGCATTCCCGTCTTGGCCGCGCGGACGTCGTAGTCGTCGGTGACGGCGTCGAACTGGGCGGTGACGTCCTCGGGGGGGAGGTGGTGGACGCCGTGGACGCCGCGGGTGTTCTGCGCGGTGACGCTCGTGACGACGCTCGTCCCGTAGGCGCCGCAGGTCTCCATCGTCTTGAGGTCGGCCTGTACGCCGGCGGCGCCGCCGGAGTCGGTGCCGGCGATGGTGAGTGCGACGGGGTAGTGGACGGGGGCGGCGCGACGGGTCACGCGACGACCTCCGGACCGATGCGCGCGAGCGATGGTGGCGTCATGGAAGCGTGTATTACCCAATGATACAATAGCATGGTGACTCGGCCTCGGCGCGGGGCCGGTCGGCTTTTCACGCGCGCGGTGCGCAGAGCGGACGTGGAGGATCCGAACCGGGGATACGAGCGGCTGTTCGGCGGCGAGGCGTTGACGGTCGGAACGACGTTCCCGCTGACCGACGCGCGCGAGGAGCGTCCGGACGTCGAGCGCGAACTCGCGCTCGCGGAATACCTCGAAGACCTCGGATTCGATGCGCTGTGGGCGCGCGACGTCCCGACGAGGTGGCCGAAGTTCGGCGACACCGGTCAGACGTTCGACCCGTGGACGTGGCTGTCGCGGGTCGCCGGCCGCACGGACGAGATCGCGCTCGGGACGGCGAGCGTCGTGCTCCCGCTGCGCCATCCGTTGCACGTCGCGAAGAACGCCGCGTCGCTCGATCGCCTCTCGGACGGGCGCCTCGTCCTCGGCGTCGCCTCGGGCGATCGATCGCCGGAGTACGAGGCGTTCGGCGTGTCGGAGGCCGACCGCGGGGCGGCGTTCCGCGAGAGCGTCCGCACGCTGCGCGCGGCGTGGACGGAGTCGTATCCCGAGATCGAGACGCGCTGGGGGACGCTCGACGGCACGCTCGACGTCGTGCCGAAACCGGTGAGCGGGGATCTGGCGCTGCTCGTGACGGGGAACAGCCGCCAATCGCGCGAGTGGATCGCCGAGCACGGCGACGGGTGGCTCTTCTATCACCTCCCGGAGGACACCCTCGAGAGCTACCTCGACGACTGGCACGCGCGGACGTCGAAGCCGTTCGCGACGACGTGCGCGGTCGAACTCGCCGACGACCCCGCGGCCGACCCGGAGCACGTGAATCAGGGCTTTCGGGCGGGTGCAACGTGGTTCCGCGACTACTTCCGCGATCTCGAACGCCGCGGCGTGAGCCACGTCGTCGTCGGCGTGCGGGGGGACGACCGCGAGCGTGCGTACGAACGGTTCGCCGCGACCGTCCTCGACGATCTGTGAGACGGACGGTCGTCCGCATTCGGAGATTCAACATGGACATATGACCTTATACAAAGAATATTCTGCGCGTGTCATTGAGGAAACTCCGACAATAGGAGACACCCGATGCACAACACTTATGCAAGTCAATCAGATGGTACCAACCACGATCGGCGGACGATCAGACACCAGATAGAAACACAGGTGGACGATCGTCCGCGGATGAGCACACAATGGCTCACAAGAAGGAAGATATCAAGGAGGCACTGTACGGTGACGCGGTGCGGGAGAAAATAGAGGCGTTCGCGGCGGAGGGGTGGGAGTCGATCCCCGAGGACGAGCGCGAGGAGTGGTTCTCGCGCTTCAAGTTCTGGGGCGTCTTCCACCAGCGGGACGGGCAGGAGAGCTACTTCATGATGCGGCTGAACAACTGCGGGGGCGTCCTCGAACCCGATCAGTTGCGCGCCATCGCGGAGGTGGCCGACGAGTACGCCCGCGGGCCGGCGGAGAACCCGCGGTGGGGGAACGGGTGGATCGACTACACGACCCGGCAGTCGATCCAGCTCCACTGGCTGAAACTGGAGGACGTCCCGGAGATCTGGGAGAAACTGGAGTCCGTCGGGGTCTCCAGTCGCTCCGCGGGCGGCGACACGATGCGGAACATCTCCGGGTGTCCGGTCGCGGGGAAGGACGCAGACGAGTACGTCGAGACGCGCGACCTCCTCGACGAGATCGAAGCAGGGATCCGCGGCGACGACGACCTCGCGAACCTCCCGCGGAAGTTCAACATCTCCGTCACCGGCTGCACGCAGGGGTGCGCGCAGGACTCGATCAACGACGTCGCGCTCGAACCCGCCCACCGGCCCGTCGACGGCGAGGACACGAGGGGCTTCAACGTCCGCGTCGGCGGCGGCCTCGGCGGTCGCGAACCCCGCGAGGCGCGCCCGCTCGACCTCTTCGTCACGCCCGCGCACGCCTACGACACCGTCCGGGCGTTCGTCGAACTCTACCACGAGGAGGGGAACAGACAGAACCGGAACAAGAACCGCGCGCGGTTCTTCGTCGACGACTGGGGGACGGAGGAGATCCGCGAGGCCCTCGACGAGCGCCTCGACTTCGAACTCATGCACGCGGGGACGGACTTCCGCGGCGAGTACACGTACAACGCCGGGAAGGACGACGCGAAGGGCGAGCACGACCACGTCGGCGTCCACGATCAGACCGACGACCTGAGCTACGTCGGCGTCAGCGTCCCGGTCGGTCGGATGCCCGCCGAGGACGCGCTCGCGCTCGCCGACCTCGCGGACGAGTACGGCAGCGGCGAGATCCGCCTCTCGCGCCGGCAGAACCCGCTCGTGATGGACGTCCCGGACGAGCGCGTGGACGACCTGCTCGACGAGCCGCTGTTGGAGACCTACTCGCCGAATCCGAGCGTCTTCACGCGCGGCGGGATGGCCTGTACGGGCACCGAGTTCTGCTCGATCGCGCTCGCCGAGACGAAGACCCGGATGGCCGAGACGCTCCAGTGGCTCCAGCGCAACGCCGAGGTGCCGGACGACGTCACGCAGTTGAAGATCCACTGCTCGGGGTGCACGGCGGACTGCGGGCAGGCGATGAGCGCCGACATCGGCCTGCAGGGGATGCGCGCGCGCAAGGACGGCGAGATGGTCGAGGCGATGGACGTCGGCGTCGGCGGCAGCATCGGGCAGGAGCCGACGTTCATCGACTGGATCCACCAGCGCGTCCCCGCGGACGAGGTGCCGGGGCTGCTGAAGAACGTCGTGGAGACGTACGCCGAGATGCGCAACGAGGGCCAGACGTTCCGCGAGTGGGTGGAAGCGACGGGCCACGACACCATCGCGGAGCTCGCGGAACCGGAAGAAACGGACTACGTCGATCCCTGTCTCACCGACGCCAAACAGGCGTGGTACCCCTTCGACGAGGGCGACGGACCCGCGCCGACGGCCGCGGACGGCACGCCGCTGGGGGGCGAGAGCGATGACTGACGACGGACGCGCGGGCGACGCGGGTGCGGACGAGCGGGGGCGGGCGGACGACGGACGCGCGGGCGACGCGACCAACGGACGCCCGAACGGTGCGGCCGACGACGAGGCGCTCGCCGAGCCGACGCCGCGCACCGCGCGCGAGATCTCGCCGGAGTACCACGACGAGTTCTACGTCGCCGATCCGGGCGATACGGAGGTGCACTAAGCTGTGCAGGAGAAGACCAAGCAGTTGGTCATCGCCACCGTCGGGTTCTTCTGGGCGTTCCTGCTGTGGTTCTCGACGGCGGCGTTCAGCACCTCGATCAGCAGCGAGTTCACGCTGACGACCGGCGGGCTGGCGTTGCTCGCGTCGAGCGCGCTCTGGCTCGCGCCGCCGGGGCGGGTGATCGCCGGGTGGGCGGCCGATCGCTTCGGCGCGCACAACGTCTTCGCGGTCATCCTCGGCTACTCGGGGCTGATGAGTATCGCCTCGGCGTTCGCGGTGAGCTACGACGTCCTGTTCGTCGAGCGTCTCATCGTCGCGTCGGCGGGCATCAGCTTCGTCGTCGGCATCCAGCACGTCTCGCAGTGGTTCGACGAGCACGAGATCGGCACGGCGGAGGGAATCTACGCGGGCACCGGGAACGCGGGCGCGGGCGTCGGCGCGCTCGTCCTCCCGCGGCTCTACGGGACGCACTTCAGCGAGGCGTTCCTCCACCTCGGTCTCGTCGCGCTCGTCATCGCGGTCGTCTACAAGTGGCGCGGCGAGCCCGCGAGGAACCGCGCGACCGCGGAGACGGCGCGCGAGAACTCGAATCTGAAATCGACGCTGTACGTCTGGACGCGCTACGCCGCCATCGCGTTGCTGCTCGCGTACGCGATGTCGTTCGGTCTCGAGATCGCGATGAACTCGTGGCTGCCGACCTACTACGCGACCGGCTTTCAGGACGCCATCGCGAGCCTCGGGTTCTCGAGCGTGGCGGCCATCCAGACGGCGGCGGGGACGTTCGCGGCCGTCCAGTCGTTCAACGCCTCGCTCTGGCGCCCCTTCTCGGGGTACATGTCCGACCTCTGGCAGCGCAAGGGGTGGACGCCGTACCCGTTCCTCTCGACCGGTCAGGGGTACGCCCCGCGGATCCACTGGCTGTTCACCGCGCTCTGTCTCATCATCGTGATGATGTGCGCGCTCACGGCCGCCGGTCTCCTCGGCGTCCTCCCGCTCTCCGTCGTCATCCTCGCTGGCTTCGGGATCTGCGTGAGCTTCGGCACCGGCGGCGTCTTCGCCATCGTCCCCGTGATGTTCCGGGAGCGCCCGGGCGTCGCGGCCGGCTTCATCGGCGGCGTCTCGACCGCCGGCGGCATCGTCTACCCGCTCGTCTACGGCTGGGTGCCGAACATCCACACCGGGTACGTGCTCGTCGCGGCCGTCCTCTTCGTGCCGTTCGCGCTGTTCTTCACGTGGGTGATGCGCTCGGATCGCGGCCTCTCGGAGCACGGCATCGGCTCGCGCGAGCGCTGGCTCGGGAGCGATCGCGACGCGGCGGCCGTCCCCGGAGGTGACGACTGAATGGCCACCGAATCGGGTTCGGAACGCGAACCGTGGTACCACTGGGGGCGTCGCGTCCTCTACGCCGAGATGCTGATCGCGGTGCTCGTCACCGTCTTCTCGCTCTCGCTCGCGTTCATGGGACAGGCCGGCTACATCGCCTGATCGGTCCCGCCCGTCCCCGCGCGCGAGGGGAAGTTCTATTCGTTTGCCCGAGAACCGAGAGGTGTGAACGATAGCGAGTACGCCGTCGCGATCGTCGCCGACGACCTGACGGGGGCGATGGACACGGCGCACGGGTTCGCCGCCCGCGGCTACGCCACGGCGACGCTGGTGGCCGTCCCCGACGGCGGGAACGGGGCGGACGCGCCGGCCGTCGACGCGGACGCCCTGAGCGTCAACACGGACACGCGATACGACGACGCGGCGCGCGCCGCGGTCGCTGTCGCCGACGCCGTCGAGTGGGCGCCGCGCGGGACGTCTACAAGAAGGTCGACTCGACCCTGCGCGGGAACGTCGCGGCGGAGGTCGACGCGGCGCTCCGCGCGACCGACGCGGCCTTCGCGCTCGTCGCGCCCGCGTTCCCCTCCGCGGGGCGGACGACCGAGGACGGCGTCCACTACGTCGAAGGCGAACCCGTCGCGGGGACGGAGTACGGACGCGACGAGAAGGGACCGTCCACCTCGACGATCGCGGATCTCTTCGACGGCGTGGAGCGACCGGTCGCGTCCGTGACGCTCGATTCCGTCGAGGGAGGAGGCGAGGCCGTCGCCGCGGTCATCGGGGATGCCGTCGCGGACGCCGAGCGCGCGCCGATCGTCGTCTGCGACGCGACGGCCGACCGGCACCTGCAGACGCTCGCCGCCGCCGTCGCGGACCGTGACGCGCTCTACGTCGGGAGCGGCGGCCTCGCCGAACGCTTGACGCTCGACGGCGTCGAGACGAGCGCGCCGGACGCCCTCGACGTGGACGCGGGCGCCGCGCTCGGCGTCGTCGGGAGCGTGAGCGAGACGACGCTCGGACAGCTCGAACGAGTGCCCGAGGACGCCGTCGTCGCCCTCGACGCGGCCGCGCTCGTGGCCGGCGACGTCCCCGCGGAGCCGATCGAGCGCGCGGCGGCGCGGCTGCGGGACGGCGAGCCGACGGTGGTGGCGAGCGCGACCGATCGGAACGCCGTCGATCGGGCGCTCGCCGCCGGGCGCGAGCGGGGGTTGTCGGACGCCGCAGTCCGCGAGCGGGTGTCGGCCGAACTCGCGCGGAGCGCCGGGCGCGTGATCGAGCGCGCGCCGCCGTCGGGGCTCTTCGTCACCGGCGGGGACGTCGCCGTCGCGGTCGTGGAGGCGCTCGATGGGACGGCGATCGCGCTGACGGGCGAGGCGGTGGAGGCCGGCATTCCCGTGGGGCGGGTCGTCGACGGCGATGTCGCCGGGACGCCGGTCGTGACGAAGGCGGGCGGGTTCGGAAGCCAGATGGCAGTAGTTACTTGTCTGAAGGCGTTGTCCAGTACGTATGACCACTGAGCTGCCGCGCGTCGGCATCACGATGGGCGATCCGGGCGGGATCGGCCCGGAAGTCATCGTCAAGGGCTACGGGCGACTCCGCGAGATCAGCCGCCCGGTCGTCATCGGCGACGCGGACGTGATCGCGGCCGCGATCGACGTCTGCGGGCTCTCGCTCGGCGTCGAGACGATCGAGTCGGTGGCCGAAGCGAGCTTCGCGGCCGATCGCGTCCCCGTGATCGACGTCGGTGGCGTCGACGAGTTGGTCCGCGGCGAGGTGAAGCGCGAGCACGGCGAGGCGAGCCTCGCGTACATCGAGCGCGCGATCGAGCTGGCGACGGCCGGCGACATCGACGCGATCACGACCGCGCCGATCAACAAGCAGGCGACGAAGCTCGCGGGGAGCGACCACGCGGGCCACACGGGGCTGCTCGCCGACCGGACGGACACGGAGAACTACTCGATGATGCTCGTCGAGGACGACCTTCGCGTCACGCACGTCTCGACGCACGTCCCGCTCCGCGAGGCCTGCGACCTCGTGACGACGGAGAACGTCCGCGACGTGATTCGCCTCACCGACGCGGCGCTCCGCGATCTCGGCGTCGACGACCCGACGGTCGGCGTCGCGGGGCTGAACCCGCACGCGAGCGACGGCGGTCTCCTCGGCGACGAGGACGGCGAGGAGATCGAACCCGCGGTCGAGGACGCGCGCGAGGCGGGCATCGACGCGGTCGGCCCGGAGTCGCCGGACACGGTGTACGTGCGAGCGGCCCGCGGCGAGTTCGACTGCGTCGTTTCGATGTACCACGATCAGGGCCACATCCCGATCAAGATGCTCGGGTTCGCCGGCGGCGACGCCGTCTCCGGCGTGAACGTGACGATCGGTCTCCCGATCATCCGGACGAGCGTCGACCACGGGACGGCGTTCGACATCGCGGGCGAGGGCGTCGCCTCCGAGCAGAGCCTCGTCGACGCCGTCGAGGTCGCCGTGCGGATGGCCGAGGACTGACCGGCCCACACACCGCCCCGCGCGGTGCGGACGCGGAACGCATTCTCGCGGTTCGGTCGCGCGGACGCGACGCGACGGCCTGCCGACTCGACATCACGATAAATAATGTCCGTTATTGGCGGGGTATGCACACGTCGTGAGGTACACCCCCATCGATTCGGGCGATACTACACCGGTCCGAAAGTATATTATAACCGAAAATGTTCTTCCCGATAGAATGATACAGATTCGAGAGGCGGTGAGTGGCGTGCCGAGAACGCGCGGACCGGAGGGCGAACGTGCGTATTAAGGAGACGATCGAGCGGATCCCCGGGGGGATGATGGTCGTCCCGCTCATTCTCGGGGCGCTCGTCAACACGTTCTTCCCGCAGGCGCTCGAGATCGGGGGGTTCACCACCGCGCTCGCGCGGGACGGGGCGCTCCCGCTCATCGCGGCGTTCCTCGTCTGCATGGGCGCCGGGATCGACGTCCGGGAGGCCCCGCAGGCGATCGAGCAAGGGGTCGCGATCACCCTGACGAAGTTCGTGATCGGCGCCGCGATCGGGTTGGCCGTCGCGCACTTCTTCGGGAACTCCATCCTCGGGCTGTCGTCGCTCGCGATCACGGCCGCGATGGCGAACACGAACGGCGGCCTGTACGCCGCGCTCGTCGGCGAACTGGGCGACGAGGCGGACGTCGGCGCGATCTCGATCATCTCCGTCAACGACGGCCCGTTCCTGACGATGGTCGCGCTCGGCGCGACCGGTCTCGCGTCCATCCCCCTGATGACGCTCGTCGCCGTCGTGATCCCGATCGTCGTCGGGATGATCCTCGGGAACCTCGATCGCGACATGAAGCGGTTCCTGACGAAGGCCGGACCCGTCTTCATCCCGCTGTTCGCGTTCCCGCTCGGCGCGAGCATCGACTTCCGGATGCTGATCACCGCCGGGGCGGCCGGGGTCCTCCTCGGGATCGCGACCGTCCTCGTCGGCGGGATCTTCAACGTCCTCGCTGACCGCGCGGCGGGCGGGAGCGGCGTCGCCGGTGCCGCCGCCTCCACCACCGCCGGGAACGCCGTCGCGACGCCCGCGGCCGTCGCCGCCGCCGACCCCTCGCTGAAGCAGGCCGCCGCGGCCGCGACGCCGCAGGTCGCCGCCTCGACGATCGTGACGGCGCTCCTCGCGCCCGTTCTCGCCAGTTTCGTCTACAACCGCCTCGCGGACGGCGACGAGGAGGACGCACCGCCCGGCCTCCGCGACCGCCTCGCTGCCGTCCTCCCCGGCTGATTCGAGTCACGCCGGAAGGCGGATGTTTTTTGTGACGAATCCGCGTCCGGTGTGGTATGGCCGACCGAGACGAACTCGCGGTACCCGAAGAGACCGTCGTCGAGGCGTGCGGGGAGACCCCGCTCCCGGCGATGGGCGTCATCGAGCAGGTGTGGGAGACGGACCCGATCCCGTCGGACGAACTGGCGACGCGCGCGGGCGACGCGGTCGAATCGCTCGCGTTCGAGGACGTCCCGGCGGGCGGCGAGGTCGCCGTCGGCGCCGGGAGTCGCGGGATCGCGAACCTCGCGACGATCGTCTCCGCCGTCGTCACGCGCCTCGAAGACATGGGGTACGAACCGTTCGTCTTCCCCGCGATGGGGAGCCACGGCGGCGCGACCGGCGAGGGGCAGCGCGAGATGCTGAACGAACTCGGCGTCAGCGAGGAGACGGTCGGCTGTGAGATCCGATCGAGCATGGACGTCGTGCGGGTCGGCGAGACGCCCGAGCGCGGCGTGCCGGTGGTCGCCGACGCGAACGCCGCGGCCGCCGACGCCATTCTCCCGATCAATCGCGTCAAGCCCCACACGGACTTCGACGGCGACGTCGAGAGCGGGCTCTCGAAGATGATGGTCATCGGGATGGGCAAGCAGCGCGGCGCGAAGATCGCCCACGAGTGGGCGCTCAACTGGAGTTTCCGGAACATGATCCCGGAGATCACCGACCGGCTCCTCGACTCGCTCCCGATCGTCGGCGGCGTCGCCCTCGTCGAGGACCAGCACGACGAGACGACGATCATAGAGGGCATCCGCCCGGACGGCTTCCTCGATCGCGAGGCCGAACTCCTCGAGACGGCGTACGATATCATGCCGACGCTCCCCTTCGACGACCTCGACGTCGTCGTCTTCGACGAGCAGGGGAAGGACATCAGCGGGCAGGGGATGGACACGAACGTGATCGGCCGGCGGCCGTTCGCGATCAACGAGCCGGAACCCGACCTGCCGGACATCAAGCGCATCTATACCCGCGGGCTGACCGACGCGACGCACGGGAACGCGATGGGGGTGGGGTCGGCGGACTTCGTCCACGCGAACGTCGCGGCGGAGTTGGCGAGCGCGCCGACGCTCATCAACGCCATCACGGCGAGCACGACCCGCGGCGTCCGCCTGCCGCCGGTCGTCGAGACGGACCGGGCGGGCGTCGTCGCGGCGCTCTCGACCATCGGCGTCGTCGATCCCGAGGGGGTGCGCGTGCTCCGTGCGCCCGACACGATGCACCTCGGGCGGCTCTACGCGTCGAGCGCGCTCGTCGAGGCCGCGCGCGATCGCGACGACCTCCGCGTCGTCGAGGAGCCGACACCGATGGCGTTCGAGGACGGCGCGTTCGCCGCGCCGTCGCTCCACGACGACGACTGAGCACGCCGACTGGGACCCGACCTGTTCAGTCGCGCCGTCGCGCGAGGGAGCGTGGAAGCGACTCTGTGCTGTTCCCCGACTCACCGAATCTTTCTTCGCCGAACGCCGCGAACGTCACTGGCGCGTCGGGCCGAACCTACTTGCGTTGCGGCGCCGAAGGACGTGCCGTGTCACGAATCGCTAGGGGTGAGCTGATGTGACGTACGCGAACGTCCTCGTGCCGACGGACGGCAGCGGCGGCGTACAGGACTCGATGACGCAGGCGCTCGACCTCGCCGAGCTGTCCGGGGCGACGGTCCACGGTCTCTACGTGGTCGACGAGAGCCTACGCCGCCGCCTCACGCGCGCGGCGTTCCCGGGCGACGAACTCCGGGTCGCCGGCGAGAACGCCGTCGCGTCGATCGAGGGGGCCGCGCACCGTGCCGGTCTCGACGCGAGAACCGAGATCCGGCGTGGCGATCCGGCGAGCGCCATCCTCGACTACGTCGGCGAGAACGACATCGACCTCGTCGTGATGGGGACCCACGGCCGCACGGGCGCCGAGCGCGCCGTCCTCGGGAGCACGACCGAGCGCGTCCTCCACCGGGCGGACGTCCCCGTCCTCGTCGTCCACGCGACCGAACACGAATAGCGACGCTCCTACCCGTCGGTGGCGTTCCCGACCCGAATCGTCCACCGCGGGATGTCCGCGTGGCCGTAGACGGTTCGGTAGCCGGTGTCGTTCCGACGGACGGACGGCGGGACGTCGGTCCGCTCCATCATCGGCTCGCCGCGCCGCGCGGCGTCGAACTGCGCTTGCGCCTCGTCGTCGAGGGACGCGTACGGCGTCACCTCGGCGTCCGTCGGGAGCGTCGACTCGTTCGTCGGGACCACGGTCGAGACGAACCGATAGGAGCGACGGTCCCACCGCGCGTCGACCGGGTAGCGCGCCCCCTCGTACAGCACAGCGGCGTGCCGATCGAAGGGTTCGATGGCCGAACGGTTCGGATAGCGTATCGTCACCGACCCGTTCTGCCGCGCGTCGGGGAAGACCTCTCGTGAGCGATTCGAGAGCGACGCGTATCGGATCGCATCCGACCCGGCGAGTATCGTGGCGTTCGTCGACGCGCCGTTCATCGTCCCGCTCGTGGTCGGCGTCGCGGCGTCAGTCGTCCCCGCGTTCGTCCCCAGATCGATCCCGGCGCGGCCGGCCGTCACGACCGCAACCGCACCGGCGACCACCGCGCACGCGCGGACGTTCACGGTTCCGCGGTCGAATGGGTCAGGGATACCGATTGTGGCCGTCAGGGCTCGTCGCCGACGGCGACGACCTGCGCGTCCGTCGTCACCGCGAGCACCTCGTCGTCGCCGTCCCCGTCCACGTCCGCGCTCCGGAGACCCGCCCAGACGGCGACATCGTCGTCGTTCCACGCCCACGTCCCGCGCGACGCGCCGTCCGCCGCATCGTAGGCCCGCATCGGGCCGTATGCCGTCGTCGCCACCACGGAGCGGTTCCCGTCGCCGTCGAGATCGGCCAGCGTCGGCGGCGGCACGTAGTGTCGCTCTCGGTCGAGCGTGCGGTTCCAGACGGCGCGTCCGTCCGCGAGGGCGTAGGCCGTGAGCCGGCCGTTCGCGCTCGTCACGTACGCGCGCGGCGCGACGCCCGGTGCGGGACGACCGACGGCGCCGACCGCCAGCGTGCCGGTGCCCTCTCCGCGGTGGTACCACAGGCGCGTCCCGTTCGCCGCGACCGCCTCGACGTGTGTACCGTCCGTCTCGCCGTTCTGGCCGCTGGCGAGCAGGACCGTGCGGCCGTCGAGCGTGCCCGCGCGGAGGAAACGCGCCGGCTCGTGTCGGCGCCACCGCGTCGCGCCCGTCGCCGGATCGAGCGCGATCAGTCCGTCCGTCGTCCCGACGATCAGCGAGCGCGTCCCGTTCGCCGTCGTGACGAGCTGTGGCTCCTGCCCGCGGACGTTGTATTCGAACGTCCGATTCCACGCGAGCGTCCCGTTCGGAGCGTACGCCCTGACGCCGCCGGTCATCAGCGGGAGGACGACGAGCGTCGGGTCACGCGTGACGACGGGCCGGACGAACGGCATGCCGCGCGGGAACGTCGCGTTCAACACGAGCGTTCCGTTCGTCGCGTCCGCCGCGTAGAGCCGCCGTTCGTGCGTCGCCCACGCGACGTCGAGACGGCCGTCGTCGTTCACGTCGCCGAATCCAGCGTCCCCCGTCGGCTGCGTTCCGCAGGCGTCGCGCGGTATCGCGCGCGTCCAACGCGTCCCCCCGGAGCCGTTCAGGGCGACGAACGAACACGTCCGGTTCGCGCCCGTGTCACCGAACCCCACCGCGACGGCCGTCTCGTCCCCCTCGCGCGCGGCGACCGCGGGATGGTGGGAGCCACCGGGATTCGCGGGTGTGTCGCTGTGCCAGACGGGACCGAAGTCGTCACCGTCACCGAAGGGGGAGACACCGCCGATACAGCCGGCGAGGGGCGCGCACACGACGAGGAGCACACACGCGACGACGAGACGGGGACGACCGGTCATCGAACGGGCGTTGACGCCCCGCCGTCCTGAGTCGCTCGGTTCGACTCAGGTCGCGTCCGCCGTCCCGTCGTCGAACCCGCCGAGCTTCCAGACGCCGTAGGAGAGCGCCCACGCGACGGCGAAGAGCGCGACGACGGCGTAGCCGAGCGCGCCGAGCGAGAGTGTACGGAGCGCCGTCCACACCGCGCCGTGGAGATCGAGCGTCGAGGCGAGGACCTGCGCGAGTTCGACCGTGCCGACGAAGAGCGCGACGACGACCGAGATCGCGGTGACGGTGACGTTGTAGTAGAGCTTGCGCGTCGGCGTCGTGAACGCCCAGTCGTACGCGTACGCCATGAACGCGCCGTCAGCGGTGTCGAGCGCGCACATCCCGGCCGCGAACAGCACCGGGAGGACGAGGATACCGGTCACGGAGACGCCGCTCGACGCCGCGCCCGCCGCGACGGCGAGGAGCGCGATCTCCGAGGCGGTGTCGAAGCCGAGACCGAAGAGGACACCGAGCGGGTAGAGCTGCCAGCTCCGGTCGATCCGCTCGTAGAAGCGCGAGACGAATCGGTTGAGCAGCCCGCGATCGCCGAGGTGAGCGTCGAGCGAGTCGTCATCGGCATCGTCGGCGGCGCGCGTCCGTCGGAACGCCCGCACGAGATCGACGAGGACGATGAGGTTCACGATGCCGATAACGTAGAGAAACCCGCCGGAGACGACCGTCCCGAAGAGACCGCCGATATCGCGGAGCATCGGGAGTTCGGCCTGCGCGACGCCCGTCGCGACGGCGAGCGCGAGCGCCATCGCGGCGACGACGGTGGAGTGTCCGAGCGAGAAGAAGAAGCCGACGCCGACCTGTCGGCGACCCTCCTCGAGGAACGCCCGCGTCGTGTTGTCGATCGCGGCGATGTGATCGGCGTCGAACGCGTGGCGGAGCCCGAGGCTGTACGCGAGCACCCCCGTCCCGAGCAACCCGGGCCGCGACGGCGTGACGACGAGCAACAGGACGCCCCAGCCGATCGCGTGGAGCAACGCCACGACACCGAAGAGACCGACGAGTCGAGATCTGACGGAGAACCGCCCCGAAAACGTGGACACGAACGACATTCTCTACCGGAAGGTCGGACAAGAGGGAAATAATACTTTTGCATCGATTCGTAATACTGGCCGTCCGCGGGTCGCGGCGCCGCACGCGGACGCCCGTCGCGAGAGCAGAACGGAGCAAGCGGGATCGCGTAGCGAAGCGTTATTCCGGCGTGACGGGAAGGACGGGGTATGAGCGACGACCTCGATCGGATGAGCGTCACCGTCCCGCCCGACCTCCTCGACGCGCTCGACGACGTCGTGGAGACCGGCGACTACGCCAGTCGCTCGGAAGCGACGCGGGACGCCCTGCGCGCGTTCGTCACCGAGTTCAATCGCCAGACCGGTCTCGACGGCGCGCTCAGCGGCACCGTCGTCGTCCTCTACGATCACGACCACAGCGGCGTCGCCGAAGCCATGACCGACCTCCAGCACGACTTCGCCGACACCATCATCGCCGTCCACCACGTCCACCTCAGCCACCACCTCTGTCTCGAATCCATCGCGGTCGACGGCGACGGCGAGCGCATCGAGGCGCTCCTCTCGCGACTCCGCCCGCTCGAAGGCGTCCACCACGTCAAGCTCACCGTCGTCGACGCCGACGGATAGCGGACGAGACATCGCAGACGGATTCAACGACGCGATAGCGGGGAGTCCCAGCTCAGGGAGCACCGCCGGGAGCGCTTCGATCCGACTAGGGTTCGTCTGTAACTCGACTACGAAATCGCCTACGGGGACAGCGTCACGGCTTCGATCCGACTAGGGTTCGTCTGTAACCATCACGAAGTTCGGTTCAGCCATCCAGTCCTTTCGGCTTCAATCCGACTAGGGTTCGTCTGTAACCGTCTCGATGCGGTTTTGCGCCCATCGCGTCTCCCGGCTTCAATCCGACTAGGGTTCGTCTGTAACACGCTTCAAGCGCACTCACGTTCCCCTTCGAGTGCGGGCTTCAATCCGACTAGGGTTCGTCTGTAACGAAACAATCCCGTGGGGAGATGCCCCTTGATTCGGGCTTCAATCCGACTAGGGTTCGTCTGTAACGACGGTCACGCCGTCGAATCACTCGACTTGAGCGACGCTTCAATCCGACTAGGGTTCGTCTGTAACTAATGCTGCACGGCGGGAGCTACTGCAGTATTGGCGGCTTCAATCCGACTAGGGTTCGTCTGTAACCGGATGATAATAGTCCGAATACGAGTGATAACCTCGCTTCAATCCGACTAGGGTTCGTCTGTAACCACAGACCGAGACCGACCAACCGATCTTCCACGCAGCTTCAATCCGACTAGGGTTCGTCTGTAACAAGTGGACATCTGTTTGACCTCGACAATATTCCGCGCTTCAATCCGACTAGGGTTCGTCTGTAACAAGCACACAGCCATGACTTCCCCGCCACGGAGTCGCTTCAATCCGACTAGGGTTCGTCTGTAACTGCGCTTGGAGGCTGGCTTGTTGAGTTCGGTCCGGCTTCAATCCGACTAGGGTTCGTCTGTAACTAGTATTCGCCAGATTCCCAGAGGCGGTTCGCGATGCTTCAATCCGACTAGGGTTCGTCTGTAACGTGGAGATCAAGACCGATCCGGGCACCAATTCGGCGCTTCAATCCGACTAGGGTTCGTCTGTAACTCTCTCTCGGGAGCTGGTCGAGGTCCATCGTCGAAGCTTCAATCCGACTAGGGTTCGTCTGTAACCTCGACGATCTCGGGAGCGTCGGTGTCCCACGTGGCGCTTCAATCCGACTAGGGTTCGTCTGTAACCTCGATGAGCTCGTCGAGCGCGTCGACGGCGCGGACGGCTTCAATCCGACTAGGGTTCGTCTGTAACTATTGGTACTAAAGCAGTAGGTTATTACATATTTTGCTTCAATCCGACTAGGGTTCGTCTGTAACTAGCCGGCGGCGGTCGTGAGACCGTTGCGGACATCGCTTCAATCCGACTAGG
>NZ_BATA01000054.1 GCF_000474235.1 Halarchaeum acidiphilum MH1-52-1
CGACGCGCTCGCCGTCGAGCGGGCGCTCCCCGACCGCTCGCGCGACGTCGAGGCAGATCGCGTCCACCGTCGCGATCTTCGCCTTCCCCTCCTCGACGCGCGGATCGACGACGTCCACGCCCCACGATTCGACGCGCTCCAGACTCTCCAGCACGCCCGGGTGGTCGTACATCGGCTCGTGCATCGCGGGCGCGACCACGACGGGGACGTCCGCCCCGAGCGCCGTCGTCGCCGCCGTCGTGACGGGCGTGTCGTCGACCGCCGCGGCGACCTTCCCGACGGTGTTCGCCGTCGCTGGCGCGATCAGGTAGACGTCCGCCCACCCCTCGCGTCCGCAGAGTTCGACGTGCTCGACGGCGCCCGTGATCTCCGTCGCGACCTCGTGCTCGGTCGCGAACGCGACCGCCCTCGGATCGATGATCCCGCGCGCGCTCTCGGTCATCACGGCGCGCACGGACGCCCCGCGCCGGCGCAGCTCGTGGGCGAGTTCGACCACCTTCACCGCCGCGATGCTCCCCGTGACGCCGAGCGCGACGTTCACACCCTCCAGCATACAACCACCTGCTCGCCCCCGGCAGTAAAAGCGTCCGCCTTCGGGGCGTCCCCGATCTCTCACGTCGTGAACGTCGCGATCTCGTAGGAGTCGCCGGGACTGACCGCTCCCGTGTCCTGCGCCTTCACGGACGAGACCCCGCGGCAAGTACCGGTCATATCCGCTGGTTCATGCCCTGCCAGCACAAGGACTCGCGCCGTTCTCGTCCGCGAGTCCGTGGTTCGTTACAGCCGGTAGTCGTGTTCGCCCGTCTCCGTGTCGAGGAACGCCGCGAGCAGGTCGATCGTCGCGTCCACGTCGTCCGCGTGGGCGGCCTCCGTCACCGTGTGCATGTATCGCAGCGGGACGCTGATCGCGCCGACCGGCTTCGCGCCGTGCGTGTTCTGGAAGCCCGCGGTGTCCGTCCCGCCGGCCGGGAGCACCTCGAGCTGGTGGTCGACGTTCTCGGTCTCGGCGACGGACTCCATGCGCTTTCTGACCGTCGGGTTCGTGATGACGCTCCCGTCCTTCAGTTTGATCGCCGCGCCGCCGCCGAGTTCGGTGACGTGCTTCGACTCGTCGGAGAACTGCGGGATGTCGTTCGCCACCGTGACGTCGAGCGCCACCGCGAGATCCGGGTCGAGATCGACGCCGAGCGCCCGCGCCCCGCGCAGTCCCACTTCCTCCTGCACCGTCGCCGCGAAGTGGACCGTCACGTCGGGATCGACGCGCTTTGCGGCCTCCAGCATCGCGAACAGACAGACCCGATCGTCCATCGACTTCCCCGTCACCGTCTCGCCGAGCGCGCGCGTGTCCTGACTCATCGTCACGACGTCGCCCACCGAGACGAGGTCCGCGACGTCCTCCCCGTCCCGTCCGAGATCGACGTACAGGTCCTCGATCTCGTCCGTCGATTCGCGCTCCTCCTCGCTCATCGTGTGCGGCGGCGGCGAGCCGATGACGCCGTCGAGATCGCCCTCGGCGGCGTGGACGGTGACGCGCTGCGCGCGCAGGACGCGCGGATCCCACCCGCCGAGCGCGTCGAGTTTGAGGAACCCCGCTTCAGTCACGTGTTTCACCATGAAACCGATCTCGTCCATGTGCGCCGCGACCGCCACCTCGTAGTCGGGGTCCTCGCTCCCTTCGACGGTCGCGACGACGTTCCCCATCGCGTCCGTCCGGATCTCGTCCGCGACGTCGCCGAGTTCGCGCCGCACGATCTCGCGGATGCGGTCCTCGTGCCCCGGCGCGCCGTGGGCCTCCGTGAGTTCCGTCAACAGCTCGAAGTTCGCGTTCACACGCGACGGGTCGGCTCGACGGCACTTAAATGCCGGCGCGCTCCGTCTCACCGACCCCCCGCCGCCGGTAGTCGAAGGATCACGACGGTGCCGCCCGACTCCCCGTCCTCGAACGCGACGCGCCCGCCGTAGACGTTGCACAGCCAGTTCAGCAGCCAGATGCGCACGCCCGCGGCGTGCACGAGGTCCGTCTCCTCGCCGCAGCGGACCGGTTCGAGTTCGTTCTCGGGGATCCCCGGCCCGTCGTCCGTGACCCTGATCGCGACCTCATCGCCCGCCCGCTCGACGGTGATCGAGACGCGGCGCTCGGCCGTCGTCGACCCGTGTTCGAGCAGACACTCCACGGCCGCCCGGATCGCGCGGCGCAACGGGTCGTCACCGCGGACGACCGCCCGCGACGGGAGCGACACATCGATCGTGACCGCGGGACGCGTCGCGCGCAGGTGATCGCGCTCCCGGCGCACGAGCGCCACCACGTCCACGGTCGCGTCGGCGTCGAGATCGATCTCGCTGACGACGCGGAGTTGCTCGCTGACGTCGACCACGTCGTCCGCCGTCTCCGCGACGATCGAGAGACGGTCGCGATCGGTCGCGTCCGTCGCGTGCTCGCGGACCAACTCGGCGTACCCCCTGATCACCGTCATGTCGTTGCGGATGTTGTGCCGGAGGACGCGCCCGAGCACCTGCAGCTGCTGGGCGGCGTCGCGAAGCCGCGCGTTCGAGCGTTCGAGCTGCGACTCCAGACGGCGCGTGAGCGCGTAGATGAGGACGGCGGAGAGCAGGACGAACAGCCATCCCTTCCCGGTCTGGAGCGCGGTGGCCGCCGCCCGCGTCGGCGCGAAGACGTGCACGAGCCAGTCGGTGACGACGAGCCACGCGCCACCGAGCGCGAAGTACGCGACGGCGATGCGACGCGGGGAAAGCTCCGCGATCCGCCGGAGACGGTCCATATGTATCGACAGCGGCTCGCCCACCATAGTTGGTCGCCCGGTGCGGGTCGAGCGCGCGAGCGCCTCTCAGACGTCGCGTTCGACGACGTACTCCGCGAACGCGGCGAGTTCGGCGGCGATCTCGTCCGTGAGCGGGACGTCGTCGAGGTGATCGTGGGCCTCCTCGACGAGCGCGATGGCGCGCTCGCGGGCGTACTCGACGCTCCCCGCCTCCTCCATGATCTCGATGGCGGCCAGCGCCTCCGCGTCCGTCGTGTCGTCGGCGGCGAGGATCTCCTGCAAGCACGCGGCGTCCTCGGGGGCGGCGTTCCGGACGGCGTGGACGGCGATGAGCGTCTTCTTGCCCTCCTTGATGTCGTTTCCGATGGCTTTCCCGAAGTCGCCGGCCTCGTCGAGGCTGTGCTCGACGTCGAGGATGTCGTCGGCGATCTGGAAGGCGATGCAGACGGTCTCCATGAACGCGGCGAGTTCGGACTCCACATCGTCGGATTGATCGGTGACGATCGCGGCGAGCCGACCGACGATCCGCCCGAGACAGCCGGTCTTGCACGCGCACATCTCCATGTACTCGGCCTCGGTGATCGCGATCTCGTCGCTGTTGTGCCAGCGGATGTCCATCCCCTGCCCGAGGTGCGTGCGGTTCAGCTCGTAGGTGAGCATCTCGTAGACCGCGAGGCGCGTCTCGGGATCGAGGTCCGCCGGGTCGCGTTCGAGGATCTTCAGCGGGATGAAGTAGAGGGCGTTGCCCGCGTTGAGGGCGATGTCCTGCCCGTAGCGGTGGTGGACCGCCTCCTCGCCGCGGCGGATCTCCGCGCCGTCCTCGACGTCGTCGACGATGATCGTCCCGTTGTGGAGGATCTCGGGGATGACCGCGTAGGGGAGGAACGTCTCCGGGTCGGCGCCGAATCCCTCGACGAGCATGAGGAAGACGACGGCGCGCCAGCGCTTCCCCCCGCGATCCAAGAGGTCCCAGACGGGCGTCGAGAGGGCGTCCTCGATGGCATCGGGGTCGTACTCGTAGCGCCCCTCGCCGAAGAACGTCCGGAGGTAGTCGGCCGTCAGCTCGCGCGGGAGGACGCGTTCGATCTCGCGATCCACCGCGGGCCGCCACTCCGAGAGCGATTCGGACATATGCGCCGCCCTTCACGCCCGCGGGTGAAAAATCTGCGCTATCGCCCCCCGCAGACGCAACCCTTTTCCGCCGTCTCGGCGAGACACGCCCATGAGCGATGCAGACACGGACGCCGAATCCCAGCTCCGCGAGGAGCTTACCGCGGCCCTCGAGGATGCGGACTACCCCGTCACGAGCATGACCAGCCTCGTCCCCGAACTCCCGCGAGGCCCGATGACGAAGTTCCACGCCGGCGATCGCACCTTCTCCGCGATGGAACTCGCGAAACTCCTCTCCGGACACGAGGAGTTCCCCTACGACGGCGTCGAGGGCCTCGTCGACGACGTCATCGCGGGCCTGAAGGCCGAAGGCGAACTCTAGTCCGACGCGCTCTCTCGCCGGGTCCCGATCCCGCGTTTCCACCCACGCTTTTGCCGGTCGGCGTTTCCACCCACGCTTTTGCCGGTCGGCGGCCCATCGTCCACCATGACCGACTGGATCGGCGAGACGTTCACGAGCGAGACCGGCTGGAACCACCTCGAAACGCTCGTCGACATCGGGAATCGAATGGCGGGGAGCGCGGGCGAGCACGAGGCGGCCGCGGCGACGCGGGACGCCCTCGCCGAACACGCCCGCGACGCCCACCTCGATGAGTTCACCATTCAGGGGTGGGAGCGCGGCACCGCACACGTCGCCGCGGGCGACACCGAACAGGACTGCATCGCGCTCCCGCGCAGCCCCTCGAAATCCGCGACGGGCGCCCTCGTCGACCTCGGTCACGGACTCCCCGAGGACTTCGCGGAGCGCGACCTCGACGGGAATGTCGTGCTCGTCGACTCGGCCGTCCCCGACCACTACGAGCGCGTGGTGCACCGCCGCGAGAAGTACTACCGGGCCGTCGAGGCGGGCGCGGGCGCGTTCGTCTTCGCGAACCACTATCCGGGGGGATTGGTCCCGACGGGGAGCGTCGGCACGGCGGACGCGCCGATCGGCGAGATCCCCGCCGTCGGCGTCTCGAAGGAGGTCGGCGCGCGACTCGCGCGCCGCTTCGACGGCGGGCGCGTCACCGTCGACGTCGAGGCGTCGCTCTCCGAGGCCACGTCGCGGAACGTCCACGCCGAACTCGGACCCGACACCGAGGAGGAACTCCTGCTCACCGCGCACGTCGACGCCCACGACGTCGCGGAGGGCGCGATGGACAACGGGGCGGGGACCGCGATGGTCGTCGAACTCGCGCGGGCGCTCGCGGACCGCGAGGACGAACTCGACACCCGCGTGCACGTCGTCGTCTTCGGCGCGGAGGAGGTCGGTCTCGTGGGATCGGCGCGCGACGCCGACCGGCGCGTCCTCGACGACGTGCGCGCCGTGGTGAACCTCGACGGCGTGGCCGCGGCGCGCACCCTCGAGTTCACGACGCACGGCTTCGACGCGCTCGAAGCGGCCGCCCGCGAGGTCGGCGAGCGCTTCGCGCATCCCGTGACGATCGATCCCGAACTCGGCCCGCACTCCGATCACTGGAGCTACGTCCAGCGCGGCGTTCCGGGCTACATGGTCGCGAGCGACACCGGCGACAGCGGGCGCGGGTGGGGCCACACCGCCGCGGACACGCTCGATAAGCTCGAAGCGCGCACCTTCCGCGAGCAGGCGATCCTCCTCACGGCGCTCGCCGTCGCGCTCGCGGACGACGGCTTCACGGTCGCACACGCCGCGCCCGAGGACGTCGCGGCCGCCTGCGAGGCGCAGTATCTCGCGGCGGGCATGAAGGTCACCGGCGACTGGCCGTTCTGAGCGATCCGCCGATCGACCGCCGACGGCAACTTTTTGCCCGCGGGGGGCGACCCTCCGACGATGACCGAGGCACACGTCGGGCTCGTCGGGCCGGAGACCGAGAGCGCCGCCGCCGTCGTCGAGAACGCGGGCGGGATCGCGGCCACCGGAACCGCGGCGTCGGTCCTCGATCGCGACGTCACCGCCGTCGCCGCGCTCTCCGAGGGCGCGCTCTACGACCTCGTCCGCGCCGGCGTCTCCGCTGCGACGCCCGTGCTCCCCGTGAACACGGGCGCGGGCACGGACTCCGTCGACCCGAACGACCGCGATCGCGCGCTCCGTCGCCTCGTCCGCGGCGAGTACGAGGGACGCGAGCGCCCGACGATCGCCGTCGAGGCCCGCCGCGAGTCGTACCGCGCGCTCTCGGACGTCATGCTCGTCACCGCGGAGGCCGCGCGCATCTCCGAATACGCCATCGACGTGACCGGCGAGGACGGCGAGACCCCCCTCGAAACGGTGCGCGCCGACGGCGTCGCCGTCGCCACACCCGTCGGCAGCGAGGGGTACACGGCCACCGCCGACGGGCCCGTCCTCTCGCCGACCGTGGACGCCGTCGCCGTCGTCCCCATCGCCCCCTTCCGCGTCGAGTGCCCGAACTGGGTCGTCTCGCTCCCCGGCACGCTCACCGTCGAGCGCGACGAGACCGACGTCGCGCTCCTCGTCGACGACGCGGACGCCGGTCTCGTCGAACCCGGCGCGCCCGTCGATCTCTCCTACGGCGAGCCGGTGACGCTCGCCGTGACGCGCGCGGACTGACGCCGCCGCGCGCCTACTCCTCGCCGTGACGCGCGCGCACGGCGTCGGGATCGAACCCGTTCACCGCCCGGTTCGGCTCCAATCCCGCGCGCTCGATCACGTCGAGGTCGTCGGCCGCGGTCTGCCCCGCCGTCGTGAGGTAGTCGCCCGTCAGCAGACCGTCCGCCCCCGCCTCGAAGGGGCGGTGGGCGTCCGCGTCGTCGAAGGCGACCTCGCGCCCGCCGGTGAGGCGGACGCGCGCCTCCGGGTGGAGGAACCGGTAGACGGCGACGGTCTTCACGACGTCGGCGGTGTCGATCGCCGGTCCGTCCGGGAAGCGCTCGCCGAGCGGCGTCCCCGGAACGGGGTTGAGGACGTTCACGGGGAGCGAGGAGACGCCCACCTCGCGGAGCGCGAGCGCGGCGTCGATCCGGTCCGTCGGGCTCTCGCCCATCCCGAGGATCACGCCCGCGCAGAGGTCGAGACCGGCGGCTTTCGCCACTTCGAGCGTCTCGACGCGGTCCGCGAAGTCGTGGCTCCCGACGACCTCCGGGAAGTAGTCGGGCGACGTCTCGATGTTGTGGTTGTAGTGGTTCAGCCCGACGTCCGCGAGGATCCCCGCTTCCGCCTCGGTCAGGACGCCGAGGCTCGCGTCCACTTCGACGGCCGTCTCGTCGCGGACGAGGCGGATCGCCTCCAACACGCGCCCCCACTCCTCGGGGCGGCGCTCCTTCGAGACGCCCTTCTCCGCGACGACGATTCCGAAGCGCTGTGCGCCGTCGCGCTCGGCGCGCCTCGCCGCCGCGAGGATCGACTCGGGGTCGAGCAGGTCGTGGGTGTCGATGCCGGTGTCGAAGCGACTCGACTGCGCGCAAAAGCCGCAGTCCTCCGCGCAGTCGCCCGCCTTCGCGTTCACGATGCTGCACGCGTCGACCGTCCCGTCGCCGTAGTGCGCGCGAACCGCGTCCGCCGCGGGCGCGAGCGCCTCGACCGGTTGCGCGACGAGCGCGAGCGCGTCCCGCCGCGTTAGCGTCCCTCCGGCGAGCACGCGTTCGAGCGCGTCGTCGACGGTTCGGTTACCACTCTCGTAAACCATCGACTAGATCCTAGTTTACGGGACTGTAAGGGTTTGGTCCGCGCCCGCTCACCACTCGCTGCCGTCCGCGAGGTCGACGTCGTGATCGAGCTTCGAGGACGGACAGACGTCCTCCAGCACGCACTCCTCGCAGTCCGGGTTCCGCGCCGTACAGGTGTCCCGGCCGTGCGCGATCAGCCAGTGCGTGTAGTTCTTCCAGTGCTCTCGCGGGACGACGCCGTCCATCAGATCCCGCTCGATCTTCTCCGGCGTCTCCTCCGCCGTGATGCCGAGGCGCCGCGAGAGGCGCTGGACGTGCGTGTCCACGACGATCCCCTCGGTCAGGTCGTGGCCGTGCTGGAGGACGACGTTCGCCGTCTTGCGCCCGACGCCCGGGAGATCCGTGAGCGCGCTCATCGAATCCGGCACCTCGCCGTCGTGCTCCTCGATGATCCGTTCGGCGGCGTCGTGGAGGTAGCCCGCCTTGCTGTTGTAGTAGGTGATCGAGTCGATGTCGTCGGCGATGTCGTCGACGTCCGCGCTCGCGAAGTCCTCGGGCCCGTCGTACGTCTCGAAGAGGTCCGCGGTGACCTTGTTCACGCGCTCGTCCGTGCACTGCGCGGAGAGGACGACGGCGACGAGGAGTTCGAAGCGATTCGAGAAATCGAGGGAGATCTCGGGATCGGGATACTCGCGCTGGAGGCGGTCGATGACCGCCTCGGCCTGTGCCGCGCGGGTGTCGAGTGGCTCGCCCATACGGGCCCCTCGGGCGCGGGCGGTTTGAGCGATTCGACTGCCGCTCGCGACGCTAGCGCGCGACGCCATCCGGGCGGTTTATGTCCGACCCGGCAGGCCTACGTGGTATGAAGGCCACCGCGACAGCCCACCCGATTCAGGGTCTCGTGAAGTACCACGGGATGCGCGATCACGACGCGCGCTACCCCTATCACGACAGCATCAGCGTCTGCACCGCGCCCGCGAGCACCACGACGACCGTCGCGTTCGACGACGCGCTCGAGACGGACGAGTACGTCATCGGCGACGAGGCGGTCACGGGAAGCGGCGCCGAGCGCATCGCGAGCGTGCTCGACGAGGTCCGCGAGCGCGCCGGCATCGAGACGCGCGCTCGACTGGTGAGCGAGAACGACTTTCCGACGAACATCGGTCTCGGCTCCTCCGCGTCGGGGTTCGCCGCGGCCGCCGTCGCCGCCTGCGAGGCCGCGGGTCTCGACCTCACCCACCCCGAGATGTCCGCCATCGCCCGACGCGGCTCCGCCTCGGCCGCCCGCGCCGTCACCGGCGGCTACTCCGACCTCTCGGGGGGAGTGAACGACGTCGACTGCCGGAGTCACCGCCTCGACGCCGCCGAGACCCTCGAAGAGGACACCCGCATCGTCATCGCCGAGGTGCCCGCGTACAAGGAGACGCAGGCCGCCCACGACGAAGCTGAAGAAAGCCACATGTTCGACGCGCGGCGCGTCCACGTCGAGGACCAGCTCGTCGAGATGCGCGACGCGCTGCGGGCGGGCGAGCGCGAACGCGTCTTCGAGACGGCCGAACACGACTCGCTCTCGCTCGCCGCGACGACGATGACCGGCCTGCGGGGTGGGTCTACTGGAAACCCGAGACCCTCGAAGTCTTCGAGGCGGTTCGCGACCTCCGCGACGACGGCGTGCCCGCGTGGTTCTCCACGGACACCGGCGCGACCGTGTACGTGAACACCGATAGCGAGAACGTCGACGCCGTGGAGGAGGCCGTCGCCGCGACGGGCGTCGACACGCGCGTCTGGGAGGTCGGCGGCCCCGCGCGCGTGCTCGACGAGGACGCGGCGCTGTTCTAAGGCTTACTCGTCCGCGCTCTCGTCACCGCCATCGTCAGCACTGTTAGTGATGAGTTGTCCTTCGAACGACGGGCGAGCTTCCACCTCACTCGACTCCGCGTCGTCGTCACTCATCCTCGTCCTCCTCGAAGTCGCCCTTGAACACGGGTTGTCCCTCAAACGACGGACGCTCGCGGGATCGATCCCCAGATTCGCCGTCGTTCTCCGACGCCTCGCTCGCTGTTCCACTCATACGCCGATGTATGCCGTCCTCATAATTGAGTGTTGGGCCGAACCGTGCGATCCCGGTTCGGTTCCGTGTTCACTCACGGAGGCGGAGGACGCGTCGCACCTGTCGATGAAATCGCGTGTACCACGTTAGGACGACGTTCAACACGAACGACACGCCGAGTAGCGTCCAACCGACATGTCCTATCGCTGCGTGTACGGTGCCGAGAGCGAGCGCAGTCATCGCGTAGAGCAGCAAGAGGAGCGTGAGCGTCCCGAGCGGTGCGTTCCGTGCGTTCGTCCGGAAGTTGTGCTCGATCCAGTGCGAGTAGCTCTCTACGAGTCCTTCCAGGTTCTGTCGATCCGTATAATCGCCGTCGAGCATTGCACGGAGGTCTTTCCCGCTCATCCCGGTGCGGAGGTCCGAAGCGGTGTACGTGACCGCCGCGACGGCCGTCGAGCCGAGGAGGAGGACGATCCCTGCGATCGTATAGCCGTTGACGAAATCGACGAGCACCGACGCCGGGCTCGCTTGGCTCGGTCGGGCGTTCAGGGCGATCGAAATTCCCGTCAAGATGATCCCGAGGAGCACGAGGTTCACGCGGAGGATCCGGGCCGCCTTGTTGTCGATGTCGTTGAGCGTCTGGATCTGGCTGTCGATGGTCCGCTGCGCTTCCTCACGAGCGATCTCGACGGTATCGACCGTCGGTTGATTGGTATCGTCCCCGTCCCCGCGCTCGCTCATCTACCGTTCATTGTTCTCCCAGTCACCTATGTACCTTCGCCCCGTCGGCCCGAACTACAAAGGGGGCCCTCCGCGACGGTTCGAGTATGCGCGTCGCTGTGCTCGGCGGTGGCTACGCCGGCCTCATGGTCACACGCGAACTCGAAGAGCGACTCCCCCCCGGTGACGAACTCGTCCTCGTCGACGAGACGGGCGAGCACCTCATTCAACACGAACTCCACCGCGTCATACGCTATCCGACCTTCGCCGACGACATCGCCATTCCGCTCGGCGAACTGACGACGCGCGCCGCGATCCGCGAGGCGACCGTTACCGACATCGACGCGGACGCGGGAACGGTCGCGCTCGCCGACGGCGAGGCGATCGACTACGACGCCTGCGTCGTCGCGCTCGGCTCGCAGACCGCCGACTACGACATCCCGGGCGTCGCCGAGTACGCGACGCCGCTCAAGCGCCGTGAGCACGCCGCGACGCTCCGCCGCGACTTCCTCGACGCCGTCGAGACGGCCGGCGGGACCGCGGTCGTCGTCGGCGGCGCGGGCTTATCCGGCATTCAGACCGCGGGCGAGTTCGCCGAACTCGCCGATCGCGAGGGCGTTCGCGACGACGTCGAGGTCGTCCTCGTCGAGCGCTCCGACACCGTCGCGCCCTCGTTCCCCGAGAACTTCCGCGACGCGGCGCGGAACGCCCTCCGCGACCTCGACGTCCGTCTCGAAACTGGCACCGAGGTGACTGGAGTGACGGCGACGGACGTCCGCACGGACGGCGACGCCATCCCGTCCGACGTGCTGGCGTGGACGGGCGGCGTCCGCGGGCCGGACGCGCTCGGGGAGGAGCGTCGGGGCGTCCGCGCGGACCTCCGGCTCTCCGATCGGACGTTCGTCACGGGCGACGCCGCGGACATCGTGGACGCGGACGGCGAGCGCGTCCCCGCGAGCGCGCAGGCCGCCGTCCGGGCGTCCCCCACCGTCGCGCGGAACGTCGAGCGCGTCCTCGACGCCGCGCGCGCCGGCGAGTCCGTCGGTCACCTCGAGAAGTGGGCGTTCGAGACGCCGGGCTGGCTCATCAGCGTCGGCGACGACGCCGTCGCGCAACTCGGCCCGGAGGTGTTCCGCGGCGCCGCCGCGAACGTCATCAAGACGAGCGTCGGACTCACCTACCTCGCCGAACACGGCTCGCTACGCGACGCCATCCGCGTCGTCCGCGACGAACTCGGCGACGAGCGCGTCCTCCCGGACCGCCCGGATCTCGAACCGTGATCACTCCGCTCCGCGGACCGTCGCGTCGGGATCCTTCGTCGCGTCCGGATCGGCCGTCACATCCGCTCCCGTGAGGGCGAATCGCGCGCTCCCGTGAGGGCGAATCGCGCGCCCCCGGTCGCGCTCTCGGTGACCGCGACGTCCCAGCCGTGTCCGGCCGCGATCTCGGAGACGATGGAGAGTCCGAACCCCGTCCCGTCCTGCCGCGTCGTGTACCCGTCCTCGAAGACGCGTTCGCGTCGCTCCTCGGCGATCCCCGGCCCGTCGTCGGCGACGTAGAACCCGTCACTGGCGTCCGTCGAACCGACCGTGACGCGCACGCGCCCGTCGTCGCCGGCGGCGTGCTCGACGGTGTTTCGAAAGAGGTTCTCCAAGAGGTGACGGAGTCCATCGGGATCGGCCGTGACCGTCCCGAGGTCGTCCACGACGGCGAGCGTCGCGTCCGCGTCCCCACCGACCGCGAGATCCCACGAGGACGCGACGAGATCCGCGAGATCGACCGGCTTCGCCTCGCCGATCTCGTCGCCTTCGCGAGCGAGCACGAGCAGGTCGTCGATGATATGCGTCATGCGCTCGTGGGCGGCCGCGACGCGGTCGAACGCCTCGACGTCCGCGTCCACGCGCTCGCGCCCGAGGTCGAGATATCCGCTCGCCACGGACAGCGGCGAGCGGAGGTCGTGGCTCACGACGGACGCGAAGCGTTCGAGACGCTCGTTCTGCGCTTCGAGGCGCTCGGTCGTCTGCCGGCGTTCCAGCTCGTAGCTCACCCAGCGCGCCATCAGCTCGACGAACGTCCGCTCGGTGTCCGTGAACGCCTCCTCGCGCGGTTCCGAATCGGCGAAACAGAACGTCCCGTAGACCGCCCCATCGACCGTCACCTTCGCACCGACGTAACACCCCAGCCCGAAGCGCTCGTACGCCGGATCGTCACCCCACCCCTCCTCGAGCGCGTTCCGAACGGTGACGAGGTCGTTCTGCGCCACCGTCTGTCGACAGTACGCCTCGGAGAGCGGGACGGTGGTACCCGGCTCGACGTCGCTATCCCCCACGATCGTATCGATCCGCTGTTGTCCATCGCTCACCTCGGTGAAGAACCCCACGGGGATGTCGAGGTAGTCGCGGCCGAGCGCGAGCAGCCGTTCGAGCTTCTCGTCGAACGACGCGTCCCCGTCCGCAGTGATGCGATACATGTCTTCGAGCGCCGACTGCTCGCGCTCGAGACGCTCGCCGAGTTCGGCGCGCTCCGTCACGTCGTGGAGCACCAAGAGGCGTTCACCGGACATGACGCCCGGCGTCACGCCGCACGCGACCACGCGCGTCTCGCCGTCCGGGCGCACCACGGGGAACGTCCCGTGGTCGACGTCCGCTTCGAGGATCGACGTCCGCGCGCCCGCGGCGTCGTCCGCGAGGAACTCGCCGACGTGCCGTCCGACGAGCGCACTGCGGGAGAGTCCGAACAGCCCGCTGGCGGCGTCGTTCGCCTCGACGCACCGGCCGTCGTCGTCCACAATCACGAGGGCGTCCGTCGCGCCCTCGAACACCGCGCGGTAGCGATCGCGCTCGCTCGCCCGCTCTCGCTCGCGCCCCGTGACGTCGCGAAGAATGGCGACGACGCCGGTCCCGCCGTCCCACGTGACGCGCCGTCTCGTCGCCTCCATCGTCAGTCGCCGGCCGTCGAGCGTCTCGATCGATCGCTCGATCCGGTCGCGTTGCTCCCCGCTCGTCACCGTCCGCTCGATGGCGTCGAGGACCGACTCGCGCTCCCCCCGCGGCACGAACGCCTCGACGGGACGGCCGACGACGTCGTCCGCGACGGCCGCGCCGACGACCTCGATGGCGACCGGATTCGCGTACGCGATGACGCCGTCCACGACGACGACGATCGGATCGGGAGAGGCCTCCAGAACGGTGCGGCGACGATCCTCGGCGACGCGCGCGCTCCGGCGTGCGCGGACCCGCTCGACGGCGTGCACGACCTGCCGGGCGAGCAAAGCGTACTGGTCGGTGCCCTGCTCTTTGCGCAGATAGTCCGTGACGCCGGCCGAGATGGCCCGGCTCGCCAACTCCTCGGAGCCGCGACCGGTGAACAGGATGAACGGCACGTCCGGGTCGTCCGCTCTGACGGCTTCGAGCAGCTCGATCCCGTCGGTCTCGGGCAGTTCGTAGTCGCTGACGATGCAGTCGATATCCGCCTCTTCGAGCGTCTCGAACGCCGCGGCGGCGCTCGTCACCGCGACGCTCGTGAGTCGGTCGTCGGCGCGTGCGAGGTGGCTCCCGACGAGTTCGGCCAGCCCCGGCTCGTCGTCGACGCAGAGCACCGAGATGGTCTCTCCGTCAGTCATAGCCCGCTCTTCGCCGCTGAGACGTATAAACCCCCCCTGCGAGTCCGGTCCAGCCGCGACGCGTGCGCTGCACGTCGCGCGTCTCCTACGCCCATGTCCGCGTGGCCGCCGCGAACGCGAGCACCTAGTACGTCCGGCGCAGGACCTCGTTTCCGTCCGCGTCCGTGACGGTGATCGTGTCGCCGTCGTTGTCCCAGACGGGCCGATCGAGTCCCCAGTAGAGGTCGTCCTCGTCCCACCGGCCCGATCCGGTGTGGAGGCGGACGGACGCGCCGGCGTCGAGCGTGAAGTCGTCCGGGAAGTGGAACTTCCAGCCCTCGGCGTCCGTGACCGTGTAGTCCGTCATGTCGAACGGCGCGCTCCCCTCGTTCGTGAACTCGACGTACTCCTTCGCGAGGTGTTCGGCGTCGCCGCCCGCGGGATCGACGTTCGTGTCAGTGACGGCGAGCGACGGCCCGGTCTCCGTGTTGCCGAAGTCGCCGGGCCGGACCGTATCGGAACCGCGGAACCACGTGTACGATCCCGTCTTGCCGACGAGGAAGCCGCGCGCCGAATCGAGCGAGAAGTGCGCGGATTCGATCTTGTATTTCAAGTAGAGGTCCCCGCCGCGTCGGATGTACTTCTGCGGCGACGCGCCGTTCTGTCCGGCGAGGTAGTCCCGCGACCCGAAGTAGACGGAGTAGTTCCCGGGATCGACGCCGCTCGGGGTGACCCACTCGCTCTTGTCGGCCCCCTCCGGCGGCGAGCGGATGACGACGGTGACGTCGCCCTTCTCGTACGGATCGAAGGTGTTCGGGTCGTCGCTCGGCATGATCTCGACGTTCGCGCGCTCGACGCTGCGCTCCTCGCCCGGCCGGATCTTCACCGGCTTCTCCGTCGAGAGGTCGAACGACGTCGATCCCGACTCCCCGGAGAGAAAGCGCCACGCATCGACGTTTCGCAGGGTCTTCGGCGTGACCGTGATCGCAGAACTGCCGTCGCCGACGCCCCAGTACGCGCCGCCGTCCGTCTCGCCCGCGTCCCACTGCCACTTCACCTTCGCGTTGCCACCCTCCCACGTCTCGAAGTCGTCGTCGCTCCCCATCGGATCGTCCCGGACCGCCCACTCGCCCTTCGAGCGCGAGAGACCGGAGAACTTCAGGAACGCCGTCCCGCCGTGGTCGGCCCGCGGGCTTCCGTGGAGGAAGACCAGCGACGATCCGACCGGCCCGTCGTAGACGAACAACCGCGACGCGCCGGGATCCTCGGCGAGATCGACCAGCGGGTTCGCCGACGAGGACGACGACTGGTAGTCGTAGAACTCTTCGACGGTCTGTCCGCCGTGCGAGAGCGGCGTCACCTCCCACCGGAGGTAGCCCTGCTGGACGACGTACGAGTCGGGTCGCCCCCCACTCGGGGCGTCCCGATTCATCGTCTCGTAGAGACCCCCACCGCCGAGTGCGAGCACGCCGAGACCTCCGGCGCCGAGCACGTACTCGCGCCGCGAGAGCGCCGACCCCCCCTCGGACGACGTCTCGTCTGGCGTCGCTGCCTCGTACTCCTCACTCATGCGCCGGGATTGTCGACGACGAAACAAAAGAAACGTGGCCGTTCCACCCGTTCCGGCGCTGACGATCCCGGGTCGAGACGGTGTGCCGGGCGAACCCCGTTCGCGAACGCAATCGCCAGCCAGCGAAGGGGCGCGGCACGGACCGTGCCGGTATCAGAAAATTGCCGCTGCTCCGAAACACGGGATACGCCGCACGTAGCAATTAAACGCCCTAACGCGCCAGAATCTGTTTGGCTGCGACGCAGGCCGTTCGGGAATGGGCGTTGCGGGATTGTGAACCTCCGAGAGCCGGTCGCCTCGCCGTCGCTCGGCGCTGCGACTCTCGTGGTTCAAATCCTGAACGGCATCCGTTCGTCTCACTCCATTCGACAGAACTGTATGGGCGTTGCGGGATTGTGAACCTCCGAGAGACGGTCGCCTCGCCGTCGCTCGGCGCTGCGACTCTCGTGGTTCAAATCCTGAACGGCATCCGTTCGTCTCACTCCGTTCGACAGAACTGTATGGGCGTTGCAGGATTTGAACCCGCGGCGTCTTGGTCCGAAGCCAAGTGCTCTGTCCAAGCTGAGCTAAACGCCCGCGCTCTTTTCTTCCAGTCGGTGGCGCTTAAGTCCCGCGATTCATCGGTCGGTCGTGACACGGGCGTTTATGGGGGTGGGCGCGCGACCCTCGCGGTATGACTCTCGGCGAGCGGTTGCGCGGGCTTCTCGAACTCTGCCGGCCGGCGAACGCGGTCGTGGCGGGCGTCTTGACGCTCATCGGTGCGTACGTCGCGGGACGGCCGTTCGCGCGCGGCGCGCTGGTGGCGGCGTTCGCGACGGTGTTCGCGACGGCGGCGGGGAACGCGATCAACGACTATTTCGATCGGGAGATCGACGCGATCAACGATCCCGGCCGCCCGATCCCGCGCGGGGCGGTCCCGCCGCGCGGCGCGCTCGCGTTCAGCGCCGTCCTGTTCGCGGCGGCGATCGTCCTCGCGCTCCTGCTCCCGGCGTTCGCGATCGGCGTCGCGGTGGTGAATCTCGTCGCGCTCGTCGCGTACACGAAGCTGTTCAAGGGTCTCCCCGGCGCGGGGAACGCGGTCGTCGCCTATCTCGGCGGGAGCACCTTTCTCTTCGGCGCGGCGGCGGTCGAGCGGCCGTTCGCGGCGGCGGTCCTCTTCGCGCTCGCCGCGCTCTCGACGTTCGCGCGCGAGGTAATCAAGGACGTCGAGGACGTCGCCGGCGACCGCGAGGAGGGACTACACACGCTCCCGATCGCGGTCGGCGAGCGACGGGCGTGCTGGCTCGGGGCCGCGGTACTCGCCGTCGCGATACTCGCGAGCCCGCTGCCGTACCTCCGCGATCTCTTCGGCGTCGCGTACCTCGTCGTCGTCGTCCCCGCGGACTTCGTGATGGCGTACGCGGCGTACGCGGCGTTCGACGATCCTGCGCGCGCGCAGGGCCTCCTCAAGTACGGGATGTTCCTCGCGGCGGCGGCGTTCGTCGTCGGGCGCGCGCTCGTCTGAAGTGGGTCGCCGCCGCGAGCCACCGGTCCCCGTCGGCGTGCGCGGCGGCTTTTTGTCGATGGCCGCCGTATCGCTACGTATGACTGCCTCCGACGACGAGACGCTCTCGCGAATCCTCGACGACGAGACGATCGCGGTCGTCGGCTGCTCGGGGACGCCCGGGAAGGCCGCCCACGACGTGCCGAAGTACCTCCAGCGTCACGGCTATCGGATCGTCCCGGTGAATCCGACGACGGACGAGGTGCTCGGCGAGCGCGCGTACGACACGCTCGCGGACGTCGACGAGGAGATCGACGTCGTGGACGTCTTCCGGCCGAGCGAGGAGGTCGCGGGCATCGTCGACGAAGCGATCGAGCGCGACGACGTGACGGCGATCTGGATGCAACTCGGCATCCGCGACGATGACGCGGCGGCGCGAGCCGCGGAGGTGGGGCTTTCCGTCGTACAGGACCGCTGCATGAAGGTCGAACACCGGCGCCTGAAGGCGGACTGAGGCGCCGGCGTTCCCGTCTACGCCTCGGCGTCGTCGCTCTCCGCATCCGCATCCGCGTCCACGTCGGCCTCGACGTCGTCGAGGACCGCCTCGACGTCCACGCCGTTCTCGGCGGCGACGGCCTCCACGATGGCGCGCTGCTCGGCCAGCTCGCGCTCCACGCCCGCGATTCGATCGTTCGTCTCGTCGACCGTGTCGCTCATGGCTTGGACCTGCTGACGGACGCTCTCGACGCGCTTGTAGAGTTTCTCCGCGAGATCGGAGAGCTTGCTCACCGTGTTCGCCGTGCTCGTGAGACCCATGCGCGACACTCCGTCGTGGGGAGCCTAATGCCTTCGCCTTCCCCACCGACTGAGCGAAAGGCCCTTACGTACCGCCCGACTACGGTGAAGTGAACTAGGCCGGGCGGTTTGGCCCCGCCCCTCGCCCGCGAAATGGTCATCAGCGGGGGCCGAACACCGAGGAAGTCCGACCCGCCCGGGTCGGACCCCGGAAGCCGACGTCGAAGCCTCGTCCTTCGGGGGCGGCGGTTCGCCGTTCGTGCGCCTGCAGGGGCGTCACGGCGCGATTCGCCGGCGCGATCCCGTCAGGCACGGAAGTGAGCAGCGGAGCACCGGACGTCCGTCGCTCGAAGGGCCGCGGGGTGGAGGAGGCGACCGGGACTATCCGGCCCGGAACGGTCGGGCGACCTCGGCCCGTTCACCATTCATACCGCATACCTTCTCCTGTGAGCGGTCGCTCCGCGACCGCTCCGGGAAAAGCTACGCGAAGAAGGTGTTTGAGACCTGTGCGGCGTTGACGAGACGCTTCGCGTCTCGTTCGCGCACGAGAGCAAAGCTC
>NZ_BATA01000053.1 GCF_000474235.1 Halarchaeum acidiphilum MH1-52-1
GGTCTCGGCGTCGCGCTCGGGACGCTCGGCGCGCCCCTCGAACGGTGGGTGAGCGATCACGTTCGGCGCCCGCGGCGCGCGTCGCCGTCCCCACCACCCGTGCCCTCGTCGATCTCGTCGCCGGCGGCGCGATCGGCGTCGTCCTCGCCGCGCGATCGGTGCGGATCGGTGATCGCGGCGTCGACGCGCTCGTGCCGTCCGTCGCCGTCTGGAGTGTCGTCGGATGCGTCCTGTGTCTCCTGCTGGCCGCGTTGCGCGCTCGTCGATTCGATTCGGCGCGCTAGCGCGCGGTATCGTCGAAAGAAACGCGCGTTTCGCGCGTCAGTACGCGCGTGCGAGGGGATCCAGACCCGAACCCGAACGGCGTTCGTCGCCCGCGGGCCCTTCTCGGCCGTCTCGATGTCGAACTCGATCCCTTCACAGACGGCAATAGGGCGATCGCGGAGATCTGGAGTTGCGCGACGCCCGGTAGCACGGGTGTCGGGCGGCGTCGCCTATCGGCTCGCGTCCGGGGTCGGGTCGAGTGTCACCGTCTTCTCGATCGTGAGCGTCGTCGTCTGACCGCCGAGTTCGACGGTGAAGTCGCCGGCCTCGACGGCGGGATCGTCGCCCCCGGGCGCGTTTCCGGGGACGACGGCGAGCGCGGCGAGCGGGAACTCGACGGTGACGCGCTTCGAGCGCCCGGGCGCCAGCTCGATCTTCTCGGAGCCGAGGCGCTTGCGTCGCGGGTACTGCACGGACCCGTACGCCTCCGTGTAGAAGGCCTCCGCGAGCGCGGTGCCCGTCCGATCGCCGGTGTTCGTCACCGTCACCGACGCCGTCGCGGTGCCGGTCTTCGCCGCGTTCGCGATCGAGGACGGCGAGACGCTGAGGTTCGAGAACGAGAAGTCGGTGTAGCTCTCACCGGCGCCGAAGTCGAAGAGCGCGTCGGCGTTGTCCTTCGCGGGGTGATACTGATTGTAGTAGTTCGGCACCTGCCCGACGCCGTCCGGCCAGCGGAACGCGAGGCGGCCGCCGGGGTCGGCGTCGCCGTAGAGGACGTCCGCGACGGCGCCGCCCGCGCTCCCCGGGTAGTAGGCCATGACGAAGGCGTCGAGTTTCGCGAGCGTCTCGCTCGTCCCGCGCGGTCGGCCGGCGACGAGGACGCCGACGACCGTCGTGTCGAGGTCGGCGACGGCATCGACGAGTTCGCGCTGCGCGTCGGGGAGGGCGAGTTCGTCCGTGTTGCCGTATCCCTCCGCGTAGGGTCCCTCGCCGAGGACGAGGACGACGCGATCGGCGCGCTCTGCGTCGCGAACGATCGCCTCCCTCGTCTCCGCCGAGAGCGACCACTCGTCGTCGCTCAAGCGGTTGTAGGTGTAGCCGGTCTCGTGGACGGTGACTCGGCCGGCCGTGTGGGACGTCATTCCGTCGGCGATGGTCGTCGCCCACGGTTTCGCGTCGTCCTCGTGGAGACCCTGCCAGCCGACCGTCCAACCGCCGCACTGCGTGCGGACGTTGTCGACGTTCGGTCCGGCGAGCACGATGTGGTCGGTGTCGGCGAGCGGGAGCGCACCCCCCTCGTTCTTCAGCAGCGTGAGCGACTCGTGGACGGCCTCGCGGGCGCGTCCCGTGCGCCGCCGACGACGTCCGGCGCCTTCGTCGGATCGGCGTACGGGTCCGCGAACAGCCCGAGTTTCGCCTTCAGTCGGAGCACGCGTTCGGCGGCCTCGTCGATGCGGGACTTCGGGACGTCGCCGGCCTTGACGAGGTCGAGGAGCGCCGTGTAGAACCCATCGACGTGCTCCATATCGGAGAGCATCGCCATGTCGACGCCGGCGTTGACGCCCTCCTTCACGGCCGTCTTCAGGTCCGGCGCGTAGTCGTGCATCTCGACCATCCGGTAGAAGTCGTTCCAGTCGGAGACGGCCAGTCCCTCGAATCCCATCCGGTCGCGTAGGACGTCAGTGAGGAGCCACGAAGAGGCGTGCGCGGGGATCCCGTTGACGGATCCGCTGTTGATCATCACCGTCAGCGGCTCCGCTTTGATCCCCATGTGGTGCGGGACGAGGTGGTTCTCCACGAGGTCGCGCACGGGGATGCGCGCGGGACTGCGATCGTTCCCGTTCTGTGGCTGGCTGTACGCGGCGAAGTGCTTCACGCTCGCGGCGACGCCGCTGTGCTCGCTCGCGCCGTCCTGCAGGCCGCGGACGGCCGCGGCGCCGAGTTCGCCGGCCAGATGGGGGTCCTCGGACAGCGTCTCGTAGAAGCGGCCCCATCGAGGATCGCGCGCGATGCCGCTCGTCGGGGCGAATCCCCAGTGCGCGCCGACGGCGGCCGCCGAGTCGCCGGTGTGTTTCGCCGCGGTCTCCATCAGGTCGGGATCGCGCGTCGCGCCCATCGCGATGTGGTGGGGGAACGCCGTCGATCCGTCGACGGTGACGTTGCCGTGGACGGTGTCGAGTCCGTAGACGAACGGCACGCCGTTGCCCTCCCCGATCGCGTACTCCTGCAGGCCGTTGATCCCCTTCGCCAGCTCGACGGGATCGCGCGACGGCGGATAGGCCGACCCGGTGAGTAGCGACCCGACGTGATAGTCGGTGAACAGCGACTCGACCTGATCCGCGTCGACCGTCGAGACGTTCGCTTGGATCATCTGTCCGATCTTCTCCTCGACGCTCATGTTCGAGAGGATCGTCTCGACGTCCGCCTCCGGCGGTGCCGGCCGTGATCCGTCCCCGTACGCCTGCATCTCCTCGGCGCTGACGCCCTCGGCCCCGCCCGCGATCGCGGCCGCGCCGAGCGCGCCCGTGGTCTGCAGGAAGCGCCGCCGCGACGGTCCGTCATTTCGTGTCATCGTACGGTATTGATGATTATGGAAACGAGAAAAATATTACTATCGATAGTAGTATTTCTGTGTGGCGTCTGACGCGGCGGTGGCCACCGCCGCGTGTAAGTGCGAGTGCGGGCGCGTCGGTCCCGGCCGCTACGACGGCCAGTCTGCGGGCGTCGTGTCGTAATCGACGGCGTCCGCCCGGAGCGCCGCGGTCTCGTCCGCGCCGAGTTCGGTCTCCTCGAACGACTCGCCGTCGTAGCGGACGACGAGGCCGACCTCCTCGGTCTCAGGCTCGACGCCCTGCCGGCGCGCGCGTTCGAGTTCGCGCTCGGGGACCTCCGTCGTGATCGTCCGGAGCGCCACGGGCCGCCCCCACAGCTCGAAGAGCCGTTCGAGGACGCGCTTCGCCTGCGGGAGATCGATCGCGACGCCGTTGTACTCGTGGCCGAGCAGTAGCTCGCCGCGGTTGCGGTGGTTCGCGTCGAGCGCCACGACCGTCGGCTTCCCGAAGTTCGCGAAGCGCAACAGGAGCTTCTTCTTCACCGCGTCGGCGTCCGTCGACGTCGCGTGGTATCGCTCTGTCGCGCGCGAGAACTCGTAGGCGAAGTAGCCGTTCGCGTCCACGAACTCCTGCGTGAGGAACTCGTCGAGGAACGTCACGTCGTTGTGGTCCTCCCGGACGGTGCGCATCCGCTCCCACCCCGCCTCGAAGTCGACGGCCGCGAGGGCGTCCGCGACCGTCGCGTAGCGCGCGTCGTCGAACAGATAGCGCGCCGTCCGCTCCAGTTCCGCGCGCGAGATCGAGCGGAGGAAGCCCCGGTACCGGGGCTTGACGAGCGAGTAGTGCCGGCGCGCCAGTCCCGCGGTCGTGAGCGCCTTCCACGGGTGACGCGCGACGTCGATCTCGCCCCCTCTCGCCCGATCGAGCGCGTCGTGGTCGACGTACCGGTCGTCCACTCGATCGAGCGCGTCCAGCGTCTCGGGCGATATCGAATCGATCGCGTCCGGGGGCGCGAGCGCGTCCTGCACGGCGTCGAAGTCCACGGCCTCGTGGAAGGTGCGCCACGTCACGCCCTCGACGCGCAGCAGGCGTTCGACGACCTCGCGGCGGTTCGCCGTGTTCTCGACGTACTCCCAGAGCTGCTTGCCGAGCGCGTAGGGATTGAGACCGGACGAGTTCAGCACCCGCGACTGGTGGTCGGCGTAGTCGACGAACTCGTCCGCTCCAGCGAACGCCTCCTCACCCATCATGAGGGACTCGTGAAACGCCGCCCACCCCTCGTTCATGACCTTCGTCTGCTTCTGCGGGGCGAAGTAGTACGCCTCGCGGCGGAGGATCTCGATGACGTCGCGCTGCCAGTCCGCGTATTCGACGGCCTTCCCCGCCTCCTCGTCGTACGCCTTCCCGTGGCGCGCGAGGAACGCGAGCAGGTCGGTCTCGGCCTCGCGCTCGTCCGCCGCCTCGCGGCCCTCGGCCCACCCGTCCTCGAACACCTGCCGTTGCACGTCCTCGGAGAGACCGAGGTCGTCGAGGCGCGCGGCGAGGTCCGCGGGTTCGCCCTCGCACTCCGGCGCGTCGTCCGCGTAGGGGCGGTGCTGGTCGATGACGTCCTCGACGCAGAGCACGCTATCGACGAACGACTCGACGGCCGCGCGGTCGATCTCCGGGTCGTTCATGTGGCCCTCGATCGTCTCGGCGTGGCGTTCGAGCGTCGCGGCCGCGGCGGGTTCGTCGGCGTAGAGACCGAACCACCGGTTGTTCGCGAAGAAGTCGCTGTGGGCCTCGACGTGCGTGATGACGGCCTTCTGGTCGGCGAGCGCGTTCGACTCTTGGAGGAACGCCGCCGCCGGGTCGTCGTTGTTCACGATCTCGAAGGCCTTCCCGCCGAGGTAGCGGCTCTGCTTTCGCTGACGGTCGTACTCCATCCCCCAGCGCCAGTGCGGGTAGCGGGTCTGGAACCCCCCGTAGGCGATCAGCTCGTTCATCTCGTCGTGATCGACGATCCAGTAGTGCACGTCGTAGGGGTCGAGACCGAGCTTCTCGGCGAGCGCGCGAGCGTCCCGCGCGACGCCATCGAGCCGGTCCGCGACTCGCTGTTTGTCCAGTCTGTCGGTGTCGGTCGTCATTCGTCCGCCTCCGTCTCGGACGCGAGGATCGTCTCGATGGCGTCGAGCACGTCGCCCTCGTCGTGGACCCGCGCCACCGCGACGTCGTCGCCGCCGCCGAAGGCGTCCTCGACGACGGCGCCGTGGTTGCTCCGCCGCGCGGTGCCGGGCTGGACCTCCACGTACGCGTGGAGGTTCGCGTCGATCTCCGCCATCAGCGGGACGACCCGTTCCTCGCTGTCGTTGTGGCTGTTCTCGCCGTCGCCCGCCGCGAAGACGTAGCGGTTCCACTCGCGCCACGGGTACTCCTCTAAGAGTTCGGCGGCGAACTCGTACCCCGCCGAGATGCGCGTGCCGCCGCCCGATCGGAGACCGAAGAACTCCGCGCGCTCGACCTCCCACGCCTCCGCGTCGTGCGCGACGTAGCAGAAGACGGCCTCGTCGTACTTCCCGGAGAGGTACCAGTCGAGCGGCGCGAGCGTCCGCTCGACGAGGTCGCGCTTCTCCTCGCGCATCGACCCGGAGACGTCCCGGATGTTCACGACGACGACGCTCTTTCGCTTCTCCTCTCTGATCTCCGGGTGCCGGTAGCGCTCGTCGTCGCGCCGCAGCGCCACGTCCTCGACGCCGTCGCGCCGAACGCGCGTCGCCGTCGACTCCATCTCGCAGGCGGCCTCCATCGCGTCGATGGTGTCCCAGCGGTCGGGTTCGTCGAGGTCGCTCGCGCGGCGTTCGAGCCACGCCCGCGAGACAGGGATCGACTGCCCGCGCGCCCACCGGAAGACGTCGTCGACGTCCCAATCGGCGACGCGCAGCGCCTCGGTGACGTACGCCTCGTCGAAGTCCGTGGCGAGCGTGCGCTTCAGCCCCTGCTTGAAGAGCCGCTCGAAGTCGAGCGTCCCCTTCGGGCCGGTGCGCGCCACGTCGTTGTAGTCGCCCGTCGTGCGCTCGCGCACCGCCTTCCCCTTCGGTTCGAGGTCGAGACCGAGCCGGTCGTCGAGCGCCTCCGCGAACTCCGCGGGATTCATCTCGTACGTCTCGTGACCCGCGTGCCCGTCGCCCGCCTCGTCGCCCTTACCGTCCTCGTCGCCGTCGCCGTCACCGTCGCCCGCCGCCGGCTCCGGCTCGCCGACCGGCTGGCCGGGCCGCGGCGGTCCGTCCTCCGCCCGTCCGACGCCGCCCCGCGCGCGCTCGTCGTACGCGAACTCCGGGAGGTCGACGAGCTTCACGGGCACGCTGATGGCGTCCTCGGCGGAGGGACGCAGGTCGCCGTACTGGACGAACGCCGCGAGGTCCTCCCGGGCGCGCTCGCCCACCTCGCGGTAGCGTTCGAGGTCCTCCCTCAGTCCCATCGGTGGCGAACCCCCTCGACGACCGTCGTCGTCGCCAGCTCGGCCGACACGCGGGTGTAGCCGCGTTCCGACGCGAGGTAGTCGATCGCCTTCGCCTTCAGTTCGGCCGTCCGCGTCTCCGCCGGCGGGTCGGTCCACAGGTGCGGTTCGAACTCGGGATAGCGACGGCGCACGTCGTCCCAGTCGGTCGCATCGAGCACCGCGGTGACCGCCGGGATCTCCGCGAGATCGACGTCGCCCGCGCGGAACGCCTCGTCGCGGTGCTCCCACGCGTGGCGGTTCAGCGCCGTCACGACCTTCGACTCGCGGAACTCGCGGACGGACTCGGTCGGCTCGGTGCCGTCGTAGTGGCCCTCGTCGAAGCGCCCGAGGTGCTCCGTCTCGAACACCTTCAGGGCGAGCGGGTCCGGCGGCTCCTCCCCGCGCGGCGTCTCGACGGTGCCGTCGGTCGCCCACGCGTAGACGCCCTCGACGTACTCGGCGACGGTCGCCTCGTCCACCGCGACGTCGTGCGTGAGCGCGGCGAGCACGTCGTCCTCCTGCGCGGCGAACGCGTAGTCCTTCGCGGCGACGACGCGCTCCTCGTACTCCGCGGCCTCGCCGGTCGAGAAGACGGGGGCGGCCGAGAGACCGGACGCCATCGCGTCGAGCACGTCGTCCGGCGTCACCACGGCCGCCGCGTCGGCGTCGGCGTCGGCGTCGGTCTCGGCGTCACCGCGGCCGCGCGCCGGCGGCGCCGCGAGCAGTTCGGCGAGGACGTCGCGCGTGTACGTCACCGGAACGCCCGCCTCCCCGTCCCCGTCCCCGCCGCCGTCGAGATCGAAGTCCTCGCGCGTCCGCTTCTCGCCGCCCTCGCGGAGGTAGCCCCGGTCGTAGAGGACGGCGGTGTCAACGAGGTCGAGGTCCGCGGGGAGCGCGTCGGCGTCGAGGCGCGTGACGACGCTGTACACCGCCGCGGCCTCCAGCGCGTGCGGCGCGAGTTCGACGGTCTCGGTGCCGTCGTCGTCGCGCACCGACACGCGCGCCCCGGCCGCGACGCGCTCCTCGACAGTCGCCCGGTCGGCGTCGCCCCAGACGCCGGTCTCGTCGAGGAGTTCGCGGCGCAGGAGCTGGGTCTCGAGACCGTAGTTCGTGAGGTAGCGGAACTCGTGGCGATCGAGGCGGCGCTTGAGCGCCTTCAGCGGGTCGGCCTGCGTCGCCTCCGCGTGCTGGTCGAGCTGCGCTTCGAGATCGGGGTTCGAGATGACGAGCAACTGGGTGTCGACGTCCATCCCGATCGCCGTGTCGAGCTTCACGCGGCGCTCGTCGGGCACGTTCAGGAGCTTCCTGAGGAGGTCGGCGTGCTGGCTCGCGTCCTCGACGACCGTGAGACCGCCGTTGCCCTGACTCAGCACGCCGTCGTAGCTGAACGCCTGCGGGTTCTTCCGGCCCCGGCTGTCCAGTCGCGACAGCATCTCCGGCATCCACGAGCCGACGAGACGTTCTTTGGGGCTGCCGGCGTCCTCCGCGTGCAGCACGCCGATCCCCCGCCCGACGTCGACGACGTAGTTCGTCACCCGGCAGTGGTCGGGATCCGTGACGGCGCTGAACAGCCCGTCGCCCGCGCGCCCGCGATAGCGCTCGGCGAGGCGGTCGTACGCCTCGCGGCTGAACGGGTCGAGCGCCGTCTCGACGCGCGGGGCCACCCCGTCGGCGTTCGACGCCGCGTCCGCGAGCACGCGCTCGCGCACCGCCGGCGGGAACGCGGAGAGGGGGTTCGCCTGCACCGGCGACTCGTACCAGTCCGTCTCGCGCTCCGGTCTCGCCTCGCCGTAGGTGAGCGCGTCGCCCCCGCCGGTCGCCGTGACGTTCCACTCGATCGTGTACCGGCGCCCCGCCTCGGTCCGCGAGAAGGCGCGCAGGCCGTCGATCAGACAGCGCTTGAACTCGGACTTCCCGGTCGCGGTCGGCCCGCTGAACCAACAGATCTTCTCGGTCTTCGCGCGTCCCGCAGCGATCGCGCGCAGGTCGGCCACGAACGCGTTCAGGACGTCCGTGTTCCCGAGGACGGCGTGCGCGCCGTCGTTCGCCGGATCGTCGAAGAACCGGTAGCGCACCCGCTCCTCGCCCTCCTCCACGACGGTCCGCGTCCCGTAGGAGTCGACGGCCGCGAGCAGGTACTTCGAGGCGTGTGCGGCCGCGAGCGGGTGATCGACGACGCGCTCCGCGTACTCGGCGAGCGTCATCGGGTCGTCGAGCGCGGCGTCGAGTTCGCTGTCGGCGGCCGCGAGGTAGTCGCTCATCCCCTCACTCGCCCTCCAGCTCGGACTTCGCGACCTCCGCGCCGGCGAACTCGAGCACTTCGAGGGCGCCCTCGCGGGAGTAGCCCCGCTCGCGCAGGGCGTCCACCCACGCGGAGCGTTCCTCGCCGAGGTCGTTCGCGGAGACGAGCGCGGAGAAATTGATGTTGTGTTTCTTGTCGGCCCAGAGCTTGCGCTCCAAGGCGCGGCGCAGGCGGTCGTTGTCCTGCGGATCGAAGGCCTCGCCCTCGCGGGCGCGCCGCGAGACCCAGTTCGAGACCTCTTGGCGGAAGTCGTCCTTCCGGTCCGCGGGGATGTCGAGTTGCTCCTCGACAGCGCGCAGGAACGACTCGTCGGGTTCGGCCGGCGGCCCGTGATCGTGTCCTCGACGGTGTCGTCGTCGATGTACGCCATCACGTGATCCATGTACTTCTCGCCCTGCTGGCGGATCTCGTCGACGTCGTACGCGAGCGCGTGCCGGACGTCGTCGATCGCCCGGTCGGTGTACTCCTCGCGGACGAGTTCGAGGTAGCGCTGGTAGCGCTCGACGTCGTCCTCCGCGATCGAGCCGTGTCCGGGGAGATGGTCCTCGAAGTGCGTGAAGACGAGCAGGGGCGAGAGGTACGAGCGCCCGCGGTGTGTGGACTCCATGATGGCCTCGGCGATCTCGTCGCCGACGAAGCGCGCTGAGATGCCGTCCGTCCCCTCGCCGAGGTCGGTCGCGTCGTCGCCCTCCTCGCGGAGCTTCTTCGCGTCGACGTCCTCCAAGTCGTCGGTCTCGCCGTTGTACACCATCGCCTTCCCGACGAGATCGACGCTCCCGCCGTCCGGCTCGGCGATGCGGGTGAGGACGCCGAAGAGACCCGCCATCTCGAGGGTGTGGGGTTCGACGTGGACGTCCGGGACGTCCGCGTTCCGGAGGAGCTTCCCGTAGATCTCAGCCTCCGCCTCGTACTCGAGGACGTACGGGAAATCGACGCGCTTCGTGCGGTCGTTGAACGCCTCCATCTTCTCGTCGCCGCGCTTCTCGCGGTACTCGGGCATGTTCGTCCGCCCGACGATCACCTGATCGATGTCGATCCGGGGGTTGTTCTTCGGCTTGATCGTCTGCTCTTGGGTCGCGTGCAGGAAGTCGTAGAGGAACTCGCGCTGGAGCTTCAGGAGCTCCTCGCCGCTGAAGATGCCCCGATTCGCGTTGCAGAAGGCCCCGGAGTAGTCGAAGGCCCGCGGGTCGCTCTCGCCGTAGACGGCGAGCTTCGAGTAGTCGACGTCGCCCGTGAGTTCCGTCTCGTCCTGATTCTTCTTGTCCTTCGGCTCGAAGGTCTCGACGCAGCGACGCCGGTTCTCGTCCGCGACGAGGCGGATGATCTCGACGTGCTCGCGCAGGACCGCCGCGAGGTCGTCGTCGGACGCCGCGAGGAGTTCGTCCATGTAGAACTCGCTCTCGGGGTCGAGCGACTGCTCGTTGCGGATCGTGTACGGCTCGTCGAGGGCGTCGTTCACCCCGTCGAGCACCGCCCGTCGCTGATCCTCGGGGAGCAACACGAGCGGGTCCTGATTCATCGGCGAACGGACGACGTCGTCCGCGGGGTCCTGATCGGGGATGACGTCGCAGAGACCGGTCCAGCGGAAGGTGTACATCCGCCCGGCGTCGCTGCGGGTGTAGTCCTCGAAGTAGCGTCGCACCCGCTTGTCGAAGTCGGACTTCCCGGAGCCGACCGGGCCCAGCAGGAGGAGGATGCGCTTCTCGGGTCCGAGCCCGCGCGAGCCGGATTTGACCTTGTTGACGAACTCGTGGATGGCCTCGTGGATCTCGCGACCGTAGAAGGCGTTCGCACCGTCACCGAGTGGGTCGTCAGTGGCGAGCGCGTACGCGACGAGTCCGCGCGACTCGTCGTAGCGGGTGCCGTAGTGGTCGAACATGTCGGCGAGCCGCTGGTGGGCGTTGCGGGCGACCTTCGGGTTCTCACGGACGAGATCGAGATACCAGCCGTAGTCGTGGGTCTCGCGGAGGTCGTCCGGTATCGATTCCCGGTAGCGTTCGGAGAGCGCGTCGAGGGTCGTGGTGTCGCCGGTCATGGTGGCCGTACCGGTGATCGTCCGACGCGCTCGCCCCACCCGCCGGTTCGGGGGCCGGGCGGCGAGGACGTTCGAGCACCGGTACCGGTATGGTATAACGTACCACAACAGTTAAGCGTTCCGCGTGTTTCGACCCGCCGATGCGCTCCGGTCAGTCGGTTCGGTCGTGACGGACGCGGGCGGCACCACGGAGCCGGTAACGGCGGAATATTGGGGGATCCGGAGACGGACCTACCAGTTCGTATCTGGTCCTACGGGCGTGGCGTCCGTGCCCGCGAATATGCGCCCGCACGACCCGTCGGAGGGCGACGTCGCGTCCGCGCTCCGCGCCGCGTCCGACATGCCCGTCCCGCCGTTCGCGCACCTCGACCGCCCCGCCGGTCCGAAAGCGCGGGTGCTCGTCCTCGCGGACGTCCACGCCGACCCGGACGGCGAACCCGGGAGCTGGAAGTGCTACGAGCACGGACTCGCCCGCCTCCGGCGCGGACTCGCCGAAGCGCGCCGGCTCGACGTCGACGCCGTCCTCGTCGCCGGCGACCTCACGCGCGACGCGGGCGCCGCCGCCTTCGACCGCGTCTCGAACGCGTTCGCGACCTTCGACGGTCCCGTCCTCTGTGTTCCCGGCAACCACGACGTCCCGAAGGCGTACCGCGACGCGGCCTCCGTCCACGCGTTCCGCGAGTCCCACACGCCCGGCATCCTCCCGTACGCCCGGCGAGTCGGCGTTCCCGAAACGACCGCCGATTCGGGAGCGGACCGGAAGGCGACTGGCGCCCCGCCCCACGTCGTCGGTCTCGACACCGCGAGCGCCGTCACCGACTCCGCCGGCGGCCGCGTCACCGACGCCGACGGACTCGATGCGGCCTACGACGCCGCCTGCGACGGGTCCCCGCGATCGCGCGCCGTCGCGGCGAACTTCGCGGACGGATATCTCGACGCCTTTCCGCTGATCGACGAACGCGTCGGCTCCACGGGGACGTCCGCCCGCCCCGCGGCCGACGACCGTTAGCGCCGCCGATGGAGGAGCGCCGCCACGCAGAGCGAGAGCAGGCCGACGAGCGCGCCGAGACCGGGCGACGACCCGCCCGACGTCGTCGCGCTCGCGTCGTCCGCGAGCGCCGGTCGGATGTCGTTCACGGCCGTGGTGTTCGGCCCGCTCACGACCGTCACCGTGTCGTTCGAGCGGACGACGCGGTAGGCACCCTGATAGCCGTCCCGCTTCGACACCACCCAGACGCCGTCGCGTCGGGACGCCCCGTGCGCCTTGAGCGCCCCGACGTACGCGTCCGCGAAGGCGTTCGCGTCGTCGCTCGTGTTCCACGCCGACTTCCAGACGAAGCCCCCGGCGTCCCCGCGGTGGTACGGGAGGACGGTATCGCCCGTCCACCCGGACGAGGCCGTCGCGTCGTAGCGGATCGTCCGATAGCCGTCGGTGGCACGGATGTCCGTCGGAACGACGTTCGCACCGTAGTGGTAGCTCTGCCACCAGAACCCCGTGAAGATCGAAGCCTCGCCGAGCGTGTCGGTACCCGTGCCGTTCGCGCCGACGCCCGAGAACGGCCGCCACCCGTTCGTCGCCGCGTCGCGATCGACGTCGACCGCCGTCCGCGCGGGCGCATCGCCGTGGATGATCTCGGTCGTCGTGTTCGGCGGGTGGCGCCACGCGGCGTCGACCGCGTCCCACCCGCCGCGCGAGAGCAGGTCGTGGACGTACCCCGGCCCGCTCGCGTACGGGAAGTAGAGCGTGTACTGGAGGCTGTACGGCGGTGAGGCACTCGACGATGTCGAGGAACCCGAGGTACTCGACGACCCCGACGAACTCGACGACGGCGTGGCGACGCACTGCCACGTTCCGTTCGCACAGCGCTCCGCGTATCGGTTCTGGATGTACCGCGCTTCGCCCTCGACGAGACCGTCCGCGGCGAGCTGGGCGTCCTGCGTCTCGCCGGCGTACTTCGGCTTCGTCAGGTCGTAGTGCTGGTCTTGGAGGGCGTGGGTCAGCTCGTGCGCGAGCGTCGCGTTCTCGATGTACGCGTGCTTCCCGGAGGGAACGATGATCTCGATCGCGTCGTCCGTCGGCGAGTAGAATCCCTGCACGCTGTCGGAGTAGTACGACGTCATCGCGCTGGAGAGGTTCGTGTCCGACCCGACGATGAGCGCGGCCTCCCACACCTGCTGATTCCACCGCGCGTACGTCGCGTTCACCGACCCGCTCGACTGGTTCGCGCGATACGCGGCGCGCGACGTGACGTGAACGGGGACGGCGTGCTCGAAGTTGTGATCGCGGAGGCGCTCGACGCGCGCCATCGTCCGCCGGACGTACGCGTGGATCTCGCTGCCGTTCAGCCCGTCCGACTGATCGACGTTGATCGGCGTGTCGTACCAGTAGCCGTCGAAGTAGCCGATGGTCGCGTTCGTCGCGGGCGCGTCGTGCGCGCCGGTCGCGTTCGTCGCGACCGACTGATCCGCCGCCGACGACGCGGTCGATGCGGTCGTCGCCGAGGCCGCCCCGCTCGACGCGAGGAGGAGGGCGACGACGAGGAGCGTCCGGAGTCGTGTGCGCATTCGATCGGTCGTTGGGACGGCATCCCACAAACCTTTGCGGGTTCCGTCACTCGGGCTTCACGACGCTCTCGCACCCGGGACAGGCGGCGTACGCCGCGCTCCCGTCGTCGTCCTCGTACTCGATGAGCATCGCGTTTCGGGGAACTTCAGTCCCGCACTCCGGGCACCGCCCCAGCGTCCCGTCGGCACCGTCGGCGTCGGTCGGTCGGTCGGTCATTCGCTCGTGTGAGTCCATTCACCGGACGAAGATAACTGTTCGCCGCGGGGGGACGCGCGCCGACGCACGCCGACACGCGTCAGTCCGCGCCGTAGTCGGACTCGCCGTCGAACTCGCCCGACTGCTGCGTGAGGTAGCGTTCGCGGAGGTCGGCCTCGATTTCCTCGAGCGTGCGCCCCTTCGTCTCGGGGACGAGACGGTTGCTGAACAGGAGCGCGACGAGCGTGAGGACGCCGAGCGCCCAGAACGTGTAGTCGGTGCCGATGGCGTCCACGATCGAGAGGAAGGAGAGACCCATGACGAGGTTCGCCGCCCAGTTGCACAGCGAGGCGGCGCCCATCGCGGACCCCCGGACGCTCGTCGGATAGATCTCGGAGATGAGCAGCCAGAAGACCGGCCCGAGACCGATGGCGAACGACCCGACGAACAGCATCAGGCAGACCGTCGCGGCCCACCCGAGCGCGCCGCCGAGTCCGACGTAGAAGACGCCGCCGAGGATCGCGAGCATCACGACCATCCCGCCGAGTCCCGTGAGGAGGAGTTTGCGCCGGCCGACGCGGTCGACGAGCGCGATGGCGACGACGGTCATCGCGACGTTGATGAGACCGATGCCGACCGTCGCGATGATGGAGGAGGACGCGCTGAGACCCGTCTGATTCAGGATCGTCGGCGCGTAGTAGATGACGGTGTTGATGCCCGTGACCTGCTGGAAGATCGCGAGTCCGATACCGACGACGAGCGCGGGGCGGACCCACGGCTTGAGGAGTTCGGCGAGACCCGCCTCCTCTTGGGCCTGCGCCTCGCGGATCTCCGCGATCTCGGTCTCGACTTGCTCGTCGGAGTGCGAGCGCCGGAGGATCTGCCGGGCGCGCTCGGCCCGGCCGTTCTCGAAGAGCCAGCGCGGACTCTCCGGCATGTACGCCATTCCGAGCGCGAGGACGGCGGCGGGCACCATCCCGGCGCCGAGCATGTAGCGCCACGCGCCCGCGCCGCTGAAGGCGTAGTTGACGAAGTACGCGCAGAGGATGCCGATGGTGACGGCGAGTTGGTTGAACGAGACGAGCGACCCGCGGATCGCCGGCGGGGCGATCTCGGAGATGTAGAGCGGGCCGACGACGCTCGCGACGCCGATGGCGAGACCGACGACCACGCGGCCCCCGATGAGCCAGTAGACGTCGGAGGCGGCCGCCATGACGAGCGACCCACCGAAGAAGACGGCGGCACCGGCGAGGATGAGCCGCCGCCGCCCGAAGGCGTCGGCGAGTCGGCCGCCGACCGCGGCGCCGACGATGGCGCCGGCGAGCGTGCCCGAGACGATGAACTCCTTGACGACCCCGGCGCCGAGACCGAGGCTCTGGAACGCGGGCGACACGAGGAAGTCGCTGTGCACGTAGAGGAGCGCACCCGAGATGACGCCGGTGTCGAACCCGAACAACAGGCCGTTGAGAGCCGCGAGCGCGGCGGTGACGTAGATGAACCGTCGCGATCCACCGCCGTCAGCGGACGATTCCGAGAGGGTAGGAACCATGTGGATACACCCCGCGGTATCAGGGTTCCACACGAAAACCCATCGCTTTCCGATTAATATTAACTCTAAAGATAGTAAAGGATATCATGGATATCGTCTTCCGTCGCGACCGGCTACGGGGACGTATGCAGGGAGTGCACAGAGTCGAGACGGCCGCGGCGTTCCGCGAGGCGCTCGCCGTCAGGTTCGCGGTCTTCGTGGACGAGCAGGGCGTCCCGGCGTCGATCGAGGTGGACGATCACGAGTCGGCGGCGACGCACTTCCTCGCCCGCACCGACGGGCGGGCCGTCGGGACCGCCCGCTATCGGACGGCCGACTCGGGCGCCGCGAAGATCGAGCGGGTCGCCGTCCGCGCCGACGCGCGCGGCGAGAGATGGGGCGCGCGACTGATGGACGCCGTCGAGACGGACGCCCGCGAGACCGGTCACGAGCGGGCGGTCCTCCACGCGCAGACGCGGGCCGCGGACTTCTACGCGCGCCGCGGCTACGAGCGCGTCGGCGACGTCTTCGAGGAAGCCGGTATTCCGCACGTCGAGATGGAACGCTCGCTCGACGAGTGAGGAGTCACAGCAACGGTCGTCGGCGGGCCGGTCGTTTCGAATCGCCCGCCGGATCCCACGCTCCCCGTCGTGGCCGATCGACTCTCGAATACGACGCTGGCGGGCGCGACGCGGAGCGGTCCGTCTGAGGCCGCCACGCCTACGTGCCCCCGCGACGACGCCCCGAACATGACCGAGACGAACGCGGGCCGCGGCCGCGTCGATCCCGCCGTCGCCGCCGACGCCGCGCGGGACTTCCTCCGCGACTACCTCGCCGACGCGGGCGCGAACGGCTACGTCGTCGGCGTCAGCGGCGGTCTCGACTCCGCGGTCGGCATCCGCCTCGCGGTCGAGGCCGTCGGCGCCGAACAGGTCCGCGCGCTCGTCCTCCCGGGCGCGCCGAGCGATCCCGCGAACATGGCCGACGCGCGCGACCTCTGCGAGTCGCTCGGCGTCGCGTGGGTCGAGGAGACGATCGAATCGCAGGTCGAGACCGTCCGCGAGGGGGCGCTCGACCTCGACGAGCAGGACACGGGAAACGTCCGCGCTCGCGCCCGGATGGTCCGCCTCTACGCGAGCGCGAACGAGCGCGGGATGCTCGTCCTCGGGCCGGACAACCGCTCCGAACACCTGTTGGGCTACTTCACGAAGGGCGGCGACGGCGTCGTCGACGTCGCGCCCCTGCGCGGACTGTACAAGACGGAGGTCGTCGCGCTCGCCCGCCACCTCGACCTCGACGAGCGCTTCGTCGAGAAGGAGCCGACCGCGGGTCTCTGGGAAGGACAGACCGACAGGGCGGAACTGGGCGCGCCGTACGGCGAGATCGACCCCGTACTGCGCTGTCTCGTGGACGACGGTCTCGACGTCGAGGCGACCGCCGCGCGCGTCGAAGCAGGGAGAGAGACGGTCGCACGACTCGCCGAACTGCACGCCGAGAGCGCGCACAAGCGCCGACCGGCGCCGACGCCGGGGCTGCGGTGAGCGGGAAAGAGGGACAGCACTAAGAGCGGACGTCTCCCACCATGGAGACATGGACGACGAGCGCAGACGCGTCCTCGACCTCCTGTGCGAGGACGCTCGGTACACCGCGGAGGACGTCGCCCGACAGCTCGACCTCACCACCGACGAGGTCGCGGCACACGTCGAGGCCTTGGAGAACGCGGGCGCCGTGCGCGGCTACACCGCCGTCGTGGACTGGGCGGCGCTCGACGACGGCATCGTCGAGGCGAAGGTCGAGCTGAACGTCGAGCTCGACCGCGAGACGGGGTACGAGGACATCTCCCGTCGCATCGCCAAGTTCCCCGAGGTGACGGCGTTCCAGCTCGTCAGCGGCGACTACGACTTCGCGCTCGAAGTGCGCGCGGAGACGATGAACGACGTCTCGCAGTTCGTCTCCGAGGAGATCGCGCCGATCCCGGAGGTGACGCAGACGGTGACGCACTACGTCATGGAGACGTACAAGGCGGACGGGATCGAGTTCGACGACGGCGAGACGGACGATCGGCTCTCGTACTCCCCATGACCGATCTCTCCGAGCGCGCCGAGCAGACGCCGCCCTCGGGCATCCGGCGGTTCTTCGAGATCGCCGAGGAGATGGACGACGTCGTCTCGCTCGGCGTCGGTGAACCCGACTTCAGCGCGCCGTGGCCCGCCCGGAAGGCCGCCATCGAGGCCCTCGAACGGGGGCAGACCTCCTACACGTCGAATCGGGGGCGGCGCGACCTCCGCGAGGCCGTCGCCGCGCACGTCACGCGCTACGGCCACGACTACGATCCCGAGTCGGAGATCCTCGTGACGACGGGCGTCAGCGAGGCGATGGATCTCGCGATGCGCGCGCTCGTCGATCCCGGCGACGTCGTCGCGGTCGCCGAGCCCGCGTACATCTCCTACGGGCCGGACGCGACCTTCTCCGGCGGCGACGTGCTCCCCGTGCCGACGCGCGCCGAGGAGGAGTTCCGACTCACCTACGACGCGCTCGAACGCGCGGGCGCCGATCGCGCGGACGTCCTCGTCTTCTGCTATCCGAACAACCCGACGGGAGCGGTGATGGACGCGACGCACCTCGCCGAGGTCGCGGAGTTCGCGCGCGAGCACGACCTGTTCGTCCTCGCCGACGAGGTGTACGCGGCGCTCACCTACCACGGCGAGCACGACAGCATCGCCACGCTCCCCGGGATGCGCGAGCGCACCCTCGTCTTCAACGGCTTCTCGAAGGCCTACGCGATGACCGGTCTCCGACTCGGCTACGCGATGGGACCACCCGAGGTCGTCGACGCGATGAACCGCATCCACCAGTACACGATGCTCTCCGCGCCGACGACCGCACAGGCCGCGGCACTCGAGGCCTTAGAGAGCTGCGACGATGCGGTCGTCGACATGCGCGAACAGTACGACCGCCGTCGTCGATTCGTCCTCTCGCGCTTCCGCGAGATGGGCTTGGAGTGCTTCGAGGCGAAGGGGGCCTTCTACGTCTTCCCCGCGGTGCCGGGCGACGACGAGGCGTTCGCGGAGGCCCTCCTGCGCGAGGCGGAGGTCGCCGTCGTCCCCGGCTCCGTTTTCGGGGAGGGTGGCGCGGGCCACGTCCGCGTCTCCTACGCGCGCTCGCTCCCCGAACTCCGGGAGGCGACGAATCGCATCGAGGACTTCCTCGCCGACTACCGATGAGTGGTCCAGAGACGCGCGACGCCCTCGATGCGATGGCCGACGCCCTCGCCGCCGCGGACACCGCGGTGGCGTTCACGGGCGCCGGCGTCAGCACCGCGTCCGGGGTGCCGTCGTTCCGCGGAGAGAACGGCGTCTGGAACGGCGCGTACGACCCCGGCGACTTCCGCATCGAGCGCTTCGAGCGGGACCCCGCGGGCTTCTGGCGCGACCGCCTCGATCTGCACGAGATGATGTACGGGGGTAGCGTCGCGCCGAGCGAAGCGAGGG
>NZ_BATA01000052.1 GCF_000474235.1 Halarchaeum acidiphilum MH1-52-1
GACCGACGTTGACGTCCCGGACGATCCGGACGTCACGACGGTGGACTCGATGCCGACGCCGGTCCGCGGCGATCCGGACGCGACGTGACCGTGACGGTCTTCGAGGACTACGCCTGCCCGCACTGCGCGCACTACGCGACGGAGGTCATGCCTCGGATCGTCGAGAACTACACGAAACCCGGAACGGTCCGCTACGAGCACCGCGACTTCCCGATTCCGGTGAGCGAGGAGTGGTCGTGGGCGGGGGCGAACGCGGCGCGCGCGGTGCAGGACGCCCTCGACGACGCGGCGTTCTTCGAGTACACCCACACGCTCTTCGCCCATCAGGACGCGTACGTCGATGCGGGCGCGCGCGGGTACGACTACCTCGGGACGGTCGCCGCGGATCTCGGCGCGGACGCGACGGCGGTCGTCCGCGCGGCGAAGGGCGGGAAGTACACGCCCTACCTGAAGGCGGAGCGACAGACCGGGAAGGACATGGGCGTCCGCGGGACGCCGACCGTGTTCGTGAACGGCACGGCGACCGGCGATCCGGGATACGACACGATCAGCGCGAAGATCGACGCCGCGCTGTCGAACTGAGACGCGAGAACGAGGCGGCGTGCGCGACGCGGGAAGCGATACGGGTTTGCTCGCGCGTCGGCTACGGTCGCGCGTGAGACGACGGTCCTACCTCGCGTCCCTCGGCGCGCTGGGCGCGTCCGCGCTCGCCGGCTGTGGTGGCCGGTCCGCTCCCTCGACGTCCACGACCTCGCTCCCGCCGGACACCGTCGAGTGCGACCTCGTGGACTACGCCTTCCGGCCGGGGACGCACGAGCCTCTCACGATCGACGCCGGCACCACCGTCCGGTTCGTCTGGAAGACCAGCGGCCACAACATCGTCCCGAAGCGCCAGCCCGACGGCGCGGACTGGGCGGGCGTCCCGGAGATCTACACGGCCGGCCACACCGACGACTACACGTTCACCGTCCCCGGACGCTACCGCATCGTCTGCGAACCGCACGTCGATCTCGGAATGGTCGGGAACATCGTCGTCACGGGGGGCGAGACGACGAACGGGACGACGAGCGAGACGGATCGGGTGTGAGGGGGTCTCACGGGTGTTGTTTTCACCCGTGGGTGGCCGGGTGACTGCCGGAGAGACCTTCCGGAGACGCCCCCTATCTCCGCTGAGTGCCGAAAGAGACCTATATCGGTCTGGGCAAAGGGCTTAAATCTATCGGTGTCATTGGTGATCATACATGGCACGCCGCAGCCGCCAGCAGGAGCGAGACGTCGAGGCGGAGACAACCGACGGGGAGCAGGAGGGGACGCGCACGTGCCCGGAGTGCGAGTCCACTAACCTCTCGGTGAGTGCGGATCAGGGGGAGCTCATCTGTGAGGACTGCGGCCTCGTACTGGAGGAGGACAACGTCGATCGGGGACCGGAGTGGCGCGCATTCAATCACTCCGAGCGCCAGCAGAAGAGCCGCGTGGGCGCGCCGACCACGCAGACGATGCACGATAAGGGGCTGACGACTCAGATCGACTGGAAGGACAAGGACGCCTACGGGCGCTCGATCTCCTCGAAGAAGCGCTCGCAGATGCACCGCCTGCGCAAGTGGCAGGAGCGCATCCGCACGAAGGACGCCGGCGAGCGCAACCTCCAGTTCGCGCTTTCGGAGATCGACCGGATGGCGTCCGCGCTCGGCGTCCCGCGGAGCGTCCGGGAGGTCGCGTCCGTCATCTACCGGCGCGCGCTCAAGGAGGACCTCATCCGCGGGCGCTCCATCGAGGGCGTCGCGACGTCCTGTCTCTACGCCGCCTGCCGCAAGGAGGGCATCCCGCGCTCGCTCGAAGAAGTCGCGGAGGTCTCCCGCGTCGACCAGAAGGAGATCGGACGCACCTATCGCTACGTCGCCCAAGAACTCTCCCTCGAAATGGAGCCGGTGGATCCCAAGCAGTTCGTCCCGCGCTTCGCGAGCGAACTCGAACTCAACGAGGAGACGATCGCGAAGGCCAACGAGATCATCGACATCTCCGCCGAGCAGGGACTCCTCTCCGGCAAGAGTCCCACGGGCTTCGCCGCCGCGGCCATCTACGCGGCGAGCCTCCTCTGCAACGAGAAGAAGACCCAGCGCGAGGTCGCCGACGTCGCGCAGGTCACCGAAGTCACCATCCGCAACCGCTATCAGGAGCAGATCGAAGCGATGGGCTTCGAATAGCGTGGCTCTTCGCTGACGCTCAGAGCCATAACGCGAACGGCGTCAGCCGGGAGTAGCGGGGTCCCGTGGGAACGCCTCACAGACGAACGGCGTCAGCCGTGAGTAACGGGGTCCCGTGGGAACGCCTCACAGACGAACGGCGTCAGCCGTGAGTAACGGGGGTTCGAAGAGACCTCGAACACGCGAACGCGGAGCGAAGCGACCCGCGAGTGGCGTCGCGCCCCGCGCGACGAGAACACGAGCGCGGGTCGTCTCGGGAACTGCGAGCGCCGCGACTCGCGTGCTCGACGTCGCTCACGCTCCGTCGAACTCGCTCTCCACGCGCACCACTTGCTTCCCGACGTTCTCGCCCTCGAAGAGTCCGACGAAGGCGTCCGGGGCGTTCTCCAACCCGTCGACGACCGTCTCGCGGAACGCGATCTCCCCCTCTTGGACCCACCCGACGAGTCGCTCCGTCGCCTCCTCGAAGCGCGGCGCGTAGTCGCCGACGAGGAATCCCTCGACGCGGGCGCGCTTCTCGACGAGCGTGTGGAGTTTGCGCGGGCCGGTCGGGACGCCCTCCTCGTTGTAGAGGGCGATCTGCCCGCAGACGGCGACGGACGCGCGGACGTTCAGGTGCTCGAAGACGGCGTCCGTGATCGGGCCGCCCACGTTGTCGAAGTAGCCGTCGACGCCGTCGGGCGCGGCGTCACCGAGCGCGTCGGCGACGTCCGCCTCGGCGTAGTTGATCCCGGCGTCGAAGCCGAGGTCGTCGGTGAGGAAGTCGATCTTGGCGTCGCTTCCCGCGATCCCGACGACGCGACAGCCGTTTAGCTTCGCGAGCTGGCCGACGACGCTCCCGACGGCGCCCGCGGCGGCGGAGACGACGACGGTGTCGCCGGGATCGGGGTCGAGGACGTCGGTGACGCCGAAGTAGGCGGTGCGACCGGGCATGCCGAGGACGCCGAGCGCGGCGGAATCGGAGACGCCGCCGGTCTCGACGCGCACGAGGTCGTCGCCGGCCGCGACGGCGTAGTCGGCCCAGCGGAGGTTGCCGGTGACGGTGTCGCCCGCCTCGAAGTCCGGGTGGTTCGATTCGGCCACTTCGCCGACGACGCCGCCCTGCAGGACGTCGCCGACGGCCCAGGGTTCGGCGTACGATTCCTCGTCGCGCATCCGCCCGCGCATGTACGGGTCGACGCTGAGATAGCGGGTGCGCACGAGCACCTCGCGGGGTCCGGGTTCCGGCACGTCCGCCTCGACGAGATCGAAATCGTCGTCGCCCGGGACGCCCTCGGGTCGCTGTGCGAGCACGAACTGCCTGTTCGTCGCCATACTCGCCCGGAGGACCTCGACGGGGACGTGCGTTGTGGCGTCGGCGCGGATCGGTTCTTCTCGACTCGTTGGGCACGCGGTCGGCTCCCCGGTCTCACTCCTCGGCGGGACGCCACGTGCCGTCGTTCCACTCGACGCGGCCCCGCGCTTCGAGGCGGTTGAGACAGCGCTCGCAGAGTTGCATCCCGTACCCGTCCGTCGCGACTTCGGCGCGAGCGGCGAGATCGCGAAGTCCCCACTCCTCATCGGCGTCGTCCATCTCGACGAGCGCCTCGTGAACGTCCTGCTCGACCTCCGACGGCGACATGTCAAAGATAAACACGATGTGGGCACTTAACTCCTCTCCCCGATCCCCGCTGATCTCAGGGTGCGACGCGCTCGCCGGTCGCCGCGGCCTCGTAGAGCGCGTCGATGACGCGCATGTTCGCGAGCGCGTCCTCGCCGCTCGTCCGCGGCGTCATCCCGCTCTCGACGCAGTCGGCGAAGTGTTCGGCCTCGCGGGCGTACTGGTCGACCGGCTCGAACGACTCCGTGACCGTGCGGCCGTCGACGGCGTAGCGGAGTTCCGCGGGCGCGTCCGCGGCGACGTTGAACGCGGGCGACGCCTCGATCCACCCGTCGGTCGTCTCGATCCGGTAGCGCTGGTGCTCGGGGGCGTCGAACCAACAGCGGAGGGTGGCGCGCGCGCCGCCCGCGTACTCGAACGTCCCGGCGAGACGGGTGTCGACGCCGCAGTCGCGGCTATCGAACGTCGTCGCGGTGACGGCGTCCGGATCGCGACGAGGGTCCGCAGGGCGTTGACGGGGTAGCACCCGACGTCCATCAGTGACCCACCGGCGAGACCGGGATCGAGGCGGACGTCGTCCGGGCTTCCGCGGAGGGGGAAGCCGAACGTCGCGGACGCGGAGACGACGTCGCCCATGTCGGCGAGGAGGGCGCGGACGCGCTCGGTCCGCGGGTGGTAGCGGTACATGAACGCCTCCATGAGCGTGACGCCGCGGTCGGCGCAGTGCTCGATGACGTCGCGGGCCTCGTGCGCGTCGCGCGTCAGGGGTTTCTCGCAGAGCACGGGGAGTCCGGCGTCGGCGGCGCGTCTCGTCCACTCGGCGTGCAGGCCGTTCGGCAGGGGGTTGTAGACGGCGTCGACGTCCGCGTCGAGGAGGGCCTCGTAGTTCCCGTACGAGTCGGGGATGTCGTGGGCGGCCGCGGCGTCGGCGGCGCGTTCGGCGTCGCGCGAGGCGATGGCCGCGACGTCGTGTTCGGTGCGGGCGACGCCGGGAACGAAGGCGTCGAGGGCGATGTGCGCGGTGCTGAGGATCCCGAATCGCATACCGGCCCGACGCGGGGCCGACGTGAAAAGCTACTCCTCCGACTCGACGGGACCGTCCCACGCGTCCATGCCGCCCGCGACGCTGTACGTCTCGCCGGCGTCGCCGTACTGCTCGACGAACGCCGCGGCCTCCTTCGAGGACTTCCCGAGATAGCAGACGAACGCGACCGACTCGCCCCAGTCGCGATCCTCGACGACGGATTGGAGTTCGCGCGTCGTGAGGTTCTCGGCGCCGGGGACGTGGCCCGCGGCGTAGCTGTCGGGATCGCGGATGTCGACGAGAGCGAACCCGTCGTCGACGAGTCGTTCCTCGACCTCCTCGGGGGAGAGTTCGTCGGGCATGGGCGAGACGAGGCGTTCGAGCGGTGTCGGTCTGTCGGTCCCGCGTGCAGCGATCTCGTCAGCTGTCATACAGGACCTGAGCGGCGGCCAGCGTCCTTTTACGGCGAAGCCGAGAACGCGGAGTCGAATGGACATGGGGCAGACGATACTGACGCGACGGCGGCTACTGGGCGCGCTCGGCGGTGCGGGGGCCGCGGCGCTCGGCGTCGCGGCGACGACTGGCGCGTCCGCGAACGACCGATGGGGAGCGGTGGTGTCTCCCACCGGTGAAAGCCTCCACGACGTCTCGCACACGTCGGGGACGGCGTACGCCGTCGGGTCGAGCGGGCGGGTGCTCCGTCGCGTCGCGGGGGAGTGGTCGGTGTCGACGGAGAAGGGCGCCGGCCGGAGCAAGACTCTCTCCGCGTGCGCGCCGACCGACGACGGCGACCGACTGTGGTTCTGCGGGGCTTCGGGGACCGTCGGCTTCCTCGACGTCGAGAGCGGGAACGTCACCAGTCACGCGAAGCCGGTCGGCGCGGGCGACGGCTTCACCGACATCGCTGTCTTCGGCGGCGTCGGTGCCGAGCGGGTCTACCTCGCGGCGAGCGACGGGACGGTCGTGATCGGCCGCCACGGGAGCGGGAAACTCCAGTGGGAGACGCGCGACACCGGCGGCGGGTACACGATCACCGGCGTCGACTTCCACACTCGCGAGCGCGGACACGCGGTGACGAACGGGTCGGCGGTCTACCGGACGACCGACGCCGGGGCGACGTGGGACCGGATCGGCATCGCGGACGCGCAGGTGCCGCTGAAGGCCGTCGTCTCCGGCGCCCAGCACGTCTACGCGGCCGGCGGGTCTGGACGGGTATTCCGCCTCGATTGCACCTGCGGGCGCTGGACGCCGTTCAAGCCGGGGAACGAGACGGTTTCCGCGCTCGTGCAGCGGGACGGACGCCTCCTCGGCGCGGGCGGATCGGGGAGCGTCGTCGAGAGGACGGACACCGGGTACACGCTGTACGGCACGGGCACCGGGAACCACTTGAACGGCGCCGCGATCGGCGGCGACTACGGGCCGGACATCGTCGTCGGCGACGGCGGCGCGATCCTCGAGCGCTGACGGCGCTCCTCGGCGTGCTCGTCGGTCGAGCAGCCGTAGCGCCCGGGAATATGTCGTTTATCGGGCCACAAATTCCTTTTAGGGGACGTCCGATACACCGAGCGATGTTGGATCAGAGTGCCGGCGGTTCGGGTAGACGTACCTTCCTGAAAGTCGCGGGCGGAACGGCTGCCGCCGTCGGCGGTGGCGCGCTCGTCACGAACGGGGTATCGGCGGCGAGCGACGGGAGCAGCGAAAGTACCAGTGGAAGCAGCGGCGGGAGCGACCCGTGGACGGAGATCGACTCGCCCATCTCGCAGACGCTCTACGGCGTCGTCGACACGACGGCGGGACCGCACGCCGTCGGGAAAGGGGGGACGATCCTCGCGCGGCAGGGCGGCGACTGGACCGCCGTCGTCAAGCACGGCCCGGCGACGCGGGAGAACATGCTCAAGGCCGTGGACGTCACGGACGACGGGAAGCGCATCTGGTACGCCGGCTCCTCCGGCGCGCTCGGCGCGTACGACGTCGAGAAGGGGATGAAGTACGACTACTCGGCGCCCCACGAACACACCTCGACGTGGGAGGGGATCGCCGTCACGGGCACCCGCGAGAGCGAGAACGTCTACATCTCGAACGGGTCCGGTGAGGTGTACGACGCGCACACCAACGACAAGGGGTGTGTCGTCTTCGATCAGCTGATCAAGCCCGGGAGCGGGTCGAAGATCAGCGCGATCGACTTCCAAGGGCAGAACGTCAAGAAGGGCTTCGCCGCCGACACCTCCGGGAACGCGTTCAAGACCGCGGACGCGAGCGACTCGTGGAAGGACGTCGGCGTCCCGAACGCGCAGGTGAAGTTCTACGACGTCCTCACGTATCAGACGTCTGATGCCGAACGCGTCTACATCACGGGCGGCGGCGGCCGCCTCTTCCGTCGCGACTGCGTCTGTAATCGCTGGACGCCGATCGAACTCGGCTCGAAGGCGTTCCGCTCCATCTCGCGTAACCCCGACACCGGCACGAAGGTCGTCGTCGGCTCCGCGGGCGCCGGCTACCGCCTCTCCGGGAGCGGCGGCTGGCAGTCCTTCGACACCGGGACGTCGAGCGGCCTGAACGCCGTCGCGCTCACCCACTTCAGCGACTCCCCACCGGTCGCCGTCGGCGCCAGCGGCGCGATCGTCGAGGGACCGACGCAGACGGTATAAGGTATGAGACATGTTGGCCGCCGGAGTTAAGCGGCGGTCGGTCGTTCCGTCCAGACACGCGATGCACGACCTCACCGGCTTCCAGCGCGACCTCCTCTTCGTCACCTGCGGCCTCGACGAGCCGAACGGGCTCGACATCAAGGACGAACTGGAGGACTACTACGGCACGACGATCAACCACGGCCGGCTCTACCCGAACCTCGACGCGCTCTGCGAGAAGGGCCTCCTCGACAAGCGCAAACAGGACGAGCGGACGAACGCCTACTCGCTGACTCGCCGCGGCCGCCGCGAGATCGTCGATCGCGAGGACTGGGAACACCAGTACATCTCGACGCTGCTCGAAGAGGAAGCCGAACGCGCGCACTAGCGCACGCTACCCCCGTCGATCTCGCAACCGCTCCTCCGCCGCGTCGAACGCCGCGCGCGTGTTCAGGTTCTCGAACGTCCCCGGCGCCGCGTGCGTTCGCACCTCGCGCTCCGTGACGGCGCTCGCGTCCAGCTCACCGAGCACGGCGTCCGCGCGTCGCTCGCCCGCGTCGAGCGCGTCCGCACAGGCGTCGCGCGCCGCCGCGACCCGGTAGACCGCGTGCAGGGGTTCGTCGTACCCGTCGCGGCGCGGGACCGCGGCGTCGCGGCCCGCCGCGCGATCGAAGAGGTGGCGGACGAACGACGGATCGACGAACGGGACGTCGCAGGCGACGACGAACGCGCGCTCGGCGGAGGCGGCCGTCAGTCCCGCGTGCATCCCGGCGAGCGGTCCCTCGTCCGCGCGCTCGGGACCGTCGAGGGCGTACGTCATCGGGTGCGGGTAGCCGTCGAGGGCGCGCTCGATCGCCGCGCGTTGGGCGGGCCGACAGTTCACGACGAGTTCGTCGATCGGCCCGACGAGGCGGTCCGCGACCCGCCGGACGAGCGGCGTCCCGGCGAGCGACGCGGTGGCTTTGTCGCGCTCGCCGAACCGGGTCGAGCGGCCGCCCGCGACGACGACTGCGGCGTGCACGCCCGCCGTTCGGCGCGCCGGACACAAGAACGCTCGCACCGCGGCGAGGGGTAAGGTTAACCCCCGCGTCGCGCCAAGGCGTCACGTATGAACGAGGACGCCGAGGGGTTCATCGACGCGCTCCACGGGAGCGACGTCGGACGGATGCGTCGCGCGGTCGCCTACGACGGCGAGGAGTACGACACCGTCTACTGTCGCGACGACATCGCGACGGCGCAGACCGACGCCGAGATCGAAGAGGTGACCAAGAACCTCATCCTGAAGGGGTTCGACGACGAACTCCAACAGCCCGAGTTCGCCCGCTTCGGCCACCTCGACATGAGCGTCCGCTGGTTCCACGAGGTCGTCGTCCTCCAAGTGCCCCTCGGCGAGTGGAGCGGCGTCATCGTCGGCTTCGACCGCGACACCGTCGTCGACACGGGCGCGTTCACGGACGTCGCGCTCGACTACATCGAGAGCCCGGAGAGGGACCTGCGCGACGTCGAGGAGACGGACGGGGACGGGGAAGCGCTCGACGACTCCGTCGAGGAACAGTTCTCCTGAGCGCTCAGTAGCCGATCCACTCGGTCGGGCCGTCCGCGACGCCGACGACGCGGAGTTCGCGCTCGCTCGCGTCCGTCGCCCGCGTCTGCACCATCCCGTCGAACAGCGGCGCGAAGCGCTCGAACGTCTCCCGATCGCCGAGTTCGGTGAGCGCGAGTCCGAGCATCCCTCTCGCTTGGACGCGCCCCGTGTAGACGTGGAGGAAGCGAAAGAGCCGGCGCGGCTCCGTGTACATCAGCATCGTCGGGATGGAGACGAGACCCGCGCGAATGTCGTCGATGTCGCGCTCGCCGAGACGCTGGAGCACGCCGGCGGTCCGGATCCCGATCTCCGTGATGTCGCCGGGCGAGGAGACGTAGCGCACCCCCCGGGCGTCCCGAACGTCCCCGCCGCGCTCGCGCGTCACGCAATCGACGATACCCGCGCGTCCCTCGGACACGGCGTCCGCGAGCGGCTCCGAGCGCGACAGCAACCGATCGGCGCTATCCCGCGTCGAGACGGCGATCGCGCCCTCGTCGCGCCGACAGCCGCCCTCGATCAGCGAAACCGCGATGTCGAGTTTGCCGGTCAACGGTGGCCCGCCGATCATCAGATTGGTCCCCGCCGGGATCTCGTCCACCGGCAGGGTGTCGCCGACGTCGTACCCGTCCCTCATCGGGCGACACGTTCGGCCGACGGGCGTTAAAACGTACCGACCCCCGCAGTCGATGGTCGCGGTCCCTATTCGCGCTCCGCGCGCAGCTCGGCGGCGAGCCGTTCGGTCGCCTCTCTGACGGCCTCGTCGCTCGACCGACTCGGCTCCCATCCGAGCGCCGCGAGCTTCTCGATCGAGAGGCGCATCTTCGGGACGTCGCCCGTCCACCCGCGATCGCCGCCCGTGTACTCGTAGTCGGGATCGACGTCGAGGACGTCCGCGACGACGTCCGCGATGCGGTTCACCGACGTCGTCGTCTCCGTCCCGAGGTTGTACGTGTTCACGTCGCCGTCGGCGTGCTCGACGACGTACTGGATGGCCTCGACGCACTCTTCAACGTGCATGTAGGACTTCTGCTGGCGGCCGTTCCCGAGGATCTCCAGCGTGTCGGGATCGTCGAGGAGCTTCTCGATGAAGTCGGGAATGACGTTGCCGCGCTGGCGCGGCCCGACGATGTTCGCGAAGCGAAAGAGCCACACCTGCACGCCGTAGGAGTGCCCGTAGACGGAGAGCAGCCCCTCGTCGGCGAGCTTCGACGCGCCGTAGATGCTGATGGGTTCGAGGGGGGCGTAATCCTCCGGCGTCGGCATCGGCGCCTCGCCGTAGACGGTCGAGGAGGAGGTGAACGCGATCTTCGAGGCGCCGACCGCCTCCATGCGTTCGAGGACGTTGTACGTCATCGCTTGGTTCTCCTCGAAGAGGGTGCGGTCGTCGTCGAAGTTCGTGTCCGTGTACGCCGCGAAGTGGAAGACGACGTCCGTCCCCTCGGGGATCGCGTCGGCCGTCTCCGCGGCGTCGCGGAGGTCCGCCTCGACGAACTCGACGCCCTCGGGCACCGCCGCGCGGTCGCCCTTCGAGAGGTCGTCCACGCCGATCACGCGGTTGTCGGCCACCAGTCGCGCGGCGAGGTGCGAGCCGACGAGACCCGCGACGCCCGTCACGACGACCGTCTGCTCCGTGAGGTCCATACGGACGAGAGCGCGACGGCGTCCAAGTGTCTTTCTCCTCGCTTCCGTGTAAAGCCGTAAGCCGTTACCCGCCCGCGCCCCTCATCGGACGTATGCAGGACGCACCCGAGGTCGCCGTGCTCCGGCTGGGCCACCGGCCGGGACGCGACGACCGGATGACGACGCACGTCGGGCTGACGGCGCGCGCCCTCGGCGCCGATCGCGTGATCCTCCCCGACAACGCCGGCCAATCGCTGGAGACCATCCGCGACATCACGACGCGCTTCGGCGGCCCCTTCGACGCCGAACTCGACGACTCGCAGCAGGCGACGATCCGCGACTGGGACGGCCGCGTCGTCCACCTCACGATGTACGGCGAGCGCGTGCAGGACGTCGAGGGCGAGATCCGCGCGGCGCATCGCGACGCGGCGGAATCGCTCCTGCTCGTCGTCGGCGGCGAGAAGGTGCCCTTCGAGGTGTACGACGAGGCCGACTGGAACGTCGGCGTGACGAACCAGCCCCACTCCGAGGTCGCGGGACTCGCCGTCTTCCTCGATCGGCTCTTCGAGGGTCGCGAACTCGAACGGGAGTGGGCGAACGCCGAGCAGGTCGTCCTCCCGGAGGAGACGGGGAAGACCGTCGTCTCCCCCGACGAGCTAGAGGAGTCGTAGCGGCTCGACGAGTCGATCGCACAACCGCGCGGGGAGCGCGATGAGCGAGGGTCGACCGACGTCGTCGGCGACGCGGTAGCGCCCCCGGTCGTCGCGCTCGACCGTTCCCGCATCGGCGAGGGCGTCGAGCGTCCGCGAGACGCGCGCGGTGGACAGGTCGAGATCGGCGGCGAGTTCGTCGGGACGGCGCGGCTCCGCCCGAACCGCACGCAGGAGTTCGCCCGCGAGATCCGCGTCCCCGAGGGGGTCCGTGCGGCGCGCCTCCTCCGCGTCGTCGCGTGCGTCGTCGATGGCGTCGAGGCAGAGCCACGCGCAGACGGGGAGCGCGACGACCGGGAACCACACGGTGCTACGCGAGAGCGCGAGCGCGGCGAACGCGAGGAGGGCGCACGCGAGCGCGAGGTCGCGACAGAGGACCGAGTACCCGTAGCGCTCGCCGACGCGTTCGGCGGCGCTGACGCCGAGGGCGAGCAGGCCGACGACGACGGCCAACGCGAGGCCGAAACCGACGGCGTACGCGAACGCCGCGAGGACCACGGCCTCGACGGCGCGCCAGCCGAGCGTGCGCGTCGGTGTCACGCTCGGGTTTCGGGCCGTCGGGCGAAAAGCGCCGCGGTCACGTCACGTGGCGGTCGGCGGGTCGCGGACGGCCCGGATCAGCCCGTGCGCGCCGACGAGACCGGCCGCGACGCCGACGAGCACGAGGAGGACGGCGTGCGCGTCGATACCGAAATAGATGATCGCGACTCCGAGCGCGAGGAGCGCGACGCCGCCGCCCGCCCGTCGGACCCGTCGCGGGACGCCGAACGTGTCCGCGAGAGCGGCCGCGAGCGGGACCGCGACACCGGCGGCGGCGAGGAGGGCGAAGTCGGCGAGCGACCCGCCTCTCGCGACGGTCAGCACGGCCGCGACGACGACCCAGCCGAGGAGGACGCGAGCGTTCGCGCGCTCCCGGACGGCCTCGCGAAAGTCGTGGGGGGACACGAGCGAACGGTTGGCTCCGCGACGGCTAAGCCGTTTCGCCGTCCGCGTCGGCGGTCAGCGGCGAGTCGCGGACGGCGCGGACGGCGATCACGACACCGGCGAGGACGAACCCGACCAAGAGGAGCGTCGTCAGGGGCGCGGCCGCGCCACCGTAGCCGTAGAGGGCGGCCGCGCCGAACGCGACCGCACAGCATCCGCCGACGACCGATCGGACCCACGCGGGGACGCCGAGCGCGGCGGCGACGGCCGGCGCGACGGACGCGGCGACGAGGACGACGAGGAGGAGGGCGAAGTCGGCGACCGACCAGCCGTTGGCGACGGTGAACACGGCCGCGACGACGACCCAGCCGAGGAGGACGCGAGCGCTCGCGCGCTCCCGGACGGCCTCGCGGAAGTCGTGGAGGGACACGGGCGAACCACGGGCGTCGAGCACCTAAGCCTTTCCGTCGGGACGGGCTACGACTTCGCCGAACGCACCCGGTAGCGCCGCACACCGTCGGCGACGACGTAGCACCCGACGACGCCGAACGCGATGCCGAAACAGACGAGTAGGGCGGTGGCTTCGCCGTGCGTCGCGAGAGCGTAGAGACCCCCGAGGCCGCCGGCGACGCCGAGGCTTCCCACGGCGATACTCAGGAACGGGTCGGGGACGAACACATCCACGGCCAGCACGACGACACGAAGGCTGATCCCGCCGGCGTAGACGCCGACGGCGAACGCGAGCGACCAGTCGAACGCGACGGCGAGCAGGGCGATCGCGACGGTCCAGAGGGTGAGCGCGGGGGCGCCGTCGCGCTCTCGGGCTGTCTCGTACAGTTCGTGGAGGAACACGTTCAGATGGTGTTACGTCTGGCGCATTAGTGTTGTGTGGCCAACTTGCAGGACGACTCGCGCATCGCTCACGTTCGTTCGCTCCGCGTCGCGCGGCTCACGGGTCGCTTCGCTCCCCGTTCGCTCCGTCCACGGAGCTCCCAGTGGTCGGTTCCGCGTGCACCGTACCCGATGGTATTAAGGGTCGCTCGGCCCCGAGTTACGCGTATCATGGCTTTCGAGGGTATGTTGGAGGACCCAGTCGTACAGAAATACCTCCACGAGCTAGTCGGCCCGAAGGGGATGCCGGTCGCGGCGGCGCCCCCGGACGGCGAGGTGACGGACGAGGAGCTCGCGGAGCGCCTCGACCTCGAACTGAACGACGTCCGCCGGGCGTTGTTCATCCTCTACGAGAACGATCTCGCGACCTATCGGCGGGTGCGCGACGAGGACTCGGGGTGGCTCACCTACCTCTGGACGTTCCACTACGAGAACGTCCCGGCGAACCTCCACGACGAGATGGACCGCCTCCGCGAGGCCCTCGAGGAGCGCCGCGAGTACGAGATGAACAACGAGTTCTACCTCTGCGAGGTCGACTCCATCCGCTTCGAGTTCGACGAGGCGATGGACTTCGGGTTCGAGTGCCCCGAGTGCGGCTCGCCGCTGGAGGCGATGGGGAACGACGAGATGGTCGAAGCCATCGACGAGCGCCTCGACGCGCTCGAATCCGAACTGGGTATCGTCTGAATGGTCGTCCTCGCCACCAAGGTGTACGTCGAGGGCGACGCCCGCGAGCGCGCGCTCGACTCACTCACCTCGCTCGTCGGCAACAGCCTCGACGACCTCGACGTCGAATTCGACGTCGGCCTGCGCGGCGACGACTTCCCCTCCGTGACCGTCACGGGCGAGGACGCGCCCGTCGCGCGCAACGTCCTCCGCGAGGAGTGGGGCGCCATCACGCCGCAGTTCGAGGCCGGCGAGACGTACGTCGGCACCCTCGAAGGGTGGGACGACGACGGATTCGTCCTCGACGCCGGCGAAGAGGTCAGAATCCCCGCGGACGGTCTCGACCTCGGCCCGGGGTCGCCCGAGCAGGTGCGCACGCGCTTCGGGCTGGTGCAGCACATGCCAGTCCAATTCGCCTACGACGCGGACGGCGCGCACGAGTTCGCTGACGCGGAGCGCGACCGGCTCTACGACTGGACGCGCGCCGAGAGCGGGCGAGTGAACGTGAACTCGGCGACGCGCGCGGAGGTCCGCGCGACCGTCAATCGCGCGGGGCACGCCCGCGACATCGTGACGGTCGAGCGCCTCGGACTCTTGGAGCAGAGCATCGTCTGTCGCGAGGGCACCGACGCTCCGGGCCTGCTCGCGAGCATCGGCGAGTACGTTCCGGCGGAGCTGCTCTGCGTGGTACCCTGAGATGCGACGGCGCTGGCTCCTCCTCCTCGTCGCCGTCGGCCTGCTCGCCGCGGGCGCCGGCTGTATGGGGACGAGCACGGTCAGCGACCAGCAGCTCGCGCAGAACGCGACGTACGACTGGAACGCGACGGCGGCGCAGAACGCCTCCGTGGTCGTGAACGCGACCGGCGGGCAGTATCAGGCGGTGGTGAACGTCACGGGCGCGAACGCGAGTTCCCTGCGGTTCTCCCAGCAGAGTCAGTTCACGGGGGAAAGCCCCGTCGCGATCCGGGCGGTCCAGTTCCGCTATTCGAACGGGACGGTGGTGAACGCCTCCGCGATCGACGTCTCCCAGTCGCGCGACGCGGTGACGGTGACGACGCCGGCGGAGAACGGGACGTTCGCGTACACCGCGCCGATGGGCGATCGCTCGCTCGACGTCCCCGTCGTCCTCTCCGGGCACGCACACGAGGTCGTTCTGCCCGCGGGGATGCGCGTTCGCATCCCGGTCTTCGGGAGCGTCAGCCCCGGCGGCTACGAGCGGACGATCGTGCACGACCGCGTGCACCTGCACTGGAACTCGGTCGACGCGGAGGCGCTCAGCGTCCAGTTCTTCCTGATGCGCGACGTCTACCTCTTCGGCGGCCTGCTCGGACTCGCGGCGCTCGTCGCCGTCGTCGGCCTGATCTACTACCGCCTCCAGATCCGCCGGCTCGAACGCGAGCGGGCGGAGAGCGGTCTCGACGTCCGCGACGACTGATCCCCTCCGGTCTTTTTGCCGACGCGGACGCTGAGATCGCGTATGGACGTGGCCGTGTTGACGGTGGGCGACGAGGTGCTCGCGGGCGAGACGACGAACACGAACGCGGCGTGGCTCGGCCGCCGGCTCACCGAGCGCGGCGCGAGCGTGCGGCGCGTCGTCGTCGTCCCGGACGAATCCGACGCGATCGAGGCGTCCGTCCGCGACCTCGCGGCCCGATACGACGCCGTGGCGGTGACTGGCGGTCTCGGGCCGACACCGGACGACGTGACGATGGCCGCCGTCGCGGCGGCGTTCGATCGCGAGCTGATCGACCACCCGGACGCCGTGGCGTGGTTCGAGACGCACGACGGGTACTCGAACGCCGCGGCGAGCGCGACGCGCCTCCCCGACGGCGCGCGCTTCCTGCCGAACGAGGCGGGCGTCGCGCCCGGTGCGGTCGTCGAGAACTGCTACGTGCTCCCGGGCGTCCCGAGCGAGATGCAGGCGATGTTCGAGCGCGTGAGCGGCGAGTTCGCGGGCGAGACGCGACACGTCGAGACCGTCTACGCGGCCGAACCCGAGAGCGCGCTCGTCGATCGGATCGAGGGCGTCCGCGAGCGCTTCGACGTCGCGGTCGGGAGCTACCCCGGCGACGGCGTGGACGTGCGGATCCGCGGGACGGACGAATCGGAAGTGAAGAAGGCGGCCGCGTGGCTCCGCGATCGAGTCGAGTGTGGCGAGCGGGTCGAGTGTGGCGAGCGGGTCGAGCGCGGCGAGCGAGTCGAGTGTGGCGAGCGAGTCGAGTGCGGCGAGCGGGTCGAGCGCGGCGAGCGCGGCGAGGAATAGGGGGTCAGCGGACCTCGTAGGCCCACCACGCGGCCGCGAGGACGATGCCGAGCACGAGGACGATCCAGCTCATCGCGCTGATGGGGAGCGCGGTCTCCGCGAGGGGTACGAACATAGGCGATGGGTTCTGCGGGCGCGCCCTTAATCGTTTAGCATTGCCGGCACGCGCGGTGGTGCGAACGGGCTTTAGGCGGCACGCGAGTAGCTGACGGTATGCGCACCATCGGCGTCGTCGTCAACCCCATCGCGGGAATGGGGGGGCGCGTCGGGCTGAAGGGGACGGACGAGCGGGTCGCGGAGGCGCGCGAACGCGGGGCGGAGCCGCGCGCACCCGGGCGAGCGAGCGCGGCGCTCCGGGCGCTCGCGGACGTCGCGGGCGACGGGAGCGAGATCGGGCTGGTCGCGTACGGGGGCGAGATGGGCGAGGACGAGGCCCGCGGGGCCGGCTTCGAGCCGACGGTCGTCGGCGATCCGGGGGAGGGCGAGACGACGGCCGCGGACACCCGTGACGCGGTGCGGGCGTTCGTCGAACGCGGTGTCGACCTCGTCCTCTTCGTCGGCGGGGACGGCACCGCGACGGACGTGGCGACGACGCTCGACGAACGCGGAAGCGAGACGCCGATGCTCGGCGTGCCCGCGGGCGTGAAGGTCTACTCGTCCGTCTTCGCGCGGACGCCGCGCGACGCGGGGCGGATCGCCGCGACGTTCGAGCGCACGGAGCGCCGCGAGGTGAACGACATCGACGAGGACGCCTATCGGGCGGGCGAGGTCCGCGCGGAACTGAAGGCGGTCGCGACGGTGCCTGTCGCGGAGGCACTGCAGGCCGGCAAGCAGCGGACGGCGGGGAGCGTCGACGCGCTCGCTGCGGGGTTCGCCGCCGACGCGGAGGCGGGCGTGACCTACCTCCTCGGGCCGGGCGGGACGGTCGGCGCGATCAAGCGCGAACTCGGCTTCGATGGCTCCCCGCTCGGCGTGGACGTCTGGCGCGACGGCGAGGTGCTGGCGCGCGACGCGAGCGAGGCGGAACTCCTCGACGCGCTCGGGGAGCGCAACGTCGCGGTCGTCTCGCCGATCGGCGGACAGGGGTTCGTGCTCGGGCGCGGGAACCAGCAGCTCAGCCCCGCGGTCGTCCGGCGATGCGAACTCGCGGTCGTCGCCTCACCATCGAAGCTCGCGGAGACCGGCGTGCTCCACGTCGACACGGGCGATCGCGACCTCGACGCGGAGCTCCGCGGATGGCTTCGCGTTCGGACGGGCCGACACACCCGACGGCTCGTGAAAGTCGAGTGAGAGACGTTTAAGGTCATACGGATGGCATGGAAACCGATGCGGTATTCGCGTCGAATCCGCCGCACGGGAGCGTCTCGGCCGTATCGCGTCGGATGTTCGAGCCCGCGTTCGCGTCGGAATCGGGCGAGTCGGCACGAGTCCTTAGAGAATATAATGTGTCGAGCGCAAGCTTAAGGTAATTCAGTTGCTACGGTCCGGGCATGGAGAGCCGAAAGGTGCAGCGTCTCGGGCCGTCGACGCTCGCGATGACGCTGCCGGCGGAGTGGGCGCGCTCGCAGAACGTCGAGAAGGGGGACGAGGTCACGGTGCGCGAGAGCGGGAAGGGGACGCTGACGGTGACGCCGCCATCGGCGCGGGACGACGAGAGCGAGGCGACGATCCACGCGGAGACGTTCGACGCCGCGGCGGTCGAACGCGCCATCGTCGGCCAGTACGTCCTCGGACGCCGCGTCATACACGTCACCGACGAGGAGACGCTCGACAGCGCGCACATCAACGCCGTCTACAAGGCCGAGACGCAGCTCATGGGTCTCGGCGTCGTCGAGGAGACGCCCGAACGAATCACCATCCGGTGTTCGGTCGATCCCGAGGATTTCACGCTCGACAACCTCCTCCGGCGACTGGAGAACACCGGGAGCACGATGCGCGGCGAGGCCGTGAAGGCGCTCGCGCACGGCAACCCTGATCTCGCGCAGCGCGCGCTCAACCGCGAACGACAAGCGAACAAGATCTTCGTCCTCCTCCTCAGGCTGATCTTCACCGCCTACGAGAACCCGAACCTCGCGCGCGCCGTCGGTCTCGACGACGGCTTCCCGCTCATCGGCTATCGCTCCGTCGCGAAGAACCTCGAACTCACCGCCGACAACGCCGAGGACATCGCGGAGATCGTCCTCGAATCCGACGGGCACACCCTCGACGTGGACAACGCGACGATGCGACAGATCCGCGAGTTCACCGATCAGGTGGACGAACTGACCGCGCTGGCCGTCGAGGCCGTCGTCGAGCGCGACTACGCGAAACACGTCCAGTGCCGCGAGCGCTTCGAACAGGTCGACGACCTCGAAACGGAGATGCTCGAAGCCCTCCCGGAGATGGAGAACCTCCGCCTGCTGCGCGTCCGAGACGTCCTCGTCAGCCTCCAACAGATCGCCGAACTCGCCATGCGCAACGCCGAGATCGCCGCGAACCTCGCGCTCAACGAGCAGTCCGCGCACACGACGCTGGAGTAGCGCACGTCAGGGCGCCCGATCGGAGAAGAGACCGCCGACGCCCGACGTCGTGGTCGTCGTCCTCC
>NZ_BATA01000051.1 GCF_000474235.1 Halarchaeum acidiphilum MH1-52-1
CTTTGTGAGGTACTGAGACTCCTTGGCTCGGCTAAATGCTGACCGTACTCGAGCCACCGGGTCCCCGAGTCTACGTGCCATGCACTTACGTCCCGACCCCGGACGTATGGATAGTAGTCTTCTCCCTCTTTCTTCGCTGAGCGAAACACGTCCTGTTCGGCTTCTTCGCCAGACTGAGGGGGAGATCCCTTTCCCTTTTGGTATACTTTCACACCAAATCGGCTGATGCAGTGATCGCTTACCTTGTGGCTATTATCGTCAATTTTCTCTAGTATCTCAAAGTCATTCGTTCTCACTGAAAGACTGAACACCGTTCCATCAAAGAGATCCCACGCTTCAGTTGTGGACCATTCTCTGACGTTCTCTGTTGGAGACGCGAACCGATCGATGGGGAACTTCCTCGAACGAGAAGTCTGTGTTAGTTTTGCAGTAAATACAATAGGTAATACCGTCGCATCTGGGAATACATTTACAGAGCGGAAATCACCGACCCCCTGCACCTCGATCCGTTCCAATAACCATTCGCGTAGGGCCTCGTAATGGCTATTATTCAACCATGTATTTGGAGTGATAAACCCGAACTGTCCCTGTCGACTGGTGAGATCCACCCCAAGCTGGATAAAGAGAGCAAATAGATCGTATTGGTCAGACATACAGCTATATCTTCCTTGGAAAAACGGCCTAGCTTTTCGAAGATCTTCTCCCCATTCACGACCCGCTAGATACGGCGGATTTCCAATAACGGCATCAAACCCAGAGTCCTCTAATCGCTTCCCACTCTCTCCATAGAACGCCACAGGGAACTCGAGCTCCCAGTGGAAGAACGCCTCCCCCTCGGCCATCGCCTGTGCACTCTCGAACCAGTCCTGCCCCTCAATGTCCGCCCACGAATCGTCCCGGAGCGCTTCAGCCATCCGCTCGTAGGCATCGCCCGGCACATCAAGTCCGAATTCCTCGGCCGTGTGGACGTTGGCCATCGCCAGCAAATGCTGATAGAGCGGATCGTCCCGGACCTCCTCGAAGGCCGCCTCCATCTCCTTGATGTCCGCCAAGGACTCGTTGTCAATGGAGAGCAAGTCCTGAAAGCGATCCATGACGTGTTCGAGAGCCTGTTGGCGCGTCCGCGCGAACGACTGCTGGAGAGTAAGCTGACCACCCTCTGTCTCAGATTCCCCGTTGCCGAGCACCTCCTCTATGTCGCTCCCGACGAGCGAATTTCCGGTCTTTAGGTGGTGGTCGAGGAAGGCGAGTGGCTGTTCGGCCGCGAGCGTGCGGAGCCACAGCGAGACTTTCGCCAACTCGACGGCAAGGGGGTTCAAGTCCACGCCGTAGATACACCGTTGGGCGACCTGGCGGCGCGCCCAGTTGATGTCGTGCGACTGGTCGATAGACTCGACACCCTGCTGTTCGGCCTGGCGCTCTTGGGCGTTGATAATCCCCCGCGCGAGATAGTCGACCGCGCTCGTGAGGAAGTGCCCACTCCCCATCGCCGGGTCCAGGATTTTCAGGTCGAACACGCGTTCTGCGAAGTCCTCCGCGAACGCTCCCCCGCCCTCCTGCCCCCACGGGTCCGACGCGAGCAGATCCTGATAGATGTCGTCGACGAGCGGTCCCAGCGTTTCTTCGACGATGTACTCGACGACGTACTCGGGAGTGTAGTACGAGCCCGTGGCCTTGCGCTCACCACTGTCTGTCGTGAGGTACACGTCACCCGTCTCCACCGCGACATCGTCGCCCACATCGGCGGAAACGTACTCGCCATCATCAAGCGTCAGTGGCTCCCCCGCCACGTTGAGGTCGTACTCGAGGAGCCCTTCGTAGATGCTCCCGAGGTGGCGGATGTCCAGCGACGAGTAGTCCACGAAAATCTTCCCGCCGCCGTTCGCGTTCTCACTCCGCGTTAGCAGGTCGATGACCTCCGCGAGATGCTCGTCCCCAGCCTCGTAGCGGGCGAGGAAGCGCGCTTCGCGACTATCGTCTTCCTCCGGGTCAGTGCGGAACAGCCCACCGTTGTACGCGGGAATGTAGAGGTCGTCTTTGGGGATGCCCTTCGACTTGCTCCCCTGGTCGATGAGCGTGAACAGCTCGTCGAGGCGGGACCAGAGGTTGTCCTGCCAGTCGCGGTACGACGGATCGGCGCTGTCGCGCTCTTCAGCGACGTCCTGCTTCAGCGAGTTCAGGCTGTAGGACTCGCGGTATATCTCGTTGTCCGTGTTCAGCAGGTCGCGACCCTCGCTCTCCGCGTACAGCACGAAGATAAGCCGGTACAGGTAGATGAGCGATGCGTCGTGCACGAGGTCAAGCCGAGCCTCCTCGAAACTCGAACGGGTGTCAGGGAGCAGGTCGGCATCGTCAAGCGCCTCCGCCCCCAGGTCGTTGTCCGGGTACTGGAGGAAGCCCTCCGAGAGCACCTTAATCGCCTCGTAGATGTTGTCCTGAAGGTCCTCCCCTAACTCCTGGGCGAAGATGTTGGACTCGTCGTAGACGTCGTCGAGGAAGGAATCGCCACTCGCGTCGGGCAGGAACGCTTCCTGCCGGAAGAAGAGGTAAAAGTACTTGAACTCCTCAAGGTTGCCCTGTTCAAGGACGGTCGGCAGGTCGATCTCGTAGTAGGAGTCCAGCCGGTGGCTGGTCGGCCCGTAGTACAGTCGCCACTTCTTGCCGTTCGTGAGAACGGCCCACTGTGTGGGCGTCTCCTGGAGGTAGACGTGAATCTGGTAGCTGGGATTCTCGAAGTCGCGTTCGCGTTCGCCGCGCGTGTCGAGCGCGCGACCCCAGCGTTTGGCGTCCGCGACGGCGACGGCATTCTCGTAGAAGTCGTCGCCCTCCTCCCGGCGCTGGAATGCAGTTCTCGCGGCATCCTCAGACTCGAAAAAGCCGTAGTCCGGGCGACGGGCACCTCGGTCGACGCTCTCCTCGACCTCGAAGGGAATCCCCAGCTCCCGGAACATGGGGCGGATGAACTTCTCCTCGAGCTGGGACTCGTTGCGCTGTGGCGCGGTGTCCTGCTCGCGCTCCCAGAGGGAGTGAATCCGGTCGTACGCGTCCCTGAGCTCGTCCTCCGAGACGTCGTTCCATTCTTCGGTGTCCGGGAGGTGGTCGTCGAGGTAGTGATTGGAGAACAGATCGCGGTTCGTCCGGTAGTCGAAGGTGATCTGCGCTGACATGGATTAGACGGGGGAGATGATCAGAAAGCGCTCGGTATCCTTGCTGTCGATGAGGGCGTGGGCGACTTCCTTCGCGTCTGCCACGTCGACTTCGACGTCGTCTCCGATGTCGAGGTCGAGTGTATCGAGTTCGTCACCGGAAACGTTGATTCGACCGGATTGCCCGGTGTTCCGCGAAACGCGCTTGCGAACCATTGCGATGCTCTCAACATTTCCCCCACCCTACATAGTCTTTACTTAGACTAGGAAGTCGTGGGGGAGAGCATCGTCACTTCCCACTCGTAAACACATAGAGGTCGTACAGGCGGTGGCCGAGCCCAATGACGCTCAATCCCAGGAGTATGGCAAGGAGGAACAAGTTTGGTGACCGATCCGCCACGAGTAGAAGGGTGCCTACTACTATCGCCACTGTAAGGAGTGTCGACCAGCGCCCTTCACCGATCACTTCTCCCATACACTGAATAGTTCGGCTCCGACGAGAAAAAGACGGGTATTTGTCAGCGGTGTCTGCTTGTTTTGAGTTCTTGATCAGCGGCCTTGTTGGACCATCAAATTAGTGATGTGCTTTAGCAGTCCGGATGAATACACGATGCGTATCTTGAACAAGGGACTCGTAATAATACCGCTACTCGGGTCAACCAGTATAGACCAACAATTAAGCATTAAAACCGCCAACTACAGACTGACATGTCCGATTCACCAACGGGAAATAACCGCTCTATAGATGAGAACACGACCATCGGTTACCTTGACATTGACGATTTCAAGTACATCAATGATACACACGGGCATCAGTTTGGAGACGAAGTGATTGCGAGAGTAAATGAGATCGGAGTTGAGTGTGTACCCGACCTTGCAGACTTTACTCGGGAATACGGGCAAGGTGATGAGTTCGTTGTCATTCTACCAGATACTGATAAGGATCAAGCTAAGAGTATCATGGAGACATTCCGAGAAACTGTTCGTGATGACGAACCAAATGGAGCCGAAGTTACGGTGAGCATCGGGATCGCGGGAACAGAAACCGAATCGACAAATTTTGAGGAGGGGAAGGGGCGAGCAGAAGAAGCGATGCGGCGAGCCAAAAAGTGGGGAGGAAATCAAGTTCAGGTATACGGAGAATTCGAATCCCTCAAAGAAGTGAGCGTCAAATTTGATCTCCAAGCTACTCCAGGACGTCCTGATGACTTGATGGTGATTGAAACGTGGCGTGAAGGCACTGAGACAGATATTCGGGCAGAAGAGATACGGAACGAAACAACGGGTGCAAAGTATGCGAGTGAAACAGCTAACACGCATACTTCCAAACCATATGCTGAGGAAGAAATCCGATCTGTCGTATCCAGTATTCGATCAGTCGATCGTCGAGGCGTCAACTTCACAGTACATATTAGAGAAAGTCAGTACGAGGAACTACTCGCTGAGTGAAGTCATTAGTAACCTATACTTTCTCTGTGTACCGCATAGCAATACTATCAGTCGTGGGGATACAGAGCCCCAATCAGCCAATCCTAGTGAATGGGTTCACGCCCATGGCGCTTGAACGACAAAAGGCCGGTTCTTGTCGGTAATAGCGCCCCTGACGTCCTGCTGTGGTTCGCATGGATCTTTAGCGGCGATGCGGAGGGCGCACAGTAGTTCGGCCCTGAACGACCACTTGCGGGCATCCTCGTAGATTTCAAGAGATTCGCACAGTCGACACCAAGCGTCCACCGGGACGGCATAGACGAGATAGCCATCGGCCACAGAGTATGGTCCCTCCGTGGGGATGTCGCTGAAGTTCTCGGTCGCCTCGTGATGGAGGCGGGCAAGGGCTTCGTTGAGGTCGTCTTCAGCGTATTCCTCGTCGTATCTGCCGAGCGCATCGCGGGCGGCCTGGAGGAGTGCGAGCGGGGGGCGTGATGGTGTTGGATTCTTCGGCCCATCCTCTCGAGATAGTGCCCGTATTGGGGTAAACGGTGGGAATTCGATGTACCCACTGTCGTTGCGAGTGCCGACCGCAGTCAGGAGTTCGACCCTGGCATTTCAGCGGAGAGGCGGGCGCTGGGAAGTTCGTAGGGACACTACGAGTGTATTCGCACACTGGGAGTGACCCTCACTGAGAAACAGGAACTGGATTGGCTTGGTTGATTGGTCCCGGGCACGCGAAATGCTGTTCTCGTCATTACTCCGGACACAAGCGAGCGAAAGTAGCGATTCAAACAGAGGCAGTTTGAACGAGAAATATTGTACCGTGAATAATCTAATTTAGGAGTCATGTTTTATACTCCCAGAGAATATGGGTCAGCGTATGGTAGATAAGACCCGACGTAAACTTCTGAAACTCGCCCCACTTGCCACGGTCGCCCTCGCAGGTTGCAGTAGCGGTGGAAGCGGGAACTCACCGACTGACACCTCAACGAGCGAGTCAACCTCAACTCAATCCCAAACCAGTACGGATACCACGGCAGAGCACGAGACGGAGAAAACGACGGAACAACCGCGGTCAGCCTCCGTGAAGCTCGGGGAGGTCGTATCGGATGATCAGCTGAGCATGGTAGTGAAGTCGCTGTCGAAGACGGATTCGCTCGGTGAATACCAAAAGGCGGAGGACGGGAACACGTATGCTGTGGTTCGGTTGGAGGTGAAGAACACGACGCAGAAGAAGTACGCGAACTTCAGTAGTTTCCTTCAGACGAAAATCCAGGATAGCGAAGGATACACGTACACGCCGACATTGAGCGTGTCGGACAGCGCGTTCCAGGGCGGACAGCTGGCGCCAGGTGAAGTCGCGCGTGGTGACATCGCGTTCGAAATTCCGCAGGATGCGAGCGGTCTGACGCTTCAGTTCGACTTCTCTTCGTTCTCTTTCTTTGAGCTGAACCGTGTCACCGTCGATCTTTCCTCGTCAGCGGGGTCGGTCGGAGACCTCAAGCAGTCACTGCACGTCCCGATTCACGGCGTTGGCGACTCGGTGACTCACGACGGCATACAGGTGACCGTGAACGGGGTGGAATTCAAGACGTCGCTCGGACAGTACACCCAAGCCCCTCAGGGACGGGAATATGCCATCGTGGACGTGACGACGGCGAATAATACTGATTCGTCGGTCTCGTTTTCGTCCCTCCTGCAAATGGCGATGAAGGATGGAACCGGGAGGTCGTTCAGTTACGCGGCTGGGGCGTCTAGTCAGCTGACGCAGGCGTATCAGGGAGGCGATGTTGCGAGTGGCGGGAAGACTCGAGGGAAAATCGCATTCGAAGTCCCGAAGGGCGTGTCGCCGCTGTACTTCACGTTCGAGTATTCGGTAATCAGTGGCGGTTCGAAGACGTTCTGGAAAGTACGATAATACGTCGATACGCTATTTGATGCTGTTCTGGAGCCACTGAGTAGTACAGTATGGTCCGGGTCACCGGCGAAGTGGTGAGTGTCTGAGTGAAGTGACCCGGGGTATCTTTGCGACCTCCCCCTTCCCTGCTGGCCTTACCGAATACAGTGAAACAGCGGAACCTGTTGAAATATCGTCGATAGGCCTTGTTTTATTGTTCGGGCAGAGGCCCGTGCCAATCCCTGACATTCTTTACCCTCGCTACACTATCAATCACCGGAACCCAGGGACGGCGCTGACCCCCGTCAGACAGCCTGTTGGAATCCGCGTCTCAGCGACCCGCGAAAAAACGCCCCGAAAATGATGAATCCATCGCTACGCGCTCTGAAACGGGTGAAAAGAGGGTCTTACGGGCCCTCTGAGTCTCAGATGGGTCGGGGCGGATTCGAACCGCCGGCCTGCTCCGTGTGAAGGAGCCGTCATAACCTGCCTAGACCACCGACCCGCATCACGGAGTAGCGGCAGGGAAAACTTAAGGCTGCTTATTCGCCTCGGTGAGCGCGTCGCCGGTGGGCACCGGCGGCGTATCGTCGGCGCCGCGGCGGGACGGCGCGCAAGCCGTCTCGAGGCGCACGACGTCTCAGTACGTGGGTTCGTCCTCTGGGACGCCTTCGCGGGCGTTGAGGAGGCGCGCGAGCGTGAACAGCGCGTCCGAGAGGCGATTGAGATAGACGACGACGGTCTCGTTGATCGCCTCGTCTTCGGCGAGGGCGACGGCGCGGCGTTCCGCGCGCCGGGCGACGGCGCGCGCGTGATGGAGTGACGCGCCCGCGTCGCTCCCACCGGGGAGGACGAAGTGCGTGAGCGGGTCGAGTTCCGAATCGGCGTCGTCGATCCACTCCTCGACGGTCTCGACGTGCGCCTCGGTGATTCGGGGGTCGTCCTCGCTCGGCTCGGGGTTCGCGAGGTCGGCCTGTACGACGTGGAGGTGGTTCTGGGCCTCGCGGAGCGCGTCATCGACGTCGTCGTGTCCCGTCGGGAGGGCGACGCCGAGCAGGCTGTTCACCTCGTCGACGGTGCCGTAGGTCTCGATCCGGGCGTTCGTCTTCGAGACGCGTTCCGCGCCGCGGAGGTCGGTGCGGCCCTCGTCGCCGCGTCCGGTGTAGATCGTCACGTTTCGGCGTCCGCGAGCGTCGTCTCAACGTACGTGCAGATGTTCTCCGACTCGGGCATCGTGACGCCGCGCTCGTCGTCGACGAGGACGGGGACGGCGCGCTGCCCGCTGACGCGCTTGACTTCGTCGCGCTCGGAGTGCAGGGCCGCCGTCCACACCGTTTCGTAGTCGATATCGTGCGATTCGAGGGCGTCGTGGACCGCCTCGCAGTACGGACACCCCTCCAGCGCGTAGAGCGTGAGACTCACGCGTTCCGCGTCGGGCGCGACGACCAAAGGCCTTCCCTACCGCTCGGTCGTTCCCGGGCGACCGGAACGGGTGGACACGCTCGTCGCGTTCGGATCAGCGGCGAGCGTGACGCCGTCGTCGGTGCGTTCGACGGCGACTCCGGCGGTGAAGACGGCGGTCTTCTGAGCGCGAATGCGGTACTGCTGGCCGTAGTGGAGGGCGTCCGCGCCGTTCGCGAACGCCGCGTCGAGCGACGCGCCGCCGGTCGTCGTCGCCCGTTCGGCCGCTCCGTAGAGCGAGAGGCCGACGTAGAACCCGGGCGTGAAGTCGAGCACGAAGAAGGTCGTCGGGTCGCCGTCGTTCGCGAGGAGGTCGACCGTGTCGTCCGCGTAGAGCTTCCCCGCGGACTTCCCGCGCGGGTGGATCCCGACCTGTTCGACGTGGACGGTGAGGGAGTCGAGGTCAGCGAGCGCGTCGCCGGTCGGCGCGACGCGGACCGCGATCCCGCTCGAACTCCGGTGGTGGCTCGTGTCGCCGCTCCCCGAGCGCGGATTCAGGTTGATCGAGGAGCAGCCGGCGAGACCGGCGAGGGTGCCTGCACCGGCCGCGAGAACGCCGCGCCGCGTCCGTCGGCGGTCGTCGGTCATCACCGTGACGTTGGTCTCCCGCCCCCAAACCCGTACCGATCCGTTCGACGACGTCCCGGCGACGGACCGGTGACGTGCCGGTGACGGATTTTTGGGGGTGTGCGTCGTACCCGCGCTCGTGCGATGTACGGCCTTCGGGGCGACGTTCCCGATCGACGCGACGCTCCTCGACGTCGGCGAGGCGACGCTGCGCGCGCGGATCCGCGAGTACGAGCGCGATGAGCGCGAGTCGTTCGACGTCGAGGTGGCGTACCCCGAGGGCTTCCTCGGCGACGTGATGCGCGCGATGGCGGCCATTCCGTACGGGGAGACGCGGACGTACGGTGACCTCGCGGAAACGCTGGACAGCGCGCCCGTCGCGGTCGGACAGGCTTGCGGGCGCAACCCCGTCGCGATCGTCGTGCCCTGTCATCGCGTCGTCGCCGCGGACGGTCTCGGCGGGTTCTCCCTCGACTGTCCGGACGCGCTGGCGGTGAAACGCCGCCTCCTCGATCACGAGGGCGCGCGCGGCGGGGACACGACACAGACGACGCTCCCCGTGTAGTCCCGACACGTTAAACACGCTCGCCGCCGCAGAGCCGATATGGCCACGGAACTCGAACACGAGTGCCCGGACTGCGACGAGGAGCGGACCTTCTACCGCGCGGCGGCGACGAACCTCCACCTCGGGCTGAAGACGAAGTGGTACTGCCCGGAGTGCGACTACGGCTTCGTGCGCGTGAACGGCGACATCGACTCGTCGACGGCCTGAAAAGGGGGGGTCGTCTAGTCCTCGGTCGCGTGCTCGTAGAACGCGACGGCCGCGCCGAGCAGCGTGAGGTTCTGCAGGAAGGACGTGAGTTCCTCGCCGCGGGACTCCTCGTCGACGTTCCAGAAGTCGTGCATCAGGGGCGTGACGCCGACGAAGAACGCCGCGATGCTGCCGGCGGCGAGTCGCGGGAGCTTCCAGAGGCCGATGCTCGCGCTGCCGCCGAGGAGGAGCGCGCTCGCCGCGGGGACGAGCTTGTCCGCGGCCGGGACGCCCTTCGCGTCGGCGTAGGCGATCCGGCCGTCGAGGTTCGTGAGGTTGCGGATCGCGAGGATCGCGAGACCGCTCGCGAAGAGGACCCGGCTCAGTCGGGACGGGGCGGTGCTCGTGGTGTCGGATTCCGTCATCGAACGAATGAGAATAGACCAATCGGTATAGACGTCCCCCTCCCCGAGAGTACCGCCGGTTTCTTTGACAACAGCGAAGCGGCAAATCGTCCGCGGGGACGCGAACGTCCGGTCAGTACGGCTCGTGCGGGTCGCGGTCGACGACGCCGGGATCGACGCTCCCGACGGCGTTTGGATCGCTCGCGGTGAGGGCGTCGTGGAGGTCGGGAATGTCGTCGAGCGACGGCCCGCGATCCTCGCTCGGCGGCCGCGGCGTCGGAGTCGCCCGAGCGGACGCACGGGGGCGAGAGTCGCCGTTCGCGCCCTCGCGGCGCGCGTCGTCGCGCTTTGTTGCGACGCGTTCGCGCGAGCGATCGAGACCCGCGGCCTCGTAGTGCTCGACGGCCGCGTCGAGGTGCGTCTCCACCGCGCCGTTCTCGCTATCGCGCGCGAGCAGCGCGAGGCGTTCGTGGCGCTGGCCGCGGAGGTGGTGGGTGATCTCGTCGGCGCGCGCCTCGGGAACGTCATACTCGGCGAGCGCGTCGAGACCGTCCTCGAGGACCGCGACGGCGGCGGCGTGGTCGCCGCGCGCCGAGTGCGCGTTCGACGCCACGACCGTTCGGCTGTACAGGGGGTCCCACGGCGTCACGTCGTCGTCGGGGCACTCTTCAGCGGTCTCGCGGGCGCGCTCGAAGGCGGCGACGGCGAGCGCGTGATTCGTGGCGCTCCGGTGGCGGTGGCCGACGGCGCGGGCGCGCTCGTAGCGGGCGCGGACGCGAACCCAGTCGAGGTCGGCGGGGACGGCGGCGAGCGCGCCGTCGTAGCAGAGTTCGTCCGCGCGGGCGTCCGTTCGTCCCACCTCGCCCGTCCAGTAGCAGGCGTTCGCGAGGACGTAGCGGAACGTCTCGCGCGAGCGCCGGCTCGCCGGGCCGCAGAGCGCGCGCCACGCCGCGCCGCGCTCGCCGTAGTCGGCGCCGATCGCGCGCTCCTTCAGGCGGGCGTAGTCGCCGTCGTCCCCGCCGGCGCCCGCGACCTCGCGGGCCGCGTCGATCCCGCGATCCCGGGCGAGCGCGGCGAGCCAGTAGGCGCGGAAACGGCCGTCGTCGCGGTGCGCGAGGCGGACGAGATCGTATCCGAGGGCGCGCACGTCGTCGAGTCCGTGGACGGCGACGAGGTCGCCGAGCGCGTCGAGCGCGTCGACGTCGCCGATATCGGGTACCGAATCGAGACCGTCGGCGAGCGCTTCGAACGCCGTCGGATCCGCGACGGCGAGTCCATTTATCCCGCGCGCTGCGGCGCGGCAGAGCGGGTAGCGCCGCGCGTGCAGGTCGTCGGACGCGGCGCCGCTCGCGTCCGCGAGCGCCTCGGCGAGCGCGACGATCCCCTCGACGTCGAGGGCGTGCGCGCAGGCGTGGACGGCCGCGACGGCGGTACCGAAGTTCGCGCGGAGGGCGCGCGCGGCCTCGCCGTCGCCGCGGAGGGCGTCGGTCAGGCGGCCACCGAGCGTCGGATCGAGCAGGGGAAGGGCCGTCCCGCCCGCGTCGGTCCCGAAGCGGACGCGCGCGACGTCCGCGCCGTCGGGGACGACGACGGTGAGGCGCTCACCGTCGCGATCGAGACGCCCGGTATCGCCCGGGACGAGCGACGCGTCGATCGATGCGCCGTCCGGAAGCCGGCAGTCGTAGCGCCGGCACGGTTTGTCGCCGCCCTCGTGATCGCCGGCGACGCGCGTCACGGTGACCTCGCGGCCGTCGGCGAGCGCGTGCGACCAGCGGAATCGATGCGTCATGTGATCCCGGAGGGGCTCGCGCGGTTTCACCGCCTCGGTCGGGATGCGTCGGAGTCGGCGCGCAGTTCCGATTCCCGGACCCCCAACTGCGTGGGAGTCGTTCGCCACCGCATGCTCGACGACGACAGCGTCGCGCTCGTCACGGGTGCATCGTCAGGGATCGGTGCGGAGACCGCGATCCGGCTCGCCGAGGCCGGTGCGGACGTCGCGCTCGCCGCGCGCCGCGAGGACCGCCTCCGCGAGGTCGCGGCCGACGTCGAGGCGACGGGGAGCGAGGCGCTCGTCGTCCCCGCGGACGTGAGCGAGCGGGACGAGGTCGTTCGAATGATCGCGGACACCGTCGACGAGCTCGGCGGGCTGGACGTCCTCGTGAACAACGCGGGCGTGATGCTCCTCGAAGCCGTCGCGGACGCCGACCCCGAGGACTGGCGGACGATGGTCGAGGTGAACCTCCTCGGGCTGATGAACGCGACGAAGGAGGCCCTGCCGCACCTCCGCGGGGGCGGGCACGTCGTCAACGTCTCCTCGGTCGCGGGCCGCGTCGCCGGCGAGACGTCCAGCACCTACAGCGCCACGAAGTTCGGCGTCAACGCCTTCACGGAGGGACTCCGCGAGGAGGAGGCGGAGAACGGCGTGCGGACGACGCTGATCGAACCCGGGTTCGTCGAGACGGAACTCGCGGAGCACATCCCGGACGAGGAGATCCGCGAGCACTCGGCGGAGATGCTCGCGCAGATGGACGTCCTCCAGCCCGCGGACATCGCTCGCGCGATCGTCTACGCGACCGACCAGCCCGAGCACGTGAGCGTCAACGAACTCCTGATCCGGCCGACGGAGCAGACGCGGCCGTAGGTCTCACTCCCGGTCGGCATCGACATCGTTCGGTTCGAGGCCGAAGTCGGCCGCCTTCTCGCGCCAGAACTCGCGGAACTCCTCGTTCTCCTCGCCGCCGACCGTCGTCTCGCCGTCGCGCACCCGATCGAGCTTGAGGTTCACCTCTTCGAGGAGGCGCTCGCCGATTCGATCGGAGACGACGCCGCGGCGCATCGCGTCCATCACGGCCGACTTCTCCTGTTTGAGGATCCGGCGCTCACCGGCGAGCTGCTGTTCGTGCCGGAGTTCGGGGTTCGTGCGCAGGAGTTCGGTGATGGCCTCGCGGAGGTCGTCGCGTTCGCGCTCGTACTCCTCGGTGAAATCCGCGTAGACGTCCGCGGGGAGGTCGCCCTGTCGGCGGAGGCGCTCCGCGGCGTCGAGCGCGCCGTCGACGGCGCGCTGGCGGCCCGTGAGGAGCTCGTAGAGTTCTTGGGCGTCGCTTCGAGTGATGATCCCGAGCCGATCGAGGAGACGGCTCATCGTGAGTCCCTGCACGACGAGGCTGAACGCGGCGACGCCGAAGACGAGCGCGCGCAACTGCGTGCGGTACGGCTCGCCGATGCCCGCGGGAAGCCCGAGGACGAGCGCGATCGGGATGGAGGCGTGGAGTCCCGACCAGACCATCGTGTGTTGGTATGAGAGCGGGACCTCGCGGTCGCTCACCCGATTCATCGCCCAGACGATCGGGTAGACGCCGACGGCGCGCGCGAGGAGGACGAGCGGGATGGCGACGGCGATGAGGTCGGCGTACTGGACGAGCTGATGGATGGGCGTGTTGACGCCGATCATGAGGAAGATGAAGGTGTTGACGAGGAACGACCCGGTCTCGAAGGTGTTGAACACCGTGATCTTCGTCTGCGGACTCATCGCCTCCTCGGCGGCGCGGTTGCCGATGAGGAGACCGGCGGTGACGACGGCGATGACGCCGCTGACGTGGAGGTAGTGCTCGGCGAGGAGGAAGCTCCCGTAGGCGAGCACGAGCGCGAGCACCGTCTCCGTCATGTGCTCGTCGAGGTGGTACATGACGCGGTAGACGACGTAGCCGGTGACGAGGCCGACGAGCGCGCCGCCGACGCCGACGACGACCATCTCGAGGGCGACGTCGGCGAGGCGCGACGGCGTGAACACGGCCGCGGCGGTGAGCGAGCCATCTTGTACCTGCACGACGAGGTCGGCGATCGTCATGAAGAGGACGACGCCGACGCCGTCGTTCAGGAGGCTCTCGCCCTCGACGAGGACGGCGAGACTGTCGGAGACGCCGAGTTCCTTGAAGAGCGCGAGGACGCTCACGGGATCGGTCGGGAGGATCATCGCCGCGAAGAGGAGCGCGACGAGGAGCGGGAAGCCGAACGCCTGCTGGCCGATGAGTCCGAGGAAGACGACGGAGAGCACGAGACCGCCGACGGCGAGCGCGAGCACTATCGGGAGGTTGCGTCGGAAGCGCTCGAACTCGGTGTTCGCCGCGCCCTCGAAGAGCAGCGGCGGCAGGAGGACGAAGAGGATGATGTCGTGCGAGATGCTGAGACCGGGGTGGATGCCGATGACGGACGCGCCGAGACCGGCGATGAGGAGCGCGATGGTGTACGGGAATTTGCCGATCTTGGCGACGAAGGTCCCGACGCCGGCCGCGATGATGAACACGGCGATGAGATCGACGAGCTGAGATTCGAGACCGGTGGCCATACGCCGTCGTGCGGCCGGGGGGCACTACCCTCTTACGGCGCGTCGTGCACGATCGCGAGCGCGGAGGCGGCGTGGGCGCGGGTGCAGAGGCGGACGCGGGCGCGAGTGCGGAGGCGGACGCGAGCGCGGATTCGCCACCGCTTTACTCGCGGCGCGCACAGAGTGAGTATGGAACGGCTCCGTGACGCCCTGTCGGGCGGCGATCCGGGCGTCGCGCTCTTCGTCGACGGCCCGAACGTCCTGCGCGACGAGTTCGACGTGGACCTCGACGACGTGTTGGCCGCGGCCCGGGAGGAGGGCCGCCTCGTCGTCTCGCGGCTCTACCTCGACGAGCACGCGACGCCGGGACTGATTCAGGCCGGCGAGGCGCGCGGGTACGACGTGCGCGTGACGAGCGGTGACGTGGACGTGAAGCTCGCCGTGGACGCGACCGAACTCGTCCTGAGCGAGCACGTCGACCTGCTCGCGGTCGCCTCGCGCGACACCGACTTCAAGCCCGTCTTGGAGAAGGCGAACGAGAACGGCGTCGCGACGCTCGCCATCGCGCCCGGCGAGCACGGCCGCTCGGACGCCCTCCGGAACGCCGCCGACGACGCGCTCGTCCTCGAAGAGTAGCGCTTTTTCACGTCCGGCGCGCGGAGTGTGGGTATGCGCGAGTTGGGCACACCCGTACTCGACGACCACCTGCATCTCGACCGGAACGGCGCGCGCGGCATCGACGCCGTGCGGGACTTCGCGCGCTCCGGCGGCACGCACCTGCTCGTCGTGAACAAGCCCTCGTGGCATCTGGGATTCGAGGCCGAGACCGGCGCGGACTTCCGCGCCGTCTTCGAGGAGACGCTCGACATCGTCGCGGACGCCACGGACGAACTCCGCGGGCGCGCGTGGCCCGTCTTGGGGGTGCATCCCGGACTCGTCTCGCGGCTCGTCGACGAGCGCGGCTTCGCGCCCGAGGAGGCCGCCGACCTGATGTGCGCGGGTCTCGACGTCGCCGCCGAGTACGCGGCGGCGGGCGAGCCGGTCGCGCTGAAGTCCGGCAGGCCCCACTACGAAGTTTCGGACGACGTCTGGAACGCCTCGAATCGCGTCCTCCGACACGCCCTGAAGCGCGCCGCCGAGACGGGCGTCGCGCTCCAGTTGCACACGGAGACGACGGAGGACCTGACGGACGTCGGGGCGTGGGCCGAGGACGCGGGTCTCCCCCCGGAGCGCGTCGTCAAACACTACGCGAGCGGGACGCTCGCGGGCGTGACGAAGAGCGTGATGTGCGAGAAGGACTATCTGGAGACCGCGGTCGAATCGGGCGAGCCGTTCCTGATGGAGACGGATTACGTGGACGACCCGGATCGTCCGGGCGCGGTGATGGGACCGAAGACGGTGCCGCGGCGAGTGAACTGGCTCCTCGAGGCCGGCCGCGACGAGGCGGTGCGCCGGGCGCACGTCGAGACCCCCGAAGCCGTCTACGGGATCGACACCGAGGCGACGCTCGCGTAGCGGACGGACGCGGGCGTGGGATCCGGTATCGCGGCGGCCGGGCGATAGGAAAGGCATTTGTCTCGTGCTCCGGACGTATGGGGTATGAGCGACACCGAGGAGGAGTTCTACTCCGCCGAACGCTGGCAGAACTGGCTCGACCGACTCCGCGACGAGGAGCTGGATCCGGAGGACGAGGATTCGGCGCGCCTCCTCTACAACCTTCAGGACGACGTCGCGATCGCGGTGGCGAAGATCGTCTCCGCCCATCAGGACGACGAGCTCACGCAGGACGAGGCGATGGACGAACTCGAGTCCATCCGCGAGGTCGTCCTCGCCGAACCCGACTTCGACGACGAGGACAAGCGGATGCTCGTCGAGGGCGTCCAGACGAGTCTCGTCGCCGTCTTCTACTCGGCGGACGTCTACGTCTCCAACGGTCCCGCCGAGGACGCGAGCGTGCAGGAGTACGTCGAGGCGGCCGCGGCCGCCGAGCAGGACGAGGAGTTCGACCGCGCGCTCGACCTCACGGCGGGCGCCGGCTCGCGGCTCTTCGAGGGCGAGGAAGTCGATCTCTCCATCACCGAAGAGCTGGAGTACGGCCCGCTGACGGACTGGCTGAGCGGCCTCGACAGCCTCCAGAGCGCGCTCGCGGACCCCGAGGTCATCGAGGACGAGGAGAGCGCGTAGCCGTCGGGTTTACGACCTCGGCGGCAGAAGATCGAGCAATGAGCGACCGGAGGGCCGTCGCGGAACTCGTCGGCGCGATCATGCTGTTCGGCATTCTCATCATCTCCCTGTCGCTCTATCAGGCGCAGGTCGTCCCCGCGCAGAACGAGCGCGTCGAGTACCAGCACAGTCAGCAGGTGCAGAACCAACTGACGGACGTCCGGAACGCGATCCTCGGGACGGCGTGGTCGGGCAACAGCCGGCCGACCTCGGTGACGCTCGGCACGCGCTACCCGGGGCGGACGGTCGCGGTCAATCCGCCGCCCGCGACGGGGCGGTTGGCGACGGAGGAGTTGGGGAACGTCACGCTGACGAACGTTACCGCGGCGAGCGGTCCCGGGGGGTTGCGGGAGTATCTGGAGAGCAAGGACCACACCCTCTCGTACGGCACGAGCGCACTCGTCTACACGCCGGACTACAACGAGTACCACGACGCCCCGCGGACGGTCTACGAGAACACCCTTCTCTACAACGCCTTCGCGAGCGGCGACGAGCGGTCCCTCCCTCTCACGGGCGACTCGCTCGTCTCGGCGTCGGGTGATCGCGTCTCGCTCGTCGTGCTGACGGGCGACTACCGCGAGAACGGCGTCGGGAGCGCGACGGTCGACCCCCAGTCGGTGAGCACGCCGAGCGGCGGCGTCTACGTGAACGGGTCGCTGAACGTCTCGATGCCGACGCGGTTCCCGGTGAACGGGACGCAAGCGTGGCCACAACTGTTCCCGGCGACGGCACGGAACGTCCACGGTACTGACGGCGGCGAGAACCTGACCTTCTCGATGGAGAGGGGGGCGAACCTCCAGATTGGCGCCGCGAACGTCGGTTCGGGTGGGGCCGAGGCCCACCCGGCGTACGTCACACGGGTATCGCCGCGAGCACGGAAGGTTTCGCAGAGCGACGCGAGCGCGTTCACCGTACGGGTCCACGACCAGTACCTGAACCCGTGCGGAGGAGTGACCGTGAACGCGACGGGTCCCGTCACTCAACGCAGCGCGGCGACCGGATCGGACGGCATCGCGACGTTCGAGTACGAGGGAAGCGGGAGCGGGATCGTGAACGTCTCGTTCGGCTCAAACGGGACCGATGGCCCGCAGGCGCAGTGGACGAACTTCAGCGTGACGGATGGCACCGACGGGTCCGGTGGCACGCACGAGGGGGGCAGTACGCTAACGTACGACGGCGACGCGGCCCCGTATAACAGCCGGAGTAGTATCGGGTTCACCATGACGGCGAACCGGGACGCGACGATCACGGACGTGAACGTCACCGTGGCCAACGCGACCTACCTGTGGGATCAGAACGGTGGACAACCCGAGATCATCATCGGCGACGGGTACTACGACGCCAACCGGGCGGATTCCCCGAACAGCGATAATAAATACTACCGACTCGGGAACACCGTGTCGATGACGAGTAACGCGACGCTCACCGAAGGGTCGGAGACCACCATTCGGATGCAACAATTCTGGTCGGAGGCCGCGGAGGCCGGGGGGAATGAAACCGCGCCGACCGTTGACGTCCAAAACAAGCGCGTTACGATGACGTCGTCCAAAACAAGCGCGTTACGATGACGTTCACGTTCGCGGACGGGTCGAGGAAGATGATCGAGTTCACGAACGGCCACTACTGAGGCGATTCGTCACTCGTCGAAGCGCCTATCGACAGGCCCATAAGCCAGTTTCGTGAAAGACAGGCCATGACAGCCGTCGGAATCGACGCGGTCGAGGTCTGGACGGGCAAGTTGTCGCTCGACCTCGCCGAGACGTTCGCCCCGGAGCAGGGCGACGACCCGGCGAAGTACACGAAGGGGTTGGGTCTCCACGAGAGTTCGTTCCCGGACGCCCACGAGGACATCGTGACGATGGGCGCGAACGCGGCCTATCGGCTGATGGAGCGGAAGGGTCTCACGCCCGACGACGTGGGGCGGATCGACGTCGCGACGGAGTCGGCCTTCGACAACTCGAAGCCCGTCTCCACTTACATCGCGGGGTGTCTCGAACAGGTGTACGACGGGGACTTCCACCACGCGAACAAGGGCGAGCGGAAGTTCGCCTGCATCGCGGGGACGCAGAGCCTCGACGACGCGTGCAACTGGATCCGCGCGGGGCGACATAGGGGGCGCGGGGCGCTCGTCATCGCGAGCGATACCGCCCTCTACGAGCGCGGGGACGCCGGCGAGGCGACGCAGGGCGCGGGCGCCGTCGCGATGTGGGTCACCGAGGACCCCTCGCTCGTGGCGCTCTCCGTCGAGCAGGGCCACGGCTCCGCGGACGAGACGGACTTCCTGAAGCCGAATCAGCAGTTCCCGTCGGTCGACGGCAAGCGCTCCATTCAGGTCTATCTCGCGCGGATGCGCGAGGCGCTCGTGGACTTCGAGAGCGTCGCGGGCGAGGTCGGTCCCGAGGAATACGCCTACGCGCCGTTCCACACGCCGTATCCCGGCATGGTGCGCAAGGCCGCGCTCCTCGCGTACCGGCACACGATCCGCGGCACGGACGTCGAGGACGATCTCGCCGGGGATATCGGACGCCAGCCGCGCCGCGACGAGTACGACGACGAGGCGGCGTTCGACGACGCGATCCGGGACTACATGGACGCGCTGAAGGAGCGACCGGAGTACCGCGAGTGGTACGCGACGCACATCGACCCGACGCTCGCCATCAGCGAGCGCGTCGGGAACTGGTACACGGGATCGGTCCACCTCGCGCGCCTCTCGGCGCTCCATCACGCCGCGGAGAACGACCGCGACCTCGCGGGCGAGGAGGTGCTCGTCGCCTCCTACGGGTCGGGCGCGCAGGCGGAGATCCACGCCGAGACGGTGGGCGAGGGGTGGCGCGAGGAGATCGACGCGCTCTCCATCTTCGATCGGATCGAGTCGCGCTACGACCTCACCTTCGCGGAGTACGAGCGCGTCCACGACCGACACAACCACGCGAAGCAGGCGGAACTCGAGGCGTTCACGACGCCCGAAGACGAGTTCATCTTTGACGGCTGGGGCGGAATGAATGAGCGGACGTATCGGTACGTGGAATAGCGCGATCCCGGAGGGATC
>NZ_BATA01000050.1 GCF_000474235.1 Halarchaeum acidiphilum MH1-52-1
TTACACGTATACATGGTATCTCGAGACCGATAACTGGTGTTAGCTACGGTTCGATTCCGTAGATCGGCGTTGAGGCGGCCAGAGCGGTGAGGATACACCCGTACCCATCCCGAACACGGAAGTTAAGCTCACCTGCGTATGAGGTAGTACTGGAGTGCGCGAGCCTCTGGGAACACTGATTCGCCGCCTCGCCATTCATAGTCGGGACCGGATTCGGTCCCACACGCGCTTTCAGACTCGAGGAGCGGCGGCTCTCGCGTTCGAGTCTGTCGGTTCCTCAATAGCGGTATCTCTATGTAACGTGTGGCCGTCTGTGATCCCTGTCACGCCTGCTTGGCGTGCTTCATGATTGCTTTCATTTGTTTCTCCGCGGCGTCTCGCGGTCTTTCAAGTGGCTGTTCTGGACTCGATGTTGCATTCCCGAGACGGATTCCGGGATATCCTTGCCACGTATCCGAATCGCGGGCTCCGCCTCGATGAGGGATCGTGGAATCCGCGGGGATCCCGTGAGACGAGACGCGTCTCCTCAGAAGATCGTGTCGAGGCGGTTAGTGCAGCGTTCGATGAGTGAATCGCCTTCGTTCGCTCGGCGATGTGATGTCCCCGCGTCCGCACTCGCAGTCGCGTGAGACGGGGGTTCGTATTCCGGTCCTGCGTTAGCCGTTGTAGTAGGCTGTTTCGACGCCGCTGGAGCCGACTTCTGCGGCTGCCGCGCAGACGGCGTGCTCGAAGTCCGCGTCGTACACTTCGCGCGCGGCTGCTTCCGCGTCGGTCGCCGCCAGCGGATATGTCTCGGGGGTATCCGTTTCATACGTTGCCACGATAGTCGGCTCTGTCACGCGCTTCACGATGAGGGCGTCGGCGCGGACGGTACCGATGTAGGCGTCGTCTCCGGTGACGATACCGGCGATACGAGGTGTGTCGTAGTCGTCTTTCTCGTAGTCGAGTGCGAATAGTGCGGTCGCGAGTGCGTCGCGCGGCGGATAGCCGAGGTCGAGTTTCTCCGCGATGGGATCGACGTGTGCCCCGTTGCCGACGACGGCGAGGTCGTCTCCAGCGACGCGCACGCAGTTGTAGGCGATGTAGGGGTTATCCGTCTCGGGGGCTTCGGGCGTCGGGCCGACGGTGAGCGCGTTCTCCCGCGCGGTGACCTGCCGGTTCGGGAACGAGCGCGAGGAGACGCGGTACGCCCCGAGACCGGGACCGACGACGACGAATCGTCCGACGTACATACGCGCGAACGTGCGCACATATCGAACAAATAGGTGTCGATGTGTGCACGTACGCGGCTCGTCACCCCTCTATCGGCGCTGAGAGTTCGAGGACGTAGCCGTCAGGGTCTCTGACGAGACAGAGGCGCCGTCCCCAATCGACGTCGCGTGGACCGGTGAGCATTTCGCCGCCGTGTGCCGCGACGGCGTCCTCGGCTCTGTCGGCGACGCTATCGATGTCGTCGACGCCGAGAACGATCACCGCACCATCGCCTCGTTCGGCGCCCGGTGGTTCGAGCCCGAATGCGGCGAGCGTCTCCTCGTCGAAATCTTCCTCTATTTTCAGCCGCGCCGCTCCCGTGTCGAACTCGACCGATCGGGATCCCTCCTCGGTGATATCGAACCCGAGCGCCGCGTAGAACGCGCGGGACCGTTCGAGGTCGCTCGTCATCACGAAGACCTGCCGAATCTCCATGCGCACGGTTCGCGTGACCGCGGCAAAGCCCTTGTGACTGTCGAACTTCCCGCTGGATGTCAGAATGTAAATATCGAATTTCAGTCTCGGCAGGTCCTTACGCGAACGAAAGGCGCTTTGTGTATCATCCAGTAGAGTAGTATATGCCTACTCGTCTCGTCGTCGGTGTGACCGGCGCGACCGGCCAGTTATATGGTATTCGACTCCTCGAACTCCTCGCCGCACAGGATATCGAGACACACCTCGTCCTCTCGGACTCCGCTCAGATCACGATCCGGCAGGAGACGGACTACGACACCGCTGATATCACTGGTCTCGCGGACGTCGTTCACAGCAACGAGAACATCGGCGCGTCTCCGGCCAGCGGATCCTTCGAGACGGCGGGGATGGTCGTCGCACCCTGTTCGATGAAGACGCTCTCGAACGTCGCACACGGCGACGCGGGGAATCTCATCGTTCGCGCTGCCGACGTCGCGCTGAAAGAGCGTCGCCCGCTCGTCCTCCTCCCCCGCGAGACGCCGCTCAACCGCATTCACCTCGAGAACATGCTTTCGGTGACGGACGCCGGTGGGATCGTCATGCCGCCGCTCCCCTCGTTCTACAACGAACCGGAGAGCATCGACGAGATGGTCACGGACACGGCCTCCCGGGCGCTCTCTTACTTCGACGGGATCGACGTTTCCGCGGAGGAGTGGGCGGGGCTTGGGCCGTCGTCGGCTTGAGTCAGTCCTCGGGGTATTCGACGGGCGGGACGGCGTCGGCGTTCGCGAGTTCCTCGTCGCTGGCGTCGAAGTGCGGGGTGAGTTCCTCGCGATCCTCGGTGTCACGCCAGACGAACTCGCAGCGATCGCAGCGATAGAGCGTCCAGACGTCCTCAACGGGCGAGGTGGCGACGACTTCGGTATCGGTGACGCCGCAGCGGGGACAGTCCTCGGCCATCAGTTCTCACCCTCCTGTCCGCCGATCATCTCACGAAGCGTCTCGACGTACTCGTCGACTTCCGGGCGGGGGTCGAGGACGATCCCCTGAAAGTCGTCGGCGGGCGGTGACGGAAGCGTCGTGTCGATAATCATTTTGTCCATGTCGTAGCGGTCGTCGCGGCCGAACGAGAGGGCCGCCGGGTCGAGCGCGAGCGCCGGTGCGTTCTCGATGTGCGTGAGACCACGACCGGGGTGGAGGCGGGTGGAGAGCGACCAGACGATTTCCTGCCAGTTGAACGGATCGATGTCCTCATCGACGACGATCACGAGCTTCGTGTACGTCGATCCGTGGGGGGTGGACATCAGGTCCATCGCCGCGGTCTTCCCCTCGCCCTCGCTTCCCGGGCGCATCGAGACGACGGCCATCAGCCCGTGCGGCGACGTCGCGTTGACGGATTTAACACCGGGGAAGTCATCCTTGATCTGGCTGTACAGCGTCGCGCTCGTGTTGATCCCCGCGAGGTACTCCACCTCGCCGAAGGGCGCGGGCTTCGCGGGGATGAGGTTCTCGAAGATTGGATCGTCGCGGTAGGTGATGGCGCTGACGTCCATCTCGGGGAGGCGCTTGATCTCCGAGTACGTCCCGGTGAACTCTCCCATCGGTCCCTCGTACTCCCGGTGATAGGGATCGATGGTGCCCTCGATGACGTACTCGGCGTTCGCGTGGACGGGGAGGTCGACGGTCTCCCCATCGGTCACCGGCACGGACTCCTGCATGATCCCCCCGGCCATGGCGTAATCGTCGGTTCCCGGTTCGTTCGGCGAGCTCGCGACGATGGGTGTCACGGGATCGAGACCCATCAACACCGCCACTTCCAGCGGTTCGCCCGCCTCCATCGCGTGCGAGAAGTGCCGCCCGGAGTTGTGGAAGGGGAAGAGCTGAACCTTCAGCGTCTCGTCGTCTTTGAGTTGGATGCGGTAGATGCCGAGGTTCTCCCACCCCTCGATCGGGTCCTTGGAGACGACGACGCCCTTCGTGATGTAGGGGCCGCCGTCTTCGAGGTTGTTCCGGTAGAGCGGGATCGCGTCCGTGAGGCTGACGTCGTCGCCCGTGACGACGTTCTGCTTCGCCGGCGCGTCGCTGGGTTCGACGTACTCGGGTTCGACTCGCTCGTCGCGCCGATCGACGAACGGCCCGAAGATGAGTTCCTCCGTCGAAGTCTCGGGATCGAGACCGAAGGCGAGGTTGATGTTCCTCCACGATCCGTGGACGTTCGTGATGATCCGTCGCTCCCCGGTGGGATACCCCCGCAAATCCTCGGTGAGGATGGCGGGTCCGCCGCCCTGTTCGACGAGGTTCGACGCGCGACTGAGCGCGCCGACGTCGGGTTCGAGGGCCACTTCGTCTTCGATGCGTACCAATCGGTCGTGTTCGTCGAGCGTTTTCATGAACGCTCGGAGGCTTTTGTCCGTCACGTGTCAGTCTCGATTTGGAGTAGATGTCGGCCAGTAGTAAACCCCCGGATTGCGGGTACGTAATCATCGTTCGAGTGATTACATTCTGACCTCACGGCATCTTTTCACGGCCTTCGAGGCTCACAACACTCGAATAGGTATCGACGCGTTCGATCCGAAACGTCCGATCAGCGAGTCGTGAGCGCCATCGTCCCGAGTCACATCATTGAGATATAAATTGAATATACGGGGATACATCAGAAGTCAGACTATCTATCCGGTGGTTCGTCGCGATGGGCACACGCTCGCTATCGCATCGCTGCGGCCGCTCTCGTGACTCCGTCGTCCCACTCCGCAAGACTCATGGTTGCCCTCGGCCTACGAATTGGTGCGACGAACGACGCGCAGTTCCATGGGGTAGCGGCCAATCCTGAAGCCTTCTGGGGGCTTCGACCCAGGTTCGAATCCTGGTGGAACTATCTTCCTCATCGATCTCACGCCGCGTAGCGACGCCGCTCTCACCTCCGCTCCCGGCCGTTCGGCTTTTCACGCCGTGCCTCGCTGCTCTTCTTGCTCGCGTTCGCTGTCGTTTCGGCGATCGGTGACGATGCGCTTCGTGCGGGTCTCCTCGCGCCGACGCGGCCGCGCGCTCGACGAACCCCCCGACCGCGGAGTCGAGGACGATCCCGGTGGGCGGCGAGTGCGTGGAACCCCGCTTGGCGAACGGGGCGATTGAGCCGCGGGTGCGTCTGACGCACGTACGCCGAACGCGGGCGCCGTTTCGGGTGGAACCCACCAGACGGCGATCCGACGGCTCTCGTACGCCCCGCCCCCCGTGGTCCCTACACGCCGACACGCGCCTCCCCGCTTTCGCGCGTGTCGCGACGACTCCGTCCGACTACCGGCTCACCCCTCTCGTTCCTCTTCGTCCATCGCGTCGAGTTCGCGCTCCGGATTGTACTCGTCCTCGTCGCCGTGTTCGACGCCGGCCTTCCCGGTGAGTTCACCGAGGACGGCTTCACGGGCGTCCTGCGGCGTGTCGTACTCGTCCGGTGCGAGGCGGTCGAAGACGTCGCCGAGCGTCTCCGTCTCGTTTGGGAGCTCGTTCACCCGATCGCTGTACGCCGCCTTCATCTCGCTCGGGTTCGTCGGGTACTCCAGTCCCTCGACGGTCTCGTCGATGATGTTCTCGACGTGCTCCGCCCGCTCGTGCTTGCGCTCGGACGCGTGCTCGTTCGGGTCTGCCATGCGTAGCGCTACCGACGCCGGCCGGAAGAACGTAGCGGCCTCCTTCGCCTCCGCGTCATTTCTCCACGTCGAGGAGCGCCACCCGCTCGCAGACGAGCGCTTCGAGACTCGCGTCCGTCGCCGCGAGCTCGGCGTCGCCGATCTCGAAGAAGTCGCGGATCCGCTCCTCGTCGCGCGCGTCGAACCCGCCGCCGGGCCCCACGCGCTCGGCGACGGCGTTCGCGGCCGCCGCTTCCGCTGCCTCCGGGTCCGCAACGGCGTGATCGGCGGCGACGAGCACCACGACCGGCGTTTCGCCGGTCTCGACGCCCATCGTCAGCGCACGGCGGATCTGTCGGCGCCCCGCCGCGTAGAGTAGCACCTCGACCGCCCGTTCGCGCGCGACGTTCTCCCCGCGTTCGAACGCCCGCTCGGCGTGGTCGAGCGCGCTCGCGAGGTGGTCGTGGCCCGCGACGTAACGCGCGTCGAACGCCTGCACGACGCAGTCGTTCGCGTCGCCGATGTCGCCGAGCGCCCCGACGAAGGCGTCCGTGTCATCGATCGTCGCGACGCCCTCGACGATTCTCACTCGAAATCACCGAGGCTCGCCTGCCCCCGTTCGCCCGCCTCCGACTCGCCCGCCTCCGTCGCCCCCTCGGGTGCGGCGTCCGGGTCCGCGCGCACGTCGTCCATCTCCGGGTTCGGATGGCCGGCCGCCGCGAGGACGGACTCGGCGGTCTTGCGCCGGCCGCGCAGCGCGCCGAGGACGATCGCTTTGTCGGCGTTCCGCAGTTCGCTCCGGTCCTCGACGCCCGCCCGATAGAGCCGGCGGGCGCGCTTGCGTCCGACGCCGCGGACGCCCGCGAGATCGAGCAGTTCCTCGCGGACGCCGTAGTCGACGCGTTTGCGGGCGTCCCGAACGGCCCGAACGCAGTCGAGGTCGAGTTCGCCCGCGAGGCGCTCGGCCGCGCCGAGCAGCCACTCCGCGGTCTCGGTCTTCCCGCGAATGTCGCCCGGCCCGACGCCGTAGCGTTCGGCGATGCGCTCCTCGTCGAGTTCCTCCGTCCAGTCCTCCATGAGCGTCGCCGTCTTCAGCGCGGCGAGCCAGTCCTCGAACGCGCCGTCCTCGAACTCTGACGGCGTCGATCCCGGGATCTCGGCCTCGCGCTCGTAGAGGACGTCCGTGTACGTCTCCCGATCGCCCGAGCGGAGGTAGAGTTCGTACATGTCCGGCGTCCGCGAGACGAGGTGGTAGAAGCCGAGCGGCGTGGTCTCCTCGTCGGCCTCGCGGAGTCCGTGGATCATCTCCGCCGCGCTCATCGGATCGACGTAGAGCCGCGAGACGAGGTGGCCGGTCTCCGTCGCGCGGAGATCCTCACCGCGGTCGACGAACCCGTTCGCGTCGAGGTACGCGAGCACGTCGTCCGTCACGGACGCGAGCCGCCCGGCTTCATCCGTTTGCTCGGCGTACAGCGTTCCATCGAGGAAGTCGAGGAGTTCGTCGCGCGTGGTCGCGAACCCGGTCGCGACCGTCGCGAGGACGTGCGTCCGGAGCGCGGGCTCGGCGGCGAGCTTCGAGCGGACGGGCTCGGGGTCGGCGTAGATATACCTCTCGAAAAGCCCCTCCAGCCCGTCGTGGTCGTCCGTCACCAACACCGCCTCGCCGTACGGGTCGAGACCGGGCCGGCCCGCGCGGCCGAACATCTGGTGGACTTCGAGGACGTCGAGGGGCTGCATCCCGCCGGCGTCGCCGTCGTAGCGCTGCCAGTCGCGCACGACGACGCGGCGCGCGGGCGTGTTCACGCCGGCGGCGAGCGTCGGCGTCGCACAGACGGTCCTGACCAAGCGGTCGCGGAAGGCCTCCTCGACGAGTTCGCGGTGCTCTCTCGCCAGTCCCGCGTGATGGAAGGCCGCGCCCCGCTCGACCGCGTTCGCGAGCGTCTCCGAGGTCTCCGTGTCGCTGACGGCGCGAATCTCATCGGCGATCTCGGCGAGGTCGGCGCGCTCCGCCGTCGAGAGTTCCGCCGCGACGACGCTCGCGAGGCGCTTGGCCGCGCCCTCCGCGTTCCGCCGGGAGTTCACGAAGACGAGCGTCGAGCCGTCGTCCCGGAGGGTGTCGCGGACGATGGCGGCCGTCTGGCTCTCGCCGCGTTCGACCGGGAGTTCGCGCGTCGTCCCGTCGTCGAGATGGAGCGCCTGCCCGTAGTGTACGCCGGTGCGTAGCTCGATGGGGCGCCAGTCGGAGTCGACGAGTTCGGCGTCGAGCCACGCGGCGAGCTCGTCCGCGTTGCCGACGGTCGCGGAGAGCGCCACCGTCTGGAGGTCTGACACGCGCGCGCGGAGCTTCGCGAGCGTCACCTCCAACGTGGGCCCGCGGTGGGCGTCGTCGACGAGGTGGACTTCGTCCGCGACGACGCATCCCAACTCGTCGACCCACCCCGCGCCGTTGCGCACGAGCGAGTCCACCTTCTCCGAGGTGGCGACGATGACGTCGTTGTTCGCCAGCCGCTCGCCGTCGCTCTCGTAGTTGCCCGTCGAGACGCCGACGGAGAGACCGAATCGCTCGAAGCGCTCGAACTCGCTCGCCTTCTCGCCCGCGAGCGCTCGCAGCGGGACGATGTAGAGGGCCTTCCCGCCGCGCTCGACCGCCGCCAGCATCGCTAACTCGGCGATGAGCGTCTTGCCGCTCGCCGTCGGGACGCTCGCCACGAGGCTCTCGCCCTCGGTGACGCCGCGCTCGACGGCCTCGGCCTGCGGGGGGTAAAGCTCCTCGATCCCTTCCTCTTCGAGGTGCTCCGGGACGCCCGCGGGGAGCCCCGTCAGGTCCGTGACTCTCATTGGGCGGGCTAGGCGCGCGTTCGGGTTTAAACTGTCGCGTGGGATCCCCTCGCCTCGGCGGCCCGACGCCTTCCGACTCGTCGTACGAACCTCCCGGACGCGCTCCATCACATCGACGGGCGAGCGGGGCGATAGCGTACGGCACCGCCACCGCTAAACGCGCGCCGGTCCCATCTCCGGGTATGCGAGTCGAGTTCGACCGGGACGCCTGTATCGGGATGTACCAGTGCGTCACGGAGTGGGAGGCGGGATTCGAGGCGGATCGGGACGCCGGGAAGGCGATTCTCACGGACGGCGAGGAGACGGCGGACGGCGTCTTCGTTCGCGACGTTCCCGCGGACGCCGAACTGGACGCGAAGTTCGCGGCGCGCGCCTGCCCCGTCGACGCCATCCGCGTCTACGACGACGACGGCGAGCAGGTGGTCTGAGGCGCCCGCCGCTCGTCCCGTGACGGCGCAACGCTTTTCTCCGTGCGTCGTATTCACGCGAACGTCACGATACCATGTGCCACACGTGGGAGGAAGTCCTCGACTGGGAGGCGAACGAGCGTGACGGCGATCCGAGCGCGCCCGAGACCGCGGAGACGGCGGACACTGACCCGCCTTCGCCGGCCTCCGACGGCGCCGCCTAGACGAGTTCCGCGTACTGTTCGGAGAGTTTCTCCGCGGCTTCGCCGAGCTGGTCGCGCTCGTACTCGGTGAGATCCCACTCGACGATCTCCTCGACGCCGTTCGAGCCGAGCCTGACGGGGACGCCGAGCGCGGTGTCCGTGTAGCCGAACTCGCCCTCGAGCGGGATGCTCGCGGGCAGCACCTCGCCCGTGTCGCGCACGATCGCCTCGACCATGTGCGCGACGCCGGTCGCGGGTCCCCACTCCGTCGCGCCCTTGCGCTCGATGACGTCCATCGCGGACTCCTGTAGCTCCTCGAGGATGGCGGTCTTCCGCTCGTCGGAGAACGCGGGATCGCGACCGTCCACGCGGACCTTCGAGAACACGGGCACTTGGGCGTCGCCGTGCTCGCCGAGGATCGTCGCCTCAACGTTCCGCACGGGCGTCTCGAAGCGCTCGCTGAGGACGTAGCGGAAGCGAGCGGAGTCGAGGCGGCCGCCGAAGCCGATCACCTGCTCGCGCGGGCGCTCGCCCGTCTCGTAGAGGTGGCGATTGAGCAGATCGACCGGATTCGAGGTCGTGACGGTGACGAAGTCGTCGGAGTGCTCGGCGAGCGAGTCGCCGATGTCCGCCATGATCGGGGCGTTGTCGCTCGCGAGGTCGAGACGCGACTGCCCGGGTTCGCGCGGGATGCCCGCGGTGATGACGACGACGTCCGATCCCGCAGTGTCGGCGTAGTCCCCCTGAGACACCTCGGTGTTCGAGTCGTAGGCGATCCCGTGGTTCGCGTCCGCGGCCTGCCCGACCGTGACGTCCTCCTGATCGGGGATGTCGACGAACACGAGTTCGTCCACGACGTCCCGAAGCGCGAGGCTGTAGCCCGCCGCCGCGCCGACCGTCCCCGCCGCACCGACGATGCTCACTTTGGTCATGACACCTGAACCCGGCGCGTCCGAACCCGTTAAGCGTACCGCCACCGATCCCGGTGCGACGCATCGCCGACGTGCACCGGCGTCACCACGCTTTTCGGCGCGCGCGCCCTCGGTACGGGTATGAGCGACCGCGACGACCCCGAGGGGTTCGACCGCGAGGCACAGAAGCGCGAACTCCGCGAGAAGTACGCGGCCGAGCGCGAGGACCGCGAGCGCACCGGCCGGATGAGCGACCTCCTCCTACAGGGCGCGACGATGACGAACAAGCACTGCGATCGGTGCGGCAATCCGCTCTTTCGCCACGAGGGCAGGGAGTTCTGCCCGACCTGTCAGGCGGAGGGCGAACCCGCTGCCGACGCTGACGTCGACGCTGACGTCGACGCTGACGTCGACGCGGCGTCCGTGTCCGCGTCCGCGAGCGATGCGAGCGATGCCGTCGAGGCGGCCGCCGACGTTCGCGGGGACGCCGAGGGCGAGCGCGCCGTCGGAGCCGAGAGTGACGATGGGACGACCACCGACGCCGACGCGTCAGCCGCGGCGCGCCCGTCCACGGGCGCGCCGACGACCTCCGTCACGGGCGTCGGCGACGTGGACGCGGATTCCCCCGAGGCGCACGCGCACGGCGGCCACGAGTCCGAGCCGGAGCCGACGCGTCCCCCGATCGACGCGCCGACGGCGGCGCGTGCCGGAGCGGCGACGCACGAGCGGGCGCCGCCGAACGGCGGAGACGACGTCCCGACGACCGGCGACGCCGGGGGCGACACCGCCGACGCTCGCGCGGCGCTCTCGCGGAGCGTCGCGTCGCTCGCCGAGCGCGCCGCCGCGGCCGACGACCCCCGATCCGCCCGCGAACTCGCCGCGGCCGCCCGCGAGGCCGCCGAGGCGCTCGACGCTCTCCGCTGAACCTTTAACTCGCCGGGCGGCGAGACGTGAGTCGTGAAGATACTCGTCCCCATCGACGGCTCCGACTGTAGCTTCCGCGCGTTGGAGTTCGCCACCGGGATGGCGACCCGTTACGACGCGGCGCTCCACGTCGTCCACATCACGGACGCGCGCGACGAGGCGACCGACGCGATCCTCGAACGCGCGCGAGACGTCCTCGACGCCAACGATGTCGAGGACGAACCCGACGTCCGCACGGACATCAGCCTCGACTTCCGGCCGTCGGATCGTATCGGCGAGGACGTCGTCGAACTCGTCGCGGAGGAGGGATACGATCACGTCGTGATGGGCCACCACGGCGCCGGGGCAGTCGAGCGTGCCATCCTCGGGAGCGCGACCGAGACAGTGATGGACGCCGAGCGCGTCCCCGTCTCGGTCGTTCCTTAGTCCTAGTCGGGTCCGGTCCTATTTCTGTGGCCGATACTCGCTCGCGACGACTTCGCGCACGCGCTCGGCCGTCACGTCGCCGACGCCGTCCGCTTCCTTGAGGGTCTCCTCGTCGGCGGTCATCACGGTCTCGACGCTCCCGAAGTGGTCGAGGAGGGCGCGCGCGGTCACCGGCCCGACGTCCGCGATGCTCGATACTACGTACTCCTGCTGTTCCGCGAGCGTCTTCGCGCCCTTCTCGCCGTGCACCGACACCTCTCGATCGCGGGTGAGCTGTTCGCGCCCCGCGAGCACGTCGAGCATGTCCGTGGTGTCGTCCTCGTCCTCGGTCCGCAGGACGCTGATGCCGTAGTCGACGGCGAGCGACGCGAGCGCGCCCCGGATGGCGTTCGGGTGGACGTTGCGCTCGCCGTAGAGGTCGCCCCCTTCGAGGAGGAGCACCGGCCGGTCGTAGTGGCGGGTGAGGTCGCGCGCCTGCTCGAAGAGGTCGCGCTCCCCGCCCAGCAGGGTGTCGAGGAAGTCCGTGACGCTCTTGCGTTCGAGCGCGACGCGATCCGAGACGACGTAGTCGCCGACCGCGAGCGTCTCCAGTCGCGTCTCGACGTGCTCGCGCTTCGAGAGGTCGCGCGCGATCGTCGACTCCAGTTCGCGCTGATCGACCACTACCTCTACGTGGTCCTCCTCTTCGGGCGGGTCGGCGCGCGCGACGGTGCCCTCCCCATCTCCGGCGACGCTCTCGTCGCGCCCGCCGGCGTCGTCACCCGTTCCGTCGCCGCCACTCGCGCCCGTCGCCTCCGCGTCGTCCGATCCGTCGTCGAAGTCCGCGAGACCGACCTGTCCGTCCGCGGAACTCGGGACGCCGTCGTCGCCCGTCGCGCCGATCGCGTCACCCTCCCCGCCCGCAGCGCCGACCGCCCCGCTCCCCGCGCCGTTCGCGGCACTCGCTGGTGCCTCGCCGTCCGCGTACTCCCCGAGCGTTCCCTGCCCGTCGTCGAGTTCGGTCTCGAAGTCGTCCGCGAGCGACTGGAGGGTCCGCAGTTCCTCCTCCATCTCCTCCTCGCGGCGGCGCGAGATCCAGAAGAACGCCTCGTCTCGGGTATCGTCGGCCATCAGGACGACGACGCGGCCCTCGGCCTGTCGACCGGTTCGGCCCTTGCGCTGGACGGAGCGGATCGCCGTCGGGACGGGTTCGAAGAAGCAGACGAGATCGACCTCGGGGACGTCGAGACCCTCCTCGGCGACGCTCGTCGAGACGAGCACCTCGAACGCCCCGGCCTTGAACGCGTCCAGCACCTCTCCCTGCTCTTTCTGCGTCATGCCATCGCTGCCCTCCTTGTCGCCCTGCCCGACGAAGCGCCGCGCGTCGAAGTGATCGCTGAGGAACTCGGTGAGCGCCTCGGCGGTGTCGCGCGACTCCGTGAAGACGATGACCCGCTCGCCCCCCTCGATGCCCAGCGTCTCGGCGAGCAGCATGCGGACGCGCCGGAACTTCGGGTGGAGACCGTCGAACTCATCGGCGCGCCGCATCGCCTCCTTCACCCGCGGCTCGCTCACGAGCCGCTGTGAGGCCTTCGACGCCCCCGAGGAGCGCGCGGCGTTCTTCTGTCGTTCGAAGTACCGTCGCACCGACTCGACGCTCTGCGTCTCGACGAGTTCGACGGCGCGCCGGAGCTTCATCACCTCCGCGTGGAGGCTCATCCCCTCGTATCCCTCCGACTGGTCGTTGTCGATGAGTTCCCGTAGCTTCCCGCGCATCCGATTGAGGTCCTTCTGCGACATATCGGGCTGCGTCGAGCGCGTGACGCCGAGTTCCTTCAGCGTCTCCAAGCGCTCGGTGATGACGTCGTTCAGCGAGTCGCGGATCTCCAGCACTTCCTCGGGGAGGTCGATGCGAACCCACTCGACCTCGGTGTCGTGGGTGTAGTCGGCGACGTCGGCGTCCTCCTCCGTCATCACGGCGACGTCGCGGACGCCGAGGTTCGCGCAGACGCCGAGGATCTCCTCCTCGTCGCCGCCCGGCGACGCGCTCATCCCGGTCACGAGCGGGTCGGCGGCGTCCGCGTGGTACCGCTCGGCGATGTAGACGTACGCGTAGTCGCCGCTCGCGCGGTGGCACTCGTCGAAGGTGACGTGGACGACGTCCCGGAGGTCGATCCGGCCGCCCACGAGGTCGTTCTCCACCACTTGCGGCGTCGCGACGACGACGCGCGCCGAGCTCCAGAGGTCGGCACGATCGTCCGGTCGGACGTCGCCCGTGAAGACGACGATCTCGTCGTCCGGGATTTCGAGCGCCTCGCGGTAGAAGGTGGCGTGCTGTTCGACGAGCGGTTTCGTCGGCGCGAGCAGGAGGCTCTTCGCGCCCACGTCGCCGCGGAGGCGCTCGGCCGTGACGCGGAGGCTCACGGCCGTCTTCCCGAGACCCGTCGGGAGACAGACGAGCGTGTGGTCGGCGACGGCCGTCTCGACGAGTTCGGTCTGGTAGCGGCGGTCCTCGAGGAATCCCTCGGCGAGCAGCGGATGCTCGACGTACGACTCCGCCGCGTCCGCGTCGGTGGCCGCCATTGTCGTCGGTAGTTGGTCGCTCGCCCGGTTAAGGTTTCCGCGCCGCCGTCAGTGCCCGCCCGTGCTCGCGGACGTCTCCGGCTCGATGTACACCTTTCGGACGTTCTCGTTTCGCTCGATGATGGCGTCCTCCATCGCGGTGATGTGTTCGTCGACCGCCGCGGTGTCGAGGTCGTGGGCGAACGCGACGTCCGCCGCGACGAGCACGCGGTTCGGCCCGAAGTAGACGGTCCGGAAGTCTCGAACGCCGACCACGCCGTCCCACCCGGCGACGGTCGCGCGCAGCTCGTCCTCCTGCTCTTCGGGCATCGACTCGCCGATGAGGAGCCGGCGGTTCTCCCACGCGAGCGCGAGCGCGAACCCCATCAGGAGCACGCCGATGACGAGCGCGGCGAGACCGTCCCACAGCGGGTTCCCCGTGGCGTCGCTGAGGGAGACGCCGACGAACGCGATCACGATCCCGCTGACCGAGACGGTGTCCTCCGTGAACGCCGTCAGCGTCGTGACGTTGCTCGTCTTCCGGAACGTCTCCGCGAAGCCGCTCCAGTCGTTCTCGATCATGTCGGAGCGCATCCCGCCGTACGCGGTCGTGAGAGCGTACCCCTCGAAGCAGAACGCGCCGACCAGCACCGCGTAGTTGACGTAGACGGCGGGGAACGACGCGCCGAGCAGGTGGACCGCTCCTTCGAGCGCCTCCGCGTGCCCGCCCGTGATCGCGTGATAGCCGTGCGAGAAGGACTCCCAGCCGGCGATGCCGAAGAGCAGGACGCTCACGAGGAAGGAGTAGAAGAACTGCGCTTTCCCGTAACCGAACGGGTGGGTGCGGTCGGCCTCCCTGCTCGACGAGCGCAGGCCGATGAGGAGGAAGACCTGATTGCCCGTATCGGAGATGGAGTGATACGTCTCTGAGAGCATCGCCGGACTCCCGGTGAGGATGTAGCCGACGAATTTCAGGGCCGCGATGGCCGCGTTCGCCGCCCCCGCGGCGACCACGACGCGCTTCGAACTCGCCATCACGGGAGACGACGACCGCTGTCCCCTAAAGGCTCGGGGCGTCGGGTCTTTCTTCGTCCGTCCCCTCTCCCGCTCCATGTTCGCCGTCCTCAGCGACACGCACAGCCGGAGCGGCCACGAACTCGTCGGCGACGCGCGCGAGACCGTCGAGCGCGCCGACGCGACGATCCACGCCGGCGACTTCACGACGGAAGCCGCCCTCGACGCCTTCCACGACGTCTCGGAGCGCCTCCACGCCGTCCACGGCAACAGCGACACCGACGCGGTGCGCGAGCGTCTCCCCGAGGCTCGGACGATCGAGCTCGCGGGCGTCCGCGTCGCGCTCACGCACCGCCAGCGCGGCGGCCCGACCGGTCTCGCGATGTTCGGGCGCGAGCGCGGCGCCGACCTCGTGATCTCCGGACACACGCATCGGCCGTCCGTCACCGAGACCGACTACTGCGTGCTGTTGAATCCGGGGAGCCACGCCGAACCGCGGGGGAATCCCGCCTCCCACGCGGAACTCACTCCCGACGGGAACGGACTCGCGGGCGAGATACGCGACCGCGAGGGCGCCGTCCTCGAATCGTTCCGGGTGGAGGGCCGAAACTAGCGGGCGGGCGCGGCGCCGCCGCGGTCGCCGCACCCGTCTCCCCCTGCGCGCTCTCGTTTCAAGTCCGTACCCCAGACTCAAACGCGCTTTTCACACACCGCGACCGACGACCTCGGCGAAACCGCTTTGGCGTCCGCGGCGCACACGTCTCGTATGCTCGGTCTCCCGTCCGATCCGATGTTCTACGTCCTCCTCGCGCTCGTCATCGGGTTCTTCTTCTTCTGTTACCTCCTCCTCCGCCGGACGCTGTTGAGCTTCCGCGAGGGGCGACGCGATCGCTAGACGACCGTCTCGATCCGCTCCAGCGCCGTCTCGATCGCCGCCGTGTCGACGTCGAGGTGGGTGCAAAAACGGACCGTCTCGGGGCCGAACGCGCTCCCGAGGACGCCCGCGTCCGCGCAGCGCTCGACGAACGTCTCGGCGTCGATTGCCGACTCGGACGTGTCAACGAGCACGACGTTCGTCTCCGCGCCGGCGCGCGCAGTCCGTCGAGACCGTCGATCCCGGCCGCGAGGCGGTTGGCGTTCGCGTGGTCGTCCGCGAGGCGCGCGACGTTCTCCGTCAACGCGAGTCGTGCGGGCGCGGCGATCAACCCCGCTTGTCGCATCCCGCCGCCGAGGAGCTTGCGGACGCCGCGCGCCGTCGCGACGAACGCCTCGCTGCCCGCGAGCACGGTGCCGACCGGCGCGCCGAGTCCCTTCGAGAGGCAGAGGCTCACCGAGTCGACGTGCGCGGCGAACGCCGACAGCGGGACGTCCGCGGCGACGGCCGCGTTCGCGAGGCGTGCGCCGTCGAGGTGGACCGGGACGTCCCGGTCGTGCGCCGCCTCCGCGGCCGCCGCGATCGCGTCGGGCGTCGCGACGAGGCCACCCTTCGCGTTGTGCGTGTTCTCCAGACAGAGCAGCCCTGTCCCGGGTCGGTGGAGGTCGTCCGCGATGACCGCGTCAGCGACCTGTGCGGCGCTCGGGACGGCCCGATCGCCAGCGTCCACCGGCCGGATCTGGACGCCGCTGTGCTGGGCGAACCCCGCGTTCTCGTAGCGCACGACGTGGCTCTCGGTCTCCACGATCGCTTCCTGCCCGCGCTCGGTGTGGACGCGCGCCGCCGTCTGGTTCGCCATCGTCCCCGACGGGAGGTAGAGCGCCGCCTCGGTGCCCAACACCTCGGCCGCCGTCGCTTCGAGGTCGTTCACGCTCGGATCCTCGCCGTAGACGTCGTCGCCGACCGGCGCGTTCGCCGCCGCCTCGCGCATCCGATCGCTCGGCATCGTCACTGTGTCGCTGCGGAGGTCGACCGGCTCGCGAACCGCCGTCGTCTCGTCCATGCGCGTCCTTTCGCGTCGAGGGCCAAAATCCCGCCCCCTCCGCAAGCGGTTTGCCACCCCTCACCGTGTCTCTGCACATGGACCCGCGCGTCCGCAGTCACGCCGAGATCGTCGTCGAGCACTCCACCGACATCGAAGCGGGGGATCGCGTCGTCGTCACCGCCCCGCCCGCCGCGGAGGACTTCGCGGTCGCCGTCTACGAACTCCTCGCCGAGCGCGGCGCGCATCCCGTGATGCTCTACAACGGCCGATTCGGGAGTTCGCGCGCCGAACGCGCCTACCTCCGCAATGTCGACGCCGAGGACCTCGACGAACCCGATCACCTCACCGCGCTCTACGAGAACGTCGACGCCGCGATCCGCGTGCGCGGCGACGAGAACGTCACCGAGATGCGCGACGTCGACGGCGACGCGCAGGCCGCCTACCAGCGCGCCTACGCCCCCGCGCGCAGCGAACTCCTCGACACGCGCTGGTGTCTCACGCAGTACCCGACGCCCGCGAACGCCCAGCTCGCCGACATGAGCACCGAGGCGTACGAGGACTTCGTGTGGAACGCCGTCGACAAGGACTGGGAGGCCCAGCGCGAGCACCAACAGCAGATGGTCGAGATCCTCGATCCCGCCGACGAGGTGCGCATCGTTTCCGGCGAGGAGACGGACCTCACGATGAGCGTTGCGGGCATGCAGACGCTCAACGACCACGGCGAGCACAACCTCCCGGGCGGCGAGGTGTTCACCGCGCCCGTCCCCGACAGCGTCGCGGGCGAGGTGCGCTTCGACCTCCCGCTCTATCATCAGAGCCACGAGATCGAGAACGCGTATCTCGAATTCGAGGAGGGACGCGTCGTCGACTACGATGCCGACCGGAACGCGGACGTCCTCGGCGACGTGCTCGACACCGACCCGGGCGCGCGCTACCTCGGCGAACTCGGCATCGGGATGAACCGCGACATCGATCGGTTCACCTACAACATGCTGTTCGACGAGAAGATGGGTGATACCGTCCACCTCGCGGTCGGGATGGCGTACGACGAGTGCGTCCCCGCAGAGCGCGAACCGAACGAGTCCGCCGTCCACGTCGACATGATCGTCGACATGAGCGAGGACTCGCGCATCGAGGTCGACGGCGAGGTCGTGCAGGAGGACGGGACGTTCGTGTTTGAGGAGTAGGTGGCACCGAGCGTCAGCGAGGGGCCACCGAACAGCCGAACGGGGAGGGACGACCCGCGAGGATAGGGCGGCACCGAGCGTCAGCGAGGGACCACCGAACAGCCGAACGGGGAGGGACGACCCGCGAGGATAGGGCGGCACCGAGCGTCAGCGAGGAGTCGCGGAATACCGACCCCTTCGGTCGCGAGGCCCGTCGCGACGCGCATCGTGTCAATCTATCATATTTTCTCCCGTAGAGCCGACGCCATCGGTCGATCACATCGTGAACGCTCACGGGGAGATACGCTTAAGTACCGTCATCGGCACCCACCGGTATGGTAGTGATAACCACATGAGTTCGGACGACGCGGGGCGGTGGCTCCCCATCCGGCTCGCCGGTCGGTGGCGCGTCCACCTCCGCACGCACCTCATCGTCTTCATCATCGTCGTCGTCACCGAGGCCATCGGCAAGCGGACGATCCCGCTCGGCCCGGGACAGATCGTGCTGCTCCCGATGCTGTTCGCCGTCGTCATCGGAATCGGGATCAGTTACAGCGTCCTCGGCCAGTACGTCGCGCCGCTACGTCGGTTCGTCTCGGAGGATGTGAGCGTCCTGAGTGCGCCGCTCCTCACCGTCGCGTTGCTGCCGCTCGGTGTGAAGTACGGGACGCTCGTCGGGCCGTCGTTCGCCGATCTCATCAGCGCCGGGCCCGCGTTCGTCCTGCAGGAGTTCGGGAACCTCGGGACGATCTTCATCGCGCTCCCGTTCGCGCTCCTGCTCGGCTTGAAGCGCGAGGCCATCGGGAGCGCGGTCAGCATCGCGCGCGAGCCGACGCTCGGCATCATCACGGACAAGTACGGCATCGAGTCCCCGGAGGGTCGCGGCGTCCTCGGCACCTACCTCGTGGGGACCGTTCTCGGGACGATCTTCTTCGGCGTTCTGGGCGGGTTCGCGCCCGCGACGGGGCTGAACCCGCTCGCCCTCTCGATGGCGTGCGGGATCGGGAGCGCGAGCATGATGACGGCCTGTTCGGCCTCGCTCGCCACCGCGGTCGACAGCGTCCCGAAAGAACAGCTCCTCTCCTTCGCCGCGACGAGTAACCTCCTCACCGGGATCACCGGTCTCTACATGGTTCTCGTCATCGGTCTCCCCCTCGTGAACTGGCTCTACGATCGCCTCGAACCCGTCATCGGAGGTGAGCGCTGATGGCGACACGCACACACCCGCTCGAAACGCGGGAGTTCACCGCGTGCGCGCTCCTGATGCTCGTCGTCGTCGGCGTCATCACGCTCGTCGGGAACCGCATCGGCTACGACGGCGGCATCGTCGCCGCCGCGCCCGGAATGGCGCTGATCATCGTTATCGGACTCGCCAGCCTCCTGCTCGCGCGATTCGCCCCGATCGAACTCCCGGCGTTCGCCTACGCCATGATCATCGCCTTCTGCCTCTCGCTCCCGTACTCGCCGGTGCAGGAGACGGTCGTCGGGCTGACGAAACCGATCAACTTCCTCGCGACGACGACGCCGATCCTCGCGTACGCCGGTCTCTCCGTCGCGTTGCAGGTCCAGCGGATGCGGGAGGTCTCGTGGAAGCTCATCCTCGTCGCCTGCCTCGTCTTCTTGGGCACCTTCTTCGGCTCCGCGATCGTCGCCCAGATCGTCCTCTCGGCGCAGGGGATCATCTGATTCCGACGGTATCACCCGCGGACCTACATCGTTATCACCGGTCCGGCGTGTCGTACGCTTGTGACTTCCGAACTCGACGCACGGAGACGGCCGCGCTGAAGGACGCCGCCTGTGCCGCCATCGACGAGCGGGCGGACGACCTCGTGGCGTTCGCGAGCGACGTGCAGGCCGAACCGGAACTGGGCTACAAGGAGACGGCGACGACGCGCAAGGTCGCCGAGGCCTCGAAGATCTCGGTCTCGACGTCGA
>NZ_BATA01000049.1 GCF_000474235.1 Halarchaeum acidiphilum MH1-52-1
AGGCCCCACCGGGCTTTCAGGTCTTCACCCGGCCCATCGGGGACGAACTCGACCGTCCGGACGCGGGGTTCCGGGTCGCCACATCACGCTTCGGGGTGCCAGTCGGCGCCGCGAACGTGGGCGACCTCACCCGCCGCGTCCACGAGGACGGACTGACCGTGGCGTTCGGCTCGCCGGAACGCGGGCTGCCGCCGATGCTCGGCCTCACCGCCGAGGCGGTCAGGGAGTTCGACTCCGCCCAGTCCACCCGCGCACCCGGCGGGTTCGACGTCTGGCTCAACACAGTCCCGAATCAGGGTAGCGAGGTCGTGCGAACGGAGGAAGCGATGTTCGCCTCCCTCGCGTGCCTGACGCTCACGGAGTGATACGATGCCACAACCAAACCGACCACGCAAAGGCTCTCTGGGGTTCGGTCCCCGTAAGCGCGCGGCGAGCGAAGTCCCGCGCTTCAACAGCTGGCCCGACGACGACGGCCAGCCCGGACTTCAGGGGTTCGCCGGGTACAAGGCAGGCATGAGTCACGTCGTGATGGTGGACGATGCGTCCAACTCCCCCACGGAGGGGATGGAGACGACCGTTCCCGTCACTGTCGTTGAAATACCATCGATGCGCGCCGCCGCGGTGCGGGCGTACGAGGACACGCCGTACGGGCAAAAGCCCGTCACGGAAGTCTGGGCCGAGGATCTCGACGCGGACCTCGACCGGACCCTCGACGTCCCCTCCGAGGGCGCGCGCGGCGACTACGGCGCCATCGAGGAGCTCGTGGAGAACGGTGCGGTCGACGACCTCCGTGTCGTCACCCACACCGTCCCCGCGGGCATCTCCGGCGTCCCGAAGAAGAAGCCGGACGTCATGGAGACGCGCGTCGGCGGCGGCTCGATCGACGAGCGCGCCGACGTCGCGCTCTCCCTCCTCCGCGAGGGCGGCGAGCACGAGTTCGGCGACGTCTTCCGCGCCGGCGAGTTCCTCGACACTTCCGGCATCACCAAGGGGAAGGGCACCCAGGGCCCCGTCAAGCGCTGGGGCGTCCAGAAGCGCAAAGGTAAGCACAAGCGACAGGGCTGGGTCCGCCGTATCGGCAACCTCGGCCCGTGGAACCCGAGCCGCGTTCGCTCGACGGTTCCCCAGCAGGGCCAGACCGGGTACCACCAGCGCACCGAACTCAACAAGCGCCTCGTCGACTTCGGCGAGGGCGAGGACGTCAACGCCGCGGGTGGCTTCCCGAACTACGGCGAGGTCTCCGGCCAGTACGCCTCATCAAGGGTTCGGTGCCCGGTCCCGAGAAGCGCCTCATCCGCTTCCGGCCGGCCATCCGGCCGAACGAATCGCCGCGCCTCGACCCCGAGGTGCGCTACGTGAGTACCGCGTCGAATCAGGGCTAAATCATGCAGGCAACAGTCCGTGGCCTCGACGGCGACGACGCCGGCTCTACCGACCTCCCAGAGGTCTTCGAGACGGCATACCGACCCGACCTCATCCGTCGGGCGGTCCTCGCCGCGCAGGCCAATCGAAAACAGCAGTACGGCGCTGACGAGTACGCGGGTCTGCGCACCCCCGCCGAATCCATGGGAAGCGGACGCGGTATGGCCCACGTCCCGAAGACGAACGGGCGTGGCGCACGCGTTCCGCAGACCGTGGGCGGCCGGAAGGCGCATCCGCCGAAAGCAGAGAAAGACCAAGGCAAGGCGGTCAACAAGAAGGAGCGCAAGCTCGCCGTCCGATCCGCCATCGCGGCGACGACGGACGCCGAACTCGTCGCCGAGCGCGGCCACAACTTCGACGAGGACGAGGAGCTTCCGCTCGTCGTCTCGGACGACTTCGAGGACCTCGTGAAGACGAAGGAGGTCGCCTCCTTCCTCGAGGCCGTCGGCGCGTACGACGACATCGAACGCGCGGACGATGGCAAGACCGTCCGTGCCGGACAGGGCAAGCTCCGCGGTCGCAAGTACCGCGAGCCCAAGTCCGTCCTCTTCGTCACCTCATCCGAGACCGGTCCGTCGAAGGCCGCCCGCAACCTCGCGGGTGCCGACGTCGCGACCGCGGCCGAGGTGAACGCGGAGGACCTCGCACCCGGCGCGCACGCCGGCCGACTCACCGTCTGGACCGAGAGCGCGCTCGCGGAGGTGGCCGACCGATGAGTGGGATCATCGAGTACCCACTCGTCACGGAGAAAGCGATGAACGACATGGACTTCGACAACAAGCTCCAATTCGTCGTCGACCTCAACGCGACGAAGACCGACGTCAGCGAGTCGGTCTCCGAGCAGTACGACGTCACCGTCGAGTCCGTCAACACGCAGGTGACGATGAACGGCACGAAGAAGGCCATCGTCAAACTCTCCGAGGAGGACGACGCGCAGGACGTCGCCTCCCGGATCGGGGTGTTCTGAGAATGGGACGCAGGATTCAGGGTCAGCGACGCGGGCGCGGTACCTCGACGTTCCGCGCGCCGTCGCACCGATACAAGGCGGAACTGTCGCACAAGAAGCCCGAGGGCGACGTGCTCTCCGGCGAGGTCGTCGACATCGAGCACGACCCCGCACGGAGCGCACCGGTCGCGCGCGTCGAGTTCGAGGACGGCGATCAGCGCCTCGTGCTCGCCGCCGAGGGCGTCGGCGTCGGCGATACGCTCGAGATCGGCATCTCGGCGGCCGTCGAACCCGGCAACACGCTCCCGCTCGCGGAGATCCCCGAGGGGATTCCCGTGAGCAACGTCGAGCGTCAGCCCGGTGACGGCGGCATCTTCGCTCGCGCGTCCGGCGTGAACGCGGACCTCGTCACGCACGAGCGTGACGCCGCGGTCGTCCAGCTGCCGAGCGGGGAGGTCAAGCGCCTCTCGCCGGACTGCCGCGCCACCGTCGGCGTCGTCGCCGGCGGCGGACGGACGGAGAAGCCGTTCGTCAAGGCCGGCAACAAGCACCACAAGATGAAGGCCCGTGGTACGAAGTGGCCGCGCGTCCGCGGTGTGGCGATGAACGCCGTCGACCACCCGTTCGGTGGCGGTGGCCGCCAGCACCCCGGGCGCCCGAAGAGCGTCTCGAAGAACGCGCCGCCCGGACGGAAGGTCGGGGACATCGGCTCCCGACGCACCGGCCGTGGAGGGAACTAACGCATGAGTACGGAATACCGCACCGGCCGCGAGGGTGAGTTCACCTACCGCGGTCACGAGCTTGACGAGCTTCAGGACATGGACCTGGAGGACGTCGCGGAACTGCTCCCCGCGCGACAGCGGCGAACCATCACCCGTGGACTCTCCGAGGAGCACCAGAAGGTGCTGGAGAAGGCGCGCGAGCGCGACGCCGAGGAGACGGCGAACAACCCGATCCGCACGCACCTGCGCGATATGCCGGTGCTCCCCGAGTTCGTCGGGCTGACCTTCGCGGTCTACGACGGACAGGAGTTCGGACGCGTCGAGGTCGAACCCGAGATGATCGGGCACTATCTCGGCGAGTTCGAACTGACGCGAAGTTCGGTCGAACACGGGCAGGCGGGTATCGGCGCGACCCGCTCCTCGAAGTTCGTGCCGCTCAAGTAACAATGGGAATCAGCTACAGCGTCGACGCCGACCCGGAGACCACCGCGAAGGGCATGCTCCGCGAGCGGCCGATCAGCCTGAAGCACAGCAAGGCCATCGCCCGACAGATCAAGGGCGAGACGGTCGCGGACGCCGAGGACTACCTCACCGCGGTGCTGAACGAGGAGCGCTCGGTGCCGTTCAAGCAGCACAACTCCGGCGTCGGACACCGTTCCGACATCGAGGGCTGGGACGCCGGCCGCTACCCGGAGAAGGCGACGAAGGACTTCCAGAAGCTCCTGACGAACGTCTCGAACAACGCCGAACAGCAGGGCTTCGAGCCCGCTGAGATGGTCATCACGCACGTCGCCGCCCACAAGGTCGGCGAGACGCAGGGCCGCAAGCCCCGTGCGATGGGCCGTGCTACGGCGTGGAACAGTCCGCAGGTGGACGTCGAACTCATCATCGAGGAGGCAGAATAACATGGCAGACGAACTCGAATTCATCGAGGAGGGGCTTCAGCGCTCCCAGATCGACGAGTTCTTCAAGGAAGAACTCGCCCGCGCCGGCTACGGCGGCATGGACGTCGCTCACACGCCGATGGGAACCCAGATCGTCCTGAAGGCCGAGAAGCCCGGGATGGTCATCGGGAAGGGCGGGAAGAACATCCGGAAGATCACGACGCAGCTCGAGGAGCGCTTCGACCTGGACGATCCGCAGATCGACGTTCAGGAAGTCGATGAGCCCGACCTGAACGCACAGATCGTCGCGGATCGCCTCGCGAACGCCCTCGAACGAGGGTGGTACTTCCGCAAGGCCGGTCACACGACCATCGACCGCATCATGGACGCGGGCGCCCTCGGCGCCGAGATCGTCCTCAGCGGGAAGGTCACCGGCAACCGCGGTCGCGTCGAGAAGTTCAACCGCGGCTACATCAAGCACAACGGCGAGCCCGCCCAGTCCATCGTGGACCACGGGCAGGGCGTCGCCGTGATGAAGCTCGGCACGATCGGCGTGGACGTCAAGATCATCCCGCCGGGTGCCGAGCTGCCCGACGACTTCGAGATCGACGAGGACGCCGACATCGAAGACCTCATCGTCGACGAAGAGGAGATCGAGGGCGAAGGCGTCGAGGAGCTCCTCGAAGGCGAGGAGCCCGCGGAGTCCGAACTCGGCGGTCCCGAAGGCGAGGCCCCCGGCGAGGAGGAACTCACCGAGTCCGCGGACGACGAGGCCGAAGAGGAGATCCTCGAAGAGGACCTCGAATCGGGTGCTCGACCCGACCGGCACGCGGAGGAGGGCGCGAGCTCGACCTCGCCGCCGGAATCCGAGGAGACCGTTGAAGAGGCCATCGACGAACTCGAAGAGGAAGTCGAACCCGAGGAGTTCGACGAGGTCGAGGCCGACATCGAAGAGGAAGCCGACGCTCTGCTCGAAGAGATGGAGGAGGAGGAAGCCGAGACGGCGGAATCCGAATCCGAATCCGAATCCGAATCCGAATCTGAAGAGGAGGGTGAGGAATAATGGCGATCCTCCACACCCAAGAGATCCGAGACATGACGCCCGCCGAACGCGAGGCTGAACTCGAGGAGATCGAGACCGAACTGCTCAACGAGAAGGCCGTGAAGGCGGCCGGTGGCGCGCCGGAGAACCCCGGTCGGATCGGCGAACTGCGCCGGACGGTCGCGCGGATCAAGACGATCCAGCGCGAAGAGGGCGACCTCGAGGAATAATGACGTTGACGCCCGAGACGCTTCCGCGACACGAGCTCGTCGGCCTGCCGGTGCGGGTCGTCGAGTCGCCCGACTCCTCACAGGTCGGGATCGCGGGGAGGGTCGTCTCCGAGACGACCAACACTCTCGTGATAGAGGATGCCTCGGGCACCAAGCGCGTTCCGAAAGGTGGAAGAAGGCTCGAGTTCCGACTGGTAGATGAAGCCGCGGCCCGCCGCAAGGGGGCCGGGACCGCGTCCGAACCCGACTCGCGCGGCGGCGCGACGGGCGAGGACGCGGCCTACGTTACGGTGGATGGCGATATACTGCTCTCACGGCCCGCATTACGCTCCGAAAACGGAGTCGAATCACAATGGCGATAGGACTGAACGTAGACGCGCCCGAAGGCGACTGTGCCGACGATGACTGCCCGTTCCACGGCAGTCTGTCCGTTCGCGGACAGATCATCGAAGGCGAAGTCGCTTCTACGGCAATGGACAAGACCGTCGTCGTCGAACGCGAATACGACGTATTCGTCCCGAAGTACGACCGCTACATGAAGCGGCGTTCTCGGGTTCCGGCACACGCGCCGGAGTGCTTCGACATCGCGGAAGGCGACACGGTACGCATCGCAGAGACACGACCGCTCTCGAAGACCAAATCCCACGTGGTCGTCGAGCTCACGGAGGGTGAGAACTGATGGAAGCCATCAAGGCCGACGTCACGCCCGGACTCGAGAAGGGATCCCTCATCACGTGTGCCGACAACACCGGCGCGCGCGAGCTCAAGATCACGTCCGTCTCCGGCTATCAGGGGACGAACAACCGACACCCCAAGGCGGGGATCGGTGACAAGATCACCGTCTCGGTGACGAAAGGGACGCCCGAGATGCGCCGGCAGGTGCTGGAGGCCGTCGTGGTCCGCCAGCGCAAGCCGATCCGGCGCCCCGACGGCACGCGCGTGAAGTTCGAGGACAATGCCGCGGTCATCATCGATGACCTCGGCGAGCCTCGCGGGACCGAAATCAAGGGTCCCATCACGCGGGAGGTCGCGGAGCGGTACGGCAGCATCGCGAGCACCGCGACGATGATCGTATAACATGAGCGAGCAACCACGCAAACAGCGCACCCGCACGGAGAACGCGGCGCTCCACGAGCGCCAGAAGCAGGTCCGCGCGCACCTCGCGGCGGACCTCCGCGAGGAGTACGGCCAGCGATACGTCCGCGTCAACGCGGGCGACACGGCCGAAGTCATGCGCGGCGACTTCGCCGGCGAAGAAGGCGAGGTCACCGACGTCGACCTCAAAGACGCCGCCGTCTACGTGGACGGCGTGACCGTCGAGGCGGCGGACGGCGAGGAGGTCCCCCGAGCGCTCGACGCCTCGAACCTCCGCGTCACGGATCTCGACCTCTCCGACGACATGCGCACGACCCGACTGGAGGGTGACAACGAATGAGCAACCACCAGAAACGACTCTCCGTACCGAAATCGTGGCCCGTCGAGCGGAAGACGGCCACGTTCACGGCGAAGGCAGGCGCGGGCCCGCACGGCGAAGCCGGTGTCCCGCTCGTCGTCGTCCTTCGGGACGTCCTCGGATACGTCGACACCACGAAGGAGGCGAAGTACGCCGTCCACCACGACGGCGTCCTCGTCAACGGCGACTCGGTGAGCGACGTGACGCAGCCCATCGGGATGTTCGACATCCTTGGCTTCCCGGAGCGAGACGAGTATTACCGCGTCTTCCCCGACGAGGGGGGACGCCTCGCCCTGACCGAGATCCCGGCCGCCGACGCGGACGGCAAGCTCGCGAAGGTCACGAACGAGACGCTGGTCTCGGGCGGCGACGTCCAGCTCAACCTCCACAACGGCCACAATCTGGTCGTCGCGGAGGACGAGTACAGCGGCAACGACAGCATCGTCGTCGATCTCGATAACGACGACGTGCTCGCGCACTTCCCGTACGAGGAGGGCGCGCTCGTCACCGCCGTCTCAGGCCAGCACGCGGGCGAGGTCGGCGAGATCACCGAGATCACCGTCTCGCCCGGCAGCGCGGACAACACGGTCGAAGTCGAGACCAGCGAGGGTTCCTTCGAGACCGTTGAAGAGTACGTCTTCGTCATCGACGAGCAGTTCGTCGAGGACGAGCCCGAAACGGAGGGTGACGACGAATGAGCGAGGCTGAGTTCCACGAGATGCGCGAGCCCACCGTCGAGAAGGCCGTCGTCCACATGGGCGTCGGTCAGGGTGGCCGCGAACTCCAGAACGCCGAGGAGATCCTCGAGGGGATCACCGGACAGGAGTCCGTGCGCACGACGGCGAAGCGCACGGAACCCGAGTTCGGGATCCGCGAGGGCGACCCGATCGGCGCGAAGGTCACACTCCGCGGCGCGGGCGCTGAGGACTTCCTCATGCAGGCGTTCGACGTCGTCTCCCTGAGCCGCGCACAGTTCGACGACACGGGGAACGTCTCCTTCGGTATCGAGGAGCACACGGACTTCCCGAGTCAGGAGTACGACCCGAACATCGGCATCTTCGGGCTGGACGTGACGGTCAACCTCGTCCGCCCGGGCTACCGCGTCTCCAAGCGAGACAAGCGGAGCCAGCCGATCCCGGAGAACCACCGCCTCGACGCTGACGACGCGATCTCGTTCCTCGAGGCGAACTTCGACGTGGAGGTCACGCAATGAGCGAAGCAGCACACGAGCACGAGGAGACCGGCCAGACCCACGAGTGCCGCCGCTGTGGCCGCAATCAGGGCCTCGTCGGCAAGTACGACGTCTGGCTGTGTCGACAGTGCTTCCGAGAGATCGCCCGATCGATGGGCTTCAAGAAGTACAGCTAACCATGACAGGCAAAGATCCCCTTTCCGACGCCCTCTCGGGCATCGACAACGCAGAGAGTGTCGGACACCTCTCCCACACGATATCGACCGCCTCCAACACCATCGGGTCCGTCCTCGAGGTCTTCTATGACCGCGGGTACGTCGACGGCTTCGAGTTCGTCGACGACGGCAAAGGTGGCATGTTCGAGGTCGAACTGAAGGGTGCCATCAACGAGTGCGGCCCCGTCAATCCGCGGTACTCCGTGGGTGCTGACGAGTTCGAGCAGTGGGAGAAGCGGTACCTCCCGGCTCGCGACTACGGGACGCTCATCGTGACGACCAGCCACGGCATCATGAGCCACTACGAGGCCCGCGACGAGGGCATCGGTGGTCAGGTCATCGCTTACGTCTACTAACAATGACGCGAACAGAACTCGAGATCCCCGAAGACGTCGACGCGGAAGTCGACCATCTGGAGCTAACCGTCGAGGGACCGAACGGCTCCGTCACGCGGCGACTCTGGTACCCGGACGTCCGCGTGTCCGTTGAGGACGACGCCGTCGTCGTCGAGGCGGATGCGGAGGACGCGAAGACGAACTCGACGGTCGGGACGTTCGAGAGCCACATTACGAACATGTTCCACGGCGTGACCGAGGGATGGGAGTACCGGATGCAGGTCCACTACTCTCACTTCCCGATGCAGGTCACCGTGGAGGATGACGAAGTGGTCATCGAGAACTTCCTCGGCGAGAAGGCGCCGCGGCGCGCACAGATCCGCGGCGACACGGATGTGCAGGTCGACGGCGAGGAACTGACCCTCTCGGGCTCCGATAAGGAGTCCGTCGGGCAGACCGCCGCCGACATCGAACAGCTCACCCGCGTCACCGACAAGGACACGCGCGTGTTCCAAGACGGTGTCTACATCGTCGAGAAACCGACGAAAGGAGGTGCCTGATAGATGGCAGACGAACTACAGGAACTGGAAGACATCAGCGGCGTCGGCGCGAGCAAGGCCGAAGCGCTGCGCGAGGCCGGCTACGAGACGGTCGAGGACGTCAAGGCGGCGAGTCAGGACGACCTCGCGGACGTCGACGGCGTCGGGAACGCGCTCGCGGCCCGCATCAAGGCCGACGTCGGCGGTCTCGAAGTCTCCGAGGAGACCGAGACCGAAGTCGAAGAGGAATCGCCCGAGGCCGCTGAGGCCGAGGAAGAGGCGGAAGCGGCGGAGACGGAACTCCGCCCGCGCGGTCACGCCGACAAGACGCCGGATCTTGACGACGAGGAGGAGCGCCTCCTCGACCAGCGCCGGCGCGTCGGCAAGCCGCAGTTCAACCGTCAGGACTATCACATGAAGAAGCGGACCCCGACCTCGTGGCGCAAGCCCCGCGGCACGCTCTCGAAGCAGCGCCGCGGCATCAAGGGCAAGGGCCCGAAGGTCGAGGCTGGCTTCCGCACGCCGAAAGCGGTGCGCGGCAAGCATCCGAGCGGCTTCGAGGAGGTCCGCGTCCACAACGCGGACGACCTCGACGGCGTCGACCCCGACACGGAGGCCGTCCGCATCGCCTCGAAGGTCGGTGACCGGAAACGGGAGACCATCGAGGAACAGGCCGAGGAGGCGGGTATCCGCGTCCTCAACCCGACCTACGTCGAAGTGGAGGTCGACAATGAGTGATCTGAGCGCACAGAAACGACTCGCTTCCGACGTCCTCGACGTCGGCCAGAACCGTGTCTGGTTCGACCCGGACGCCCAAGGCGAGATCGCGGACGCAATCACGCGAGAGGACATCCGCGAACTCGTCGACGAGGGCACGATTCGGGCAGAGACCAAACAGGGCAACTCCCGTGGCCGCGCGCGCGAACGCGATGCGAAGCGCGCCTACGGTCACCGGAAGGGTCCGGGCACGCGCCGCGGGAAGGCGGGCGCCCGGCAGGACCAGAAAGAACAGTGGAAGAGCAGCATCCGCGCGCAGCGCCGCGAGCTCCGCGAGCTTCGCGACAGCGGCGAACTCACGCCCGCCCAGTACCGTGACCTCTACAACATGGCGAAGGGTGGCGAGTTCGATAGCGTCAGCCGGATACACAACTACATCGCGGAACACTACGGTGAGCAATAATGGCTAGCGGCCCACGATACAAGGTTCCGATGCGCCGGCGCCGCGAGGTCCGGACGGATTACCATCAGAGGTTGCGCCTCCTCAAGTCGGGCAAGCCCCGGCTTGTCGCTCGAAAGAGCAACAACAACGTCACGGCGCAGCTGATCGCGACCGGCCCTCACGGCGACGAGACGCTCGCGAGCGCACAGGCGACCGATCTCGAGGAGTACGGCTGGGATGCGCCGACCGGGAACCTCCCGGCGGCCTACCTGACCGGCTACCTCGTTGGCGTCCGCGCTCGCGAGGCCGGACTCGAGGAGGCGGTCCTCGACATCGGTCTGAACACCGCGACCCACGGGTCGAAGGTGTTCGCGATTCAGGAGGGCGCGATCGACGCCGGACTGGACGTCCCGCACAACGAGGACGTCTTCGCCGACTGGTCGCGCACGCGCGGCGAGCACATCGCGGACTACGCAGCACAGCTCGACGAGCCGCTCTACAGCGGCGAGTTCGACGCAACCGAACTCCCCGAGCACTTCGATGACGCGCTCGAAACCATTCAGGAGGACTAACCAATGAGCTACAACGACAGCTGGCAGCCCCAGACCCGACTCGGCCGCCGCGTGCAGGACGGCGAGATCGAGTCGATGTCGGCGGCGCTGAACACCGGGCTCCCGCTGAAGGAGCCCGAGGTCGTCGACAACCTCCTCCCGGGGCTCGACGACGAGGTACTGGACATCAACATGGTCCAGCGGATGACGGACTCCGGCCGCCGGGTGAAGTTCCGGTGTGTCGTCGCGGTCGGGAACCGCGACGGCTTCGTCGGCTACGCCGAGGGTCGCGACGATCAGGTCGGCGGCGCCATCCAGAAGGCCATCGAGGTCGCGAAGCTGAACATCATCGACGTCTCTCGCGGCTGTGGGTCGTGGGAGTGTGGCTGTGGGCGTCCGCACACGGTCGCGCTCAAGACGACCGGCAAGGCCGGGAGCGTCGAGGTCGATCTGATCCCCGCGCCGCGCGGTCTCGGTCTCGCGGGCGGTGAGACGGTCCGGCACGTTCTCGAACTCGCCGGTATCGAGGACGTCTGGACGAAGTCGTCCGGAAAGACCCGGACGACGGTCAACTTCGCGAAGGCGACGTTCAACGCGCTCCAGAACACGGTGGAGGCCCGCATTCCCGAGCGCACGCGCGAGAAGCGCGAGGTGATCGAATAATGCAGGCAATCGTCCAGCTCCGCGGTGAGGTCGACATGCGTGCGAGCGTCGAGGACACGCTCTCCATGCTCAATCTCCACCGCGTCAACCACGCCACCCTCGTCCCGGAGACCGACGCGTATCGCGGCATGATCGCGAAGGTCAACGACTACGTCGCGTACGGCGAGCCGTCGCTCGAGACGGTGAAGTCGCTCGTCGCGAAGCGTGCCGACCCCCTCGAGGGCGACGCCGACATCGACGACGAGTGGGTCGCCGAGAACACCGACTACGACGACGTCGACGGCCTCGCGCGTGCCCTCTACAACGAGGAGACGACGCTGCGCGATGCGGGTCTCTCCCCGGCCGTCCGACTGCACCCGCCGCGCGGCGGACATCAGGGGATCAAGCAGCCCCAGTCTGAGGGCGGACAGCTCGGTAAGCAGTCGACCGACGAGGTCGACGAACTCCTCGAGCGGATGCGATAACAATGACGAGTAAGAAACGACGCCAGCGCGGCACGCGCACGCACGGTGGTGGCTCGCACAAGAACCGACGCGGCGCCGGTCACCGTGGTGGGCGCGGACGCGCCGGCCGCGACAAGCACGAGTTCCACAACTACGAACCGATCGGAAAATCCGGATTCAAGCGTCCGGAGAAGGCGACGCTCGACGTCGCCGAGATCACGATCCGGGAACTCGACGAGGACGTCGCGCTCCACGTCGCCGACGGTCTCGCCGAGGAGACCGAACACGGCTACCGCGTGGACGTCCGCGACGTCGTCGAGGACGGCCACGAGGTCGACGCCGTGAAGGTCCTCGGCTCCGGGCAGGTCTACAACCAGCTCGAAGTCGTCGCCGACGCGTTCAGCGAGGCCGCCGTCGAACTCATCGAGTCCGAGGGCGGTGAGGCCGTGCTCACGGAGCGCGGCGAGGAGCTCGCGAGCGACGACGAAAACGAGAGCGAGGACTAACCCGATGGGCTGGAAGGAAGCCGCCGAGCCGTACCTCACCCGGATGCCGACCGTTTCGCGCCCCGAGGGCCACGTGCCCTTTAAGCGCAAGCTGGCGTGGACGGCGTTCATCTTGGTGGCGTACTTCTTCCTGACGAACGTCGCCCTCTGGGGGCTCGGGCAGAACGCGACCGACCTGTTCGGGAACTTCCGCAGCCTGCTCGCCGGGGGGCAGGGCTCCGTCCTCCAGTTGGGGATCGGGCCGATCGTCACTGCGAGCATCGTCCTCCAGCTGCTCGGCGGCGCGAACCTCCTCGGGTTGGACACCGACGACCCGCGCGATCAGGCGATCTATCAGGGGCTGCAGAAGTTCTTGGTGCTCGTGATGATCTGCCTGACGGGTCTCCCGATGGTGTTCCTCGGTGGCTTCCTGCCGGCCGATAGCTCGCTCGCCTCCTCGCTCGGGATCGGCGTCTTCGGTCTGCAGTGGCTCATCTTCGCCCAGATCGCCGTCGGCGCGCTCCTCCTCCTCTACATGGACGAGGTCGTCTCCAAGTGGGGCGTCGGCTCGGGTATCGGCCTCTTCATCGTGGCCGGTGTCTCCCGACAGCTCATCGTCGGCCTGCTCTACTGGGGCGGTGTCAGCAGCACGGGACAGATGGGTGTCATCCCCTACTGGATCAACGTCCTGATCGGGAACATCCAGAACGTCACCGCGAGTTCCCTGCTGTTCAACTCGACGGTCGGGGTCCTCCCCATCGTCACGACGGTCCTCATCTACGCGGTCGTCGTGTACGCGGAGTCCGTCCGCGTCGAGATCCCGCTCAGTCACGCTCGCGTGAAGGGCGCCCGGGGTCGCTTCCCCGTGAAGCTCATCTACGCGAGCGTCCTGCCGATGATCTTGGTGCGCGCCCTGCAGGCGAACATCCAGTTCCTCGGCCGGTTCCTCCGCGGGTGGCTCGGCGAAGCCGGGATGCCGAACTGGCTCGGCATCTACACGGTGTCGGACTCCGGGTTGCAGGTCACCGGTGGCCTGTTCTACTACCTCGCGCCGGTCCACAGTCCATCGCAGTGGATGTGGTGGGCGGGGAGCGTCGGGGGTGCCGATCCGTGGCAGGTCATCATCCGGGTCGCCATCGACCTCACCTTCATGGTGGTCGGGGGCGCCATCTTCGCGGTCTTCTGGGTGGAGACCGCGGACATGGGACCGGAGTCCACGGCGAAGCAGATCCAGAACTCCGGGATGCAGATCCCGGGATTCCGGCAGAACGTCGGGGTCATCGAGAAGGTCATGGAGCGCTACATCCCGCAGGTCACGGTGATCGGCGGCGCGATCGTGGGCTTCCTCGCCGTCCTCGCGAACATGATGGGCACCATCGGTAGCGTCTCCGGCACGGGGCTGCTGCTCACGATCTCCATCACGTACAAGCTGTACGAGGAGATCGCGGAGGAACAGCTCATGGAGATGCATCCGATGATGCGCCAGATGTTCGGCAACGAGTAACGACCGCGGTCCGCCGTTCTCCATTTCTTCGCGATGCCACGCCGCGTAGCGACGCGGCTGCCCGCTGGCACGGCTCTCCTTCAGATCGCGTCGGACGCGGCCCCGTTCGCGACGTACCGGAACGCCACGACGGCGACGAAGACGCTGACGACGGAGAGGAGGACGAACGCGTCGTAGAGGGGCTTCCCGATGATCCCGCGCGATAAGCCGATCTCCGCGGCGGCGACGCTGATGGAGAGACGCCCGGGCATCGCGGCGGTGAGGAGGCGCGTCGTGTCGCCGCCGAGTCCGGCGATCCTGCCGCCGAGGGCGGCGCCGACGACCTTCGTCCCGAGACCGAGGACGAGGACGCCGCCGAGGAGGAGCGGGTCGGCGCCACCGATCGCCCCGAGGTCGACGTTCATGCCGACGTAGAAGAAGAAGACGGGCGCGGTGAGGTCGGTGATCGGTCGCATGTCGCGCTCGACGCGGTGGCCGTCGGACGTGACGATCGCGACGAGCAGTCCGGCGAAGAACGCGCCGAGGACGGCGTGGACGCCGATCTCCTCGACGGCGAACGCGAGCGCGATCATGAGGAAGACGCCGAACTTCACGGGATTCGAGACGACCCCCTCGCGGACGGTGTTCGAGATGTGGTCGGCGAGGACGAACGGGAGGACGACGAAGAAGAACCCGAGCGCGAGGGTGACGAGGCCGACGCCGAGAACGGGCGAGTCGGAGGTGACGAGCGTGACCCCGTAGGCGAGCGCGGCCACGGAGAGGATGTCGTTGAGGACGGTAACGGAGAGGATCAACTGCCCGCGGTCGTCGTCGACGAGGCCGTAGTCCTCGACGAGCGGGTAGATCAGCCCGAGGCTGGTCGTCGAGACGGTGACGCCGGTGAGGTACGCCGCGAAGGGGGACAGCGAGAGTGCGAGGGCGAACCCGACGCCGGCGAGAAACGGGAGGACGAAGGTGAGGAGGCCGAGCTTCGCCACGCGGAGCGGGTCCTCGCGGACGACCTCGGGGTCGAGTTCGAGACCCGCGTCGAACATGATCATCAGCAGGCCGAAGGCGGCGAGGGCCTCGAAGAAGTCGTAGCCGGCCGACCCGGGACTGATGAAACCGAAGGCGGAGCCGAAGACGATGCCGGCGAGGATCTCGACGGCGAGGAGGGGGACGTCCCACCGGCGGAGGAAGGTGAAGACGTAGCTGGTCCCGTAGACGACGAGGAGAGCGGAGACGAAAGCGAACTCGAGAGCCATCGGAACACCGACGGCTACGACGCTCGCCCGTATATGTTCCCGTGCTCCCGCGGCGGCACCGAGTCGGTTTCCGCAGACATTTATCCCGGGAGGGTGAACGAACGTGCATGAGCGACCCGCGTATTCTCATCCTCGGCGCGCCGGGTGCCGGAAAGGGCACGCAGTCGAAACGCCTCGTGGACGCGTACGACATCGAGCACGTCACGACCGGTGACGCGCTTCGCGCGAACAAGCACACGGAAACGGAGTACGGGACGCCCGCGGAGTACATGGACGCCGGCGACCTCGTCCCCGATCCGCTCGTGAACGAGATCGTGAAGACGGCGCTCGAGGACGCGGACGGCTTCGTCCTCGACGGCTATCCGCGCAACGAGAGTCAGGTCGAGTACCTCGAGGACGTCGCGGATCTCGACGTCGTCCTCTACCTCGACGTCCCCGAGGAGGAACTCGTCAGCCGACTCACCGGCCGTCGCGTCTGCCCGGAGTGCGGCGCGAGCTATCACGTCGAGTTCAATCCGCCCGAGGAAGAGGGCGTCTGCGACGAGTGCGGCGCCGACCTCGTCCAGCGCGACGACGACACCGAGGAGACGGTCCGCGACCGTCTCGCGACCTACCGGGAGAACACGACGGACGTCATCGAGCACTACCGCGGGACCGACGAGTTCGTCGAGATCGACGGCGCGCAGTCCCCCGACGGCGTCTGGGCCGACGTGCGGGACGCCGTGGACGCACGCACGGAGTAAAAAGTTGATGAACGCCCCGATCGGAGGTACGTAGCATGGCACGGACCGCAGAGAAGGTGCGGGACCTCGTCGCGGAGGACCCCGAGATGCGCGACGCCGTCGCGGCCCTCCTCGATCACGAGGGGGAGACCGTCGAGTGGCGCGACGTCAACGAGTCGCTCACGAGCGGCCAGTGGGGTCGACTCATCGAGAAGGGGATCCTCGAGGAGGCCGGGGACGGGTTCCGGCTCGCGGATCCCGATGCCGTCCGCGACGGGCTCACCGGTGACGACGAGCCGGCGTACGAGGATGGCGACGACGTCGAGCTTCCGGACGACGACGACACCGCGTGGACGGTGTACGATAAGGTCGCGGGCGTCTGCGCCCTCGCGATGATGAGCGGCTACTACTACCATCCCATCCGCCGGACGGTCGGGCCGATCGTCGATATCGTCCTCGGGCCGCTGAACTCACTCCTGCCGTTCTTCGTCGTCGTGATGGTGCTCGCCGTCTGTACGGGTTTCTGGACGTCGATCATTCAAGCGAACCTGATGAATTTCGATAAAATGTCGGCCTATCAGGAGCGGATGCAGGAGATTCAGGACCGCCAGAAGGCCGCGAAGGAGCGCGGTGACGAGGAGGCCCTCGATCGCATTCAGCAGGAGCAGATGGAGGCGATGGGTGACCAACTCGGGATGTTCAAGATGCAGTTCCGCCCGATGGTCTGGATCATGCTCATCACCATCCCGGTCTTCCTCTGGATGTACTGGAAGCTCGGGCAGGTCGAGCAGGGCGTCACGCTCGTCCTGCCGCTCGTCGGTCACACCCATCTCAAGGACACCATCGGCGGGTTCATGCCGGCGTGGATCGTCTGGTACTTCCTCTGCTCGATGGGGTTCAGCCAGATCGTCCGGAAGGGACTCGGTATCCAGACGACGCCGACCTGACGGACGCGACGCGGCGGTTCGTAAACTCCTTACTCCGCGCGTCCCGAAACCGACTATGTTGGTCACTATCTCCGGGCCACCGGGGAGCGGGAAGTCCACGGTGGCGTCCACGCTCGCGGACCACCTCGACTACGAGCACATCTCGGGGGGGGACATCTTCCGCGGGCTCGCGGACGAACGCGGGCTGACGCTCGAGGAGTTCAACAAGCTCGCCGAGGAGGACCCACAGATCGACAAGGAACTCGACGAGCAGCTGCGCGAGACGGCGCGCGAACGCGACGACGTCGTGCTCGAATCCCGCCTCGCGGGGTGGATGGCGGGCGAGTACGCCGACATCAAGATCTGGCTCGACGCGCCGCTCGGCACGCGCTGTCGACGTATCGCCGAGCGAGAGGAGAAGACGCCGGCGGCCGCCCGAAAGGAGACCGAGAAGCGCGAGGAGTCGGAGACCGCGCGATATCACGAGTATTACGATATCGACTTCGACGACCTCACCATCTACGACCTCTCGGTGAACACGGCCCGCTGGGGTCCGGACGAGGTGACGGATATCGTCCTCTACGCCGTCGACGCGTACGTGCCGTCGCAGGACGAGGGACCGACACCGATCGACGACGTCCGCTACGAGTTCTAGATGCGTCGCGAGGCCCCCGACGATCGCGACGTCGACGCCCTCCGCGAGTTCGGTGTGGTGAACCTCGACAAGCCGCCGGGTCCCTCCGCCCATCAGGTCTCCGCGTGGATCCGGGACATGGTTGACGTCGAGAAGGCCGCCCACGCCGGCACGCTCGACCCGAAGGTCACGGGCTGTCTCCCCGTGCTCACGGGGACGGCGACGCGCCTCGCGCCCGCTCTCCTCGAAGGGCCGAAGGAGTACGTCGCCGTCCTCGAACTCCACGCCCGCGCGCCGACGGACCTCGACGCCGTCGTCGCCGAGTTCGCGGGACCCCTCTACCAGAAGCCGCCGCGCAAGAGCGCCGTCGCGCGCCGCCTGCGCGTCCGCGAGGTGTACGCACTCGACGTGCTGGAGGTGAGCGACGACCGCCGGCAGGCCCTCCTCCGGATCCGCTGTGAGAGCGGGACCTACGTGCGAAAGCTCTGTCACGATCTCGGGTTGGCGCTCGGGACGGGCGCGCACATGGGCGACCTCCGCCGGACCGCGACAGGACCGTTCGACGACGCCGACCTCGCGACCCTGCACGATCTCGCGGACGCGCTGGCGGAGTGGCGCGAACGCGGCGACGAGACGTGGCTCCGCGACGTTCTCGCGCCCGCCGAGCGCGCGCTGGCGCACCTGCCGTCGGTCATCATCGCCGACTCCGCGGCCGACGCCGTCACCGAGGGCGCGCCCGTGTTCGCGCCGGGCGTCCTCGACGCCGACGACGCCGGCGAGAACGCCCTCGTCGCGTGCTACACCCCGAACGGCGCCGCAGTCTGCCTCGGTCGCCTCGTCGGCGACCCCGACGCCGAGGAAGGGGAGGTCGTCTCCCTCGAACGCGTGCTCGTCTGACGGATGGGGTCCGTCGGATTCGAGTTCGAATCTCGACGGTCCCGTCCATCGTTGAAACGAAGGCCTTAATGCCGGCACCCGCCTCTTCCCGAGTGCGGGGCCGTGGGGTAGCTTGGTATCCTCGGCGGATGGGGTCCGTCGGACTTGAGTTCGAATCTCAACGGTCCCACTCTCACTTTCGACGCTTTCGCACTCGCTAGTTGACAGTCCACTCCGCAGTTCGTGAGACGGCAAGCCTGTCCGCTCGTCGCGGACGACCGTCGCCCTCCCGGTCGCTGACGCCGCGACACGACCAGTTATCCCGTGGCGCGCCGATCGTCCCGTACATGCTCTCGACGTCGCGCGCCCGCCATCTCCTGCTCGTTCTCGGATCGCTCGCGTACACCGCGTTGATGTTCGTCTGGTTCTCCGTGCCGGCGTACCTCGGTGCGCTGACGGCCGACTTCGGGCTGTCGAGCACGCAGGCCGGTCTCCTCACGGGCGCGATCCCGCTCACGTACGTCCCCGTCGCGCTCTTCTCGGGCGCGATCATCGACCGCATCGGTGGGTATCGCGCGATCGGGACGGGACTCGTCCTGTTCGGTCTCGCCCAACTCGGCCGCTCGCTCGTCGCGTCGACACCCGCGCTGTTCGCGCTGACCGTGCTCGTCGGGATCGGCGGGACGACGATCACGTTCGGTCTGCCGAAGCTCGTCTCCGATCTGTATCCGCCGGGGTCCTCCGGAACGCCGTCCTCGGTGTACGTCTTCGGCTCCCTCCTCGGGACGGCGGCCGCGTTCAGCCTCGGTCGGGGTGTCATCGGTCCCCTGCTCGGCGGGTGGCGCCCGCTCTTTCGCGTCACGGGCGTCGCCGTCCTCGTCTACGCGGTCGTCTGGTGGGCGACGGTGCGGTGGCTCCCGGTCCACGAGATCCAGTATCGCGACCGGGACGCCGGGGGGGAGACGCGTCGACTCTCGTTCGCCGCGCTCCGGGACGACGTCGCGCGGGTGTTCGCGAACCGCCCGATGCGACTGCTCGTCGTCGTCGGCGTCGTCTACCTCCTGCTCCTCCACGGCATCGAGAACTGGCTCGCGACGGTGTTACGCTCGCGCGGGCTGGCCGCGTCGCTCGCCGCGACGTCGGTCAGCGGCTTCGTCGCCGCCGAAGCCGTCGGGACGCTCTGCCTCCCGGTGCTCTCCGATCGGCTGGACGCGCGCGGCACGATCATCGCGGGATCGGCGACGCTCTGCGCGCTCGGCGTCGCCACGCTCCTCCTCCCCGGCGTCCCCCTCGCCCTTCCCGTCGTCGGCGCTCTCGTCGCCGGGTTCGGTGTCGGCGGGATCTCACCGCTCGTTCGCGTCATCCCCGGTGAACTCGACGGTATCGGTCCCGAACTCGTCGGGACCGCGATCGGTCTCGTCTTCGCCGTCGGCGAACTCGGCGGCTTCCTCGGCCCGTTCCTCATCGGGAGCCTCCACGATCTCACCGGGACGTACGCGGCGGGTCTCGTCGCGCTCTGTCTCGGCTGTCTCGCCGCTATCGAAGCGGGGCGACGCCTACCGGTCTGAAAACACGGGAGAAAACGTCCCGGTCTCGCGTCGCTCGCCCGGCGAAACTCGCGCGGAGCGCGA
>NZ_BATA01000048.1 GCF_000474235.1 Halarchaeum acidiphilum MH1-52-1
GGCGCCCGGCACCTTCGTCGCGAGGTTCGAGACCGGCGCGAACATGGAGCCGAGCTTCGAGAGGGTGTCGACGTTCGCGAAGACGTGATCGCGGAGGCTCGCGCCCTCGCGCTGGTGGTACTCGTGGGTGACTTCGGCCTTCATCTTCGCCATGTCCACCTCGCTCGGGCAGTCGTTCGAACAGCCCTTACAGCCGATGCAGAGGTCGAGCACCTCGTGCATGAACTCGACGTCGAACTGCTCGTCGGGCAGGTCGCCGCTCATCGCTTGGCGCAGGAGGTTCGCGCGGCCGCGCGTCGCCTGAATCTCCTCGTCGCTCGCGCGGTACGTCGGGCACATCACGCCGCCGCCCGTGTCCTGATCGGTCCGGCAGCCACCGCAGCCGTGGCAGAGTTCGACCATCCCCTCGAAGCCGTTATCGTTCTCCCACGCGAGTTCCGGCTCGAAGCCGGCGTCGAACTCGTAGTCCGGGTCGTAGCGCAGATCCTCGGTCATGGAGACACGCCGCGCGCGCTCGGGAACGCCCTCCGGCAGCGACTCGTCCGGGTCGTAGCCACAGACCTGCCCGGGGTTGAGGAGCCAGTCGGGATCGTACGCGCACTTGAGTTCGCGGAACGCCTCCCAGAGTTCGCGCCCGTAGAGCTTCTCGTTCCACTGCGTGCGCGCGCGGCCGTCGCCGTGCTCGCCGGAGACGGACCCGCCGAGTTCGACGACGAGATCCGTCACCTCGTCCGCGATGCTCTCGTAGGCCGCGAGTCCCCCCTCCGTCTTCGTCGTGACGAGCGGGCGAATGTGCAGGACGCCCGGTCCCGCGTGACCGTAGAACGCCCCGAACGTGTCGTGGTCCGCGAGGATGTCGCGGAAGCCCTGCACGTACTCGGGGAGCACCTCGGCGGGCACCGCGCAGTCCTCGATGAACGAGAGGTGCTTCTCGTCGGTCGTCCGCGAGAGCAGGATCGGGTTGCCGGCCTTCCGGAGCTTCCACACGCGATTCCGCTCCGCCTCGTCGTGCGCCTCGATGGCGTCCATCGCGGCCGTCCCGACGCGGTCCTCGACGAGCGCGTCCACCTTCTCGCGGCCCTCGTCGTCGCTCTCGGCGTAGAACTCCACGAGCAGCGCCGCCCGCGTCCCCTCCGGGAGCATCTCGACGACGTCGTGGAACTCGGAGGTGTCGCCCGCGAGGTCGATGAGCGTGTCGTCGATGAACTCCACCGCCGCCGGGTCGTGTTCGAGCACATCTACCACGTCCTCGACCGCCGCCGAGAGGTCGTCGTACGTGAGGAGCGCCACGGCCTTCGTCTCCGGGACGGGTTCGAGCGAGACGGTGGCTTCGGTGACGATCGCGAGCGTCCCCTCGCTCCCCGCGAGCAGGCGCGCGAGGTTCACCGTCGCGTCGTCCGGCAGGTCCGGCAGGGACTCCGCCTCATCGACGCTCTCGCTCGCGGCGTCGTCGCTCGCGCGTTCCGAGGACCGTCGGCCCTCGTACGCCTCCTCGACGAGCACGTCGAAGTTGTACCCGGAGACGTTGCGCTTCAGATCGGGATAGCGGTCCTCGACCTCGCCGCGTTCCTCCTCCACGATGTCGAGTACCGCCGCGTGGATGCGTTCCTCGACGTCGCCCTCGGCGTCCGCGGTCTCGCGGAGGTCGCCCACCGTCACCTCGCCGAAGCGCGTGACGCCCCCGTCCGCGAGGACGGCCTCCACCTCCTCGACGTAGGCGTCCGTCTTGCCGTACTTCAGCGAGTGCGACCCCGTCGAGTTGTTGCCGATGGCGCCGCCGATGACGCTCCGGTCGCCCGCGGCGGGGTCGGGCGCGAACTTCAGGTCGTAGACGGAGAGTCCCTCGTTCAGCCGCGAGAGCGTGATGCCGGGCTGGACGCGGACCGTCCGCGCCTCCGTGTCGGCGTCCGCCGCGCCGTCCATGTGGCGGGTGAAATCGAGGACGACGGCCTCGTTGACCGTCTGGCCGGCGAGGCTCGTTCCGCCGCCCCGGGGGAGCACGGGAACGTCCTCCGTCGCGCAGTACTCGACGACCGCCGCGACGTCCGCGGTGTCGGTGGGGAAGACGACGCCGATCGGCGTCACCTCGTAGGCGCTCGCGTCCGTCGCGTACAGTTCGCGGGAGTAGGCGTCGAATCGGACCTCGCCGTCCACGCGGGCGTCGAGCGCCTCGAGGAGGTCGGGGCGCTCGACGCCGTCGCCCTGATAGTCGTAGTTCGCGTCCGATGCTGTCGCGGGCTCGGGGGAGTGTGCGTCCGTTTGTCGCGTCGTCATGTTGTGTCAGTACGCGTGTCGTACCGTTATCAAACCCCGCCGTCGCACCGCGGTCCGGCGGGCGTCCGCGCGCTCGCGGACGCGTCGATCAGTACTGCCCGATGGAGACGGGCGGGCTACCGTGCGGGCCGTAGGGCGCGTCGTCGAGCCACTCGCCCGCCGGCTCGTAGTAGTCCGCGGCCGCCGCCGCGAGGCGCTTTTTCGCCTTCGTCACGAGGCTCTCGCCCTGCAGGTATTCGAGGGCCTGCGCGGCCGCGTCCTTGTTCCACTCGCCGGCGCGTTGGCGGCGCTCCGCGCACTCCGCGATCTCGGCGCGCGCGACGGCGTCGACGTCCGCGGCGAGCGCGCCCGCGATCGCGGAGGCGACCGCGTCGGCGTCCGCGATGCCGGAGTTCATCCCGCGCGCGCCGAACGGCGCGAACAGGTGCGCGGCCTCGCCGGCGAGCAGCACGCGGTCGTGCTCGCCCGTGTACGCCTCGGCGTTGACCTGCTTGAACTGATAGGTCGAGACCCACTCGACGCGATCGCGGTAGCGCTCGCCCAGCGCGCGCGCCGTGTACTCGGCGATGACCTCGTCGCTCGCGATCCGCTCCGGATCGTCGTCGGGCTTACACTGGACGTCAACGCGCCACCCGCCCTGAAACGGGACGATGAGGAGGTTGCGCCCGCCGAGATCCGGGTCGTCGTAGTGGAAGACGCGCTCCGGCGGCCGCGGGTCGTCCGACACCTCCTCGACGTCCGCGATGATGAAGGAGTTCGCCGATTGGTCCCCGGTGAAGTCCGCGCCGATCTCCTTGCGGACGGTCGAGCCGGCACCGTCCGCGCCGACGACGTATGACGCCTCGCGCGTCTCGCCGTCGCCCGTGCCGACCGTGACGCCGTCCGCGCGCGTCTCCACGCGCTCGACCGGCGTGTCCCACGTCACGTCGATGCCGACCTCCTCGAGGGTGTCGAGCAGGACGTCCTCCGTCCACACCTGCGGGAGACTGGTGAACGGCGGGAGACCCGCGCCCGCGCTCCGGTCGTTCTCGTACGTCCGGGAGAAGACTTCCTCCCCGCGGAACAGCGTCCGTCGCGTCGGCCAGATCATCCCCTCCTCGGCGAGGTCGTAGCCGAGCCCCGGGTGGATGGTGTCCAGCGTCCGGAGCGTCGCGCCGTGCACGAAGATGGCGCGACTCCCGGGCCGCTCGCGATCCTCCGGCTCCGCCTCGTACACCTCGACGGGGACCCCACGCGCCCGCAGACCGAGAGCGGCGACCATCCCGGTCGGTCCCGCGCCCGCGACGATGACTGGATCTTCGCTCATGTACGAACTACAATATCCCGATCTTACTTGATGGTTACGACAGGGTATATATGAGACCGATACTGACCAAAGCACGATGAGATCTACGATCTGGGGGACAAACTTCGAAATGGAGCGTCGCGTGGGCGCCGTGGATTTCGGAATGGGGCAGTCGTCGCGCCCGCGTGCCCCCGTGAGCGCCCGCTCGCGGCGTCCGCGTCACTCGTCTGGTGTCGACCCCGCGTCCCGAACGACCCCGTAGTGTTCCTCCAGATACGACCGCCCCTCTTCCGTCTCGACGAGGATGTCGTCGAACATCGCGGCGTCCGTCTGGAACTTGTGGACGTTGTGCAACATTGTGTTGTGGAACTGCTCGATGAGGTCGCCGTGCTCCTTGAAGAAGTCGTGGACCCACCGACCCATCTGGTCGTCGCTCCTGAACTGCGTGATGAGGTGCCAGTGGTACCGGCTGTCCGCGTTGAAGAACATCAGCACGTGGGGATCCTCCCGGAGGTCCCAGTAACACGACTCCCACGCGTCCGCGAAGTTCGGGTAGTGGAAGGCGATCCGGAAGAGGTAGTGGCGGAACATCTCCTGATCGGGGAGGATGGTCTCGCGGAACGCGCCCGACTCCGACAGCCCGCGGAGGATCTCGTTGATGCGGTTGTGCGAGAGATCGATCCCGTACTCCGTCTCGAGGACGTCGCTGAGTTCGCGCGTCGAGACGGTGGGGTACTCGACGCGGACCTTCAGGATCACCACGTCGCGAGGCGAGATGTCGAGGTCGCCGTTCGGACTGCCCATGCCCGCTCCTCGACTCGATCCACCAAAACGTTCGCGGTGTCTCGCCCGCCCCGTCGGTCGCTGTCCCCTCCACGCCCGAGTCGCCGAACGTTCGACTCGTTGCCGCGCGTTTTCTCACGGGAAACGTCAGGGGGCGTTCCGGTCGCGACCAGCCGACTCCGCTCGCGACCAGCCGACTCCGCTCGCGACACGGATGCCGACGTGGACGACCGCGTGTGACCGGAACTGATCTGCCGAGATCGTTCCGCTGTCCGCCTCCCGCGCGACGCTCGCCGTCGCGTCGTCCCTACCGCGTCGTCTCGATCGGCGGCGTCGCGTCGCTCGCCTCCGCGCTCTCCATCTGGGACCTCTGCTACGAGGACATCGCCGAGAGGATGATCGTCGATGCGGAAGCCAACGCCGACGCCCGCGTCGAGGAGCCGGACGAACCGCTCGGGGACTGACGGTCCGTCCGCCGCGTGCACGTCGCGGGCCGTCGAACGGCCCGCTCAGCTGGATGGGGGACCCCATACAGCACTACTGCCCAGTACATCTGCACAGTATTACCGAGCAGCATCACCCCACAGACGCACTGAACAAGTGGTCTCCGTGGAGCCGATTCGCGAAGAGAGTGTGGAGAATGCCGTCCGCCTCAGATTTCGGTCACGCGTCGGTAGTCGTCGTCGAGCGCCTGCGCGTCCTCCGGGAGCAGCGCGACGGCGGTGTACGGGGCGTACTCGCGGAAGTAGTCGACCAGCGCCGCGATCCGATCGGAATCGATCGCCTCGAGGGAGTCGAGGAGCATGAACGGACACTCCTCGTACACCTCGTGGACGAGATAGCCCGCCAGTCCGAACACGAGACCGATGACCTCGCGCTCGGACTCGGAGAGGTGTTCGACCGTGTCCTCGTACGCCGTCCCGTCCGCCCCCATCCGGATGACGTGGAGGCGGAACGTCGTCCGCTCGACCTTCCGTCGGCCCTCGCGGACCTGCTCGGTCGCGCGCTCGATCCAGACCCGCGAGACGTTCCCGTAGTCGAGCACGTCCAGCACCGTCTCCATGTGGTCGTTGAACGACTCGACCGCCTCCGCCTCGAGTCGATCGATCCGGGTCCGAAGCTCCTCTAACTCCTCGGTGATCGACTCGCGTTTCTCCTCTAGATCCGCCTGCCGATCGGCCTCTCCCTCCAACTCCGCGATCTCGGACTCGACGTCTTCGAGGTCGTCTTGCAGATCGTTCAGCTCGAACTGAAGCTCGTTCGCCTCGCGGTGGAGGTCGAGCACCGCGCTGTGGCGGCCGGCTTCGAGTTCCTCGACCGTCCCCTCGAGTTCCTCGACCGTCTCCGACGCCTCCTCGCGCTCCGCCGTGAGCCGCTCGACGCTATCCTCGCGCGTCTCGATCTCCTCGCCGAGTTCCTCGAGACGCTGTTCGAGATCCTCGCGGCGCTCGACGCGCGTCTCGATCTCGTTGCGCTCGGATTGGACCTCCTCAAGCTCGCTCGTCACCGACGATCGCTCCTTTCGCTTCTCCCGCGCGAGCTCGCGGAGCTTGTTCAGCGTCTCCTCGACGTCCTCCATCGACACCTCGGACCCGCACGTCCAACAGCGCCCCGCCGCGCTCTCGGACTCGGCGAGGAGCGCGTCCGTCACGGCGCTCGACTCGTCTTCGTCGTCGGCGAGCAGTTGCAGCACCTCCGTGTGCTCGCCCTCGAGCATCTCCTCGTTGAACTGGATGAGGCTCTGGAGCTGCGTGATCGTTGAGTCGAGATCTCGCTTCCGGTCGCGAAGCGACGCGACCTGCTCGTCGAGGAACGCGACGCGGTCCTCGTCGACTCCCTCCAGCCCCTCGAGGGCGTCTTCGACGTCCTCGCGCTCGGAACGGACCGACGAGAGGCTGGAGCGCTCGTTCTCCAGTCGAGACGCGATCCGCTCGACCGCCGCACGCCGCTCGTTGAGTTCATCGAGCGCCTCCTCCAGATCGTCGCGCTCCTCGCGCGACTCCTCGACGTCCGCGTCCGCGTCGTCGATCTCCGCCTGCTTCGCCTCGAGGGCCTCCCGCTTCGCCTCGATCTCGTCCTCCAGTTCGACCCGCCGCTCCTCCAGATCGGGGACGCGTCGCCCCGCCGCCTTCGCGTCCTCGATCTCGTCGTCGACGCGCTCGCGCTCGGCGAGCAACTCGTCGATCCGGTCGTTGATCGCCTCGGTATCGACCGGCCGCATCACGAGCTCCCGGAGGTCGCCCTGCGTCGCCACGGCCCGACGGGCCTCGTTGTCCTCCAGCAGGAACGCGAACAGGTCCGCGACCTCCGCGTCGTCGAGGATCGGGTCGCCCGAGAAGTCCACGTCGTCACCGCGTCGCGTCAGGACGCGCGTGAACGTCTCGCCGTTCAGTTCCACCTCGACGCGCCCCTCCTCGCTGTCGCCCTTCAGCGTGGCGCGCTCGCTGCCCGACACCGCCATGAGCGACTGGAGGAACGACGTCCGGTTCGTCGCGTTCCGCCCGACGAGGACGTTCACTCCCGGTGTGAGGTGGAGTTCCGTCTCGTCGATACCGCCGATATTGGACACGCGTACGTCGACACCCGTACCCGCCTCTCGGCTCGTTTGCATGTGGCCGGTTTTAGGCGCCCGACGACTTATATGTACTGCCCGATCACTGGTCCGCGTCGAGGCGGCACTCGCAGCCGCCCGCTTCCAACAGATCGCCGAACTCGTGGCGCCGCCCGCACTCGTCACACGTCACGTGCGTCGTCACGATGACGTCGAAGCCGTCGAGCGCGACCTCGTCGCCGGCCAAGCGTTCGAGGTTGTTCGCGGCGATCTTCTCCGTCCGCGTCTCCAGCGACCCGACCGTGTTCCGCGTCGAGGCCACGCGGTCCGCCGGCTCCGGGTTCTTCTCCACGTCGAGACACTCGCGGAGGTGCGTGTGGATCGACTGGTGAGAGACGAAGTCCCGCTGGACCTCCTCGATGTCCACGCCGTCGCGCTCCAGTCGCCCGATGGCCTGCGTCCGCATCCCCGCGCTCACGTCGTCGTCGGTCAGGAGCCGATACGTGTTCTCGAGCTCCCCGTCGAGCACTTCGACGTTCGCCGCGCGCAACGCCGACTCCAGCACGCGTCGATTGAAGTACTCCTGTAGGTCACGGAGGCTGTACGACTCTCCGCTCTCCCCCCGCCACAGCGAGGCGAGTTCTTCGCCGACGTCGTCGAGACCGTACGCGTTCGCCACGCGCCCGACCTTGCAGTCGCAGGATGCCCCATCAGAACTCATCTGTACCTCGCGTAAGTCGAGACGGAATATAGTTCTATCGGCCCACAGTTTACGCCCCTATTCGTGTAAGCCGAACCGGGGTGTTCGCGCTCCCGATCCTACCGGTCGTACCCCCACTCCCGGAGGACGTCCGCGGCCTCGTCGAGGTGGCGCATTCCGGCGAGGTAGATGGCCTCCCGCGCGTCCAGCCGATAGACGTCCTCGCCGAGGAGCTTCTCGAGATCGCGCTCGGCGTCGCGCGCCAGCATATCCGTGTCGTCGCGGACGAACAGCTGGTGGACGTCGGGTCGCTCGTCCTTCACCTTATCGCGCCGGTAGATGTACGGGAGTTCGAGCGGCGCGTCGCTCGCCGCACCCGATTCGGCGTCCGACTCGTCGTCCGCGTTCTCCGATGCGGCGGGCGACCCCGGCGACGCCGATTCCGCGGCCGTCTCGTCGCTCTCGCTCCCTTCGTCGACCGATCCGGACGCCTCGCTCGGCTCCGATTTCGGCTCTGTGACGCCCGACGCGGGCGTTTCCGGCTCTGCAACTTCCTCATCCTCGGCCGCGCCGGCGTCGGTCGCGTCACTCTCGATCTCCGCGTCGCCTTCCTCCTCGTCGTCCGCGAACGGATCGCTCGCGCCCGGCTTCATAGTCGCTCCTCCGCCGCGATATCGTCCGCATCGATCTCGACGCCGAACTGCGCGGAGGCGTACCGTGCGAGCTCGTCGAACTGTTCGAGCGTTTCGAGTTCGCGTTCGCGCACTCGATCGCGGTTCGTGGCGAACGCGTACGGCGTCACCTGACCGTCCCATGCCCCCTCCAACATCGCGCGCCGCTCGCGGATCTCGACGGGCGCGACCGGGAAGTCCTGCTCCTCGAGGTCGGCCTCGTACTCCGCCTGCTTCTTCGTGTTCGAGACGCGGTTCGGGACGACGGCGAGGACGCCCACCTCCACGTCGTCGAGTTCCGCCTCGATGCCCTCGACGGTGTCGCGCATCCCCTCCACCGACTCGTGGCCCTTCGCCGAGAGTTCCAGCGGGATCAGGAGGTTCGACGCCGCGTACACCGCGTTGTAGACGTGCTGGCCACCGGTCGCCGGCGGATCGATGAGAATCGCATCATAGCGCGCGGGGACGTCGTTCTCGGTGAGCACGCGCTTCAACTGCTCCTCCGGGACGAACTCCTCGCCCATGTCCTCCTCCATGCGCTGGGCGCGCAAGAGGTTTCGCTCGAGCGATTCGAGCATGTTGTGGCTCGGCACGAGGTCGATGCCGTCGCGGACGTTCACGACGAGATCGTCGAAGTCGCCCTTCGGCCGGCCGATCATGTGCCGGACGAGATTGTCCGCCTCCGGGTTCGCGCGGTCCTCGGTCGCGCCGAAGTGGTGCGTCGCCCCCCCGTCCTGCGGGTCGAGATCCACGACGAGCACGCGCTGGCCGTGCCGCGCGTGCGCGGCCGCGAGCGTGACGGTGAAGGTGGTCTTGCCCACCCCGCCCGCCTCGCTCCAGATCGTGTATGCGATCGTCGCCATGCCCGTCACGTCACCGGCACAGGGGAAGTATTTTTCGCCAATCCGTTCGGTAATACTGTCTGGTATTATTGGCCTAGTGTGTATATCGTATGTAGCGATACGAATCGCTCGTAGGTATCGTGGCGATCTTGCCGGGAGCGTCCGCGAGCGCGAGTCGTCGGAATGAGCTGCTGACCGCGGCACGCGTCGTCGCGCACGCCGAGCGCCACGCTCTTGTGTGGTTCCGGACGATACCCGATGGCCTGATCGGTTCCGCGGTACCGGCCAAGCGCCCGTTCTACTGTGGAGGACTCCTGTCGAGCGCGTGTCGGCACATGATCACGGGTTACACGAATAGCTCTGTAAGATCCCACGTTTGTCCGCTAGAGCGCACGCATCCCATACGGGCACGCGCTATCGCCGCTCGTCACGGATCCCGTCGAGGATTCGATCGCCGAACGCGACGATACCGAGGCCACCGATGGCGTCGAAGACGAGGTCGAGGGCGGTGTCGCGCGGGCCGTACGTGACGAGTAGCGGTTCGAGACCGAGTCGGCGGGCGGTCGCGTGGATCGCGTACTCGAGCAGCTCCCAGAGCGCGCCGAGTCCGACGGTGGCGACGAGGACGGTCCGCGTCGTGTTCCGCTCACGGTGGTCGGCGAACAGGTGCGCGGCGGCGCCGACGAGCGACGCGGAGCAGATGTGCGTGAGGTGGTCCCACCACCACGTCTCGTCGTAGGGTCCGAGCATTCCGACGGCGTGGAGGAGGACCGATCCGGAGATCCAGACGCGGTGGGCGGGACGCAACGAGAGTCCCGCGCGCCGTTCGATGACGCGGGGGAGGAACGTCGCGGCGAGTCCGACGAGCGCGTTGACGATCGCGCTCGGATCGCGTCGACGGATGCCGGCGACGGCGACGGCGAGGAGTCCGAGCCGAAGCGCTCGATCCGTCGTGCGGCCGGCGCGGGCGAGCGAGTCCGTGGTCATCGCGTCACCTCTCTCGTGCCACGGTGTTAACTCCGCGGTTCCGCGAGCCGACGTGCCCGCGCCAGCCCACCCAGTCAGCATTACTGCACAATATTATCACTCAGTATTACTGATCAAACAGTCTGTACAGAAGGTCTGTTTGTCTGTTCCCCTCAGCCGCCGTGGCCGACGACGCCGGGCGACGAGCGGTGGGTCGGCCGCGCTGTGCGGCGCCGCGCGATCGGGGTGGTCGCGTGTCTCAGGCTCGGAAATCGTCGAGCCGTCGCTGTGCCGCGGGGAGCGCGTCGTCCCCGTCGGCGTCGGCGCCGAGGAGGCGCGGGAGGGCGGTGTCGGCGAACGTCATGCCGACGACGAGCAGGATGGGGGCGAAGAAGAGCCCGTAGAACCCGAGGACGACCGGGCCGAGCGTGTAGGCGAGCATCAGCAGGCCGACGTGGGTGTTCTCGCCGCTGAGGATCGGCCGGAGTACGATGTCGGGAATCGTGTCGACGACGACGACGGCGACGACGAGGAAGCCGGCGACGTAGACGAGGAGCGAGGTGCGGCCGGTGAGAGCGACTGGAATGGCGGTGATGGCGGCCAGCGGGAGGTAGACGAGCTTCATGCCGACGACGGGGACGAGGCTCGCGAGACCGGTGAGCGCACCGGCGAGCGCGGGGTACGGGACTTCGACGGGCGCGGGCGCGACGGCGTTGTAGACGTTGAACGCCGCGATGGCGATGAGCGCGATGGCGATGACGTTCAGGAGGTTGCCGAAGAGGACGGCTTCGAGTTCCGCGTCCGTGGCTTCGAGGTAGTCGCGGACGATGGCGTCGTCGTCGAAGCGCAACAGCCACTCGCGGAGGCGCCCGCCGTCCACGAGCAGGTAGTACGTGACGATGACGACGACGAAGAGGTCGAGGAAGAACTCGGAGACGAGGTTCGTGAGGAAGGCGGCGTGATCGCTCGCGAAGGCGATGAACGGGTCGAGTTCGCCGGACTGATAGGCGCCGTAGAGACCGTGCACGCTCAGTTTCGGGAGGGTGTCGATGCCCGCGAACCACGAGACGTTCGCTGCGGCGACGTCGAGGAGAGCGTACTGCGTGATGAAGTGTCTGGCTTCGACGACGAGGAGGACGACCGCGTAGCTGATGAGGAGGATGAGCGGAACGGCGAGCGACGCGAGGACGACGGCCGCGCGGGCCCGCGAGGGGAGGTGGAGGCGCTTGAGCGCCTTGTGATACCGTCGCGTCGAGTAGTAGAGAAAGATGGACACCGTAAGCGGGGCGACGAACCGGTACGCGAGGAGGGCGAGCGCGACGGCGACGAGGACGCCGAAGCAGGCGACGACGAGTCGCTTCTCGTTCATGTTCTCCTCCTCTCGCGGCCGGATAGTAAAGCGTGGGGCCGCCGGATATCAGTCGTCCGCGGCGGCGTCGCCCGGGTCGTGCGCTCGCGCGCTGTCGCGAAGCCGAATCGGAGGTCGCGGGAACGGCCGCCTCGACGATCACCCGCGGGCGGGTGGACGCGACGGACGAGAGCGACGCGGCGGATCGGGACCCGATAGCGACTGACGCGCGACGAACCGCGGAATAATGATACGGAACCTAATAGAATAGGCTCTCCCGGGGTGCGGGTAAGTGAATAGACAACGACCTTTCGCGGCGGAAGGGCTTTCGTTTCGGTGTCATGCGATTCAAACTCGCCGCGATCGCCCTCGGAATCGTCGTCGTCGCCTCCGCGTTCGGGGCGAGCGCGTTCACGACCGCGACCGTCCAACGTGACGCGAACATCAACGTGGCCTCAGACAGCGGTGGTCTCATCGGACTCACCGCCGGCGACTCGGAACTCGTCTCATCACCGACAGATGGTCAGCTCTCGATCGACGTTGCGCAGGGCGACGCGTCGGGCGTCAACCCGAACTCGTCGCTCACCATCGGCAACGAGTCGTCGCCCGCGTTCAACATCACGAACAACTTCCCGAGCGCGCACACGTTCAACGTCTCGTACGAGATGGGCACCGACCCGGATACGACCACCAAGAACGTGAAGTTCAAGCTCTTCAACAGCACGGACCACGTCGATACCGTTAACGAGGATGAAGCGTACAAGGGAGAACTCAGTACTGGCGACAAACTTCGAGTCGTCGTCGAGGTCGACTCCAGCGGTGCGACGAAGAGCGACGACCTCAGCGGCAATCTGAACATCACGGCCTAAACCGCCACTCTCGCTTTCGTGATTCGTACCGCCGCCCTCGCCGTCCTCCTCGTCCTCGCCGGGCTCGTCGCCGCACCCGCGGGATCGCCCGTGCAGGTGTCCTACGTCTACTCGGAGAGCATGTCGCCGACCATCGGCGTCGGCGACGGCTACGTCCTCGTCCCCGCGGGCCACGTCTCGACGGGCGACATCGTGACGTTCTGGAGCGGCACGCGCGGGGCCTACACGACCCACCGTATCGTCGACGAGACGGCCGACGGCTTCCGAACGAAGGGAGATCACAACGCCGTGGCCGATCAGGCCGCCGGCTATCCGTCCGTATCGCGCGACGCGATCGTCGGTCGCGTGCTGACGTGGCGCGGTTCCCCCCTCGTCATCCCGCACCTCGGGAGCGCCGTCCGGTTCGTCCACGAGCACGTCGCGCTCCTCGTCGTGATCGTCGGCGCGGCCGCGCTGTTGGGACGCGGTGGGACCGACGGCCGACCGTCGCGGCCCGCGACCATGCGGGCGGTCCTCGTCCCGTTGCTCATCGCCGCGGTGCTGGGGACGGCCGGCGTCGTCGCCTTCGGCGGCGTGACGCACACGGAGACGGTCATCGCGGTCGAACACCCGACCGACGCCGGCTCGATCCGGACGGTCGCCGTCGGGTCGTCACAGCCGGCGAACTACACCGTCGCCGTCCCGGATCGCGCGTGGACCGATCGCGTCGTCCACACGGTCGGTCTCCGCGACGTGACGGTCGCGCGGAACGCCAGTACGCTGTCGGTCACCGGCTCCGTCCGCGCCCCGGACGCGCCCGGCCCGGTCCCCATCGAGGTCGCCGTCCGGAACTATCCGTCCGTGCTCCCGCACGCGATCATCGCGCGACTGGACGCGATCGACCCCCTGCTCGCCGCGAGCGTCTGCGCGACGCTCCTGTTCGCGCCCGTCGTCGCGCTCGTCCCGTTCGTGGACGGCCGCGAACGCCCCCGCGAGTCGCGCTCGCGCTGGTGGCGGCTCCTCACGGGGGGACTCGAGTGAGCCGGCGTCGAAACCGGGGACGACGTCGAGGGCGACGCCGCACGCGCCGACCGATCATCGTCGCGCTCGTGATCGTCGCGCTCGTCGCCGTCGCCGCCGGCGGCGCGGGCACCGGCGCGTTCACGACCGCGGCGCTCGATCGCGGATCGTCCATCCCCATCGCGGGCGACGAGAACGGCGTCGTCGGTCTCGGTGTGAGCCGGTCCGTGCAGTCGAACGCGACGAGCCGCCTCGTCACCGTCACGAACACGCTCGATACGTCGACGCGCGTGACGGTCTCCCTCGACGAGAACGCCCGCGACGACGCCGATCTCGTCGTCAACGGAGCCACTGAGGGGGACACCGCGAACGTCCGCCTTGCAGCCGGCAAGCGCCGCTCGTTCGACGTCGACGTCGCGGCGAACGCGACGCGCTCGACGCTCGGCTTCGACGTCACCGCCACCGGCGGCGGCGTCTCCGTCTCGGCACCCGATCGCTCGACGACCATCTCCACCTGATACCCACTCGTGCTCCCGCCCCGCCTCAGATACGTGCTCGCCAAGCGCGGCCCGGCCGTCGCGCTCGCCTTCGCCGTGCTCGCAGCCGCGGCGTTCGGCGCGGCCGCGTGGACCGCCACGCACCCCCCGACAGTCGACGTCACCGACCGCGAGAACGTCCAGACTGCCGCGCTCGGCGTCACCGGGCGCGCGACCGTGACCGGGAACGGGTCGCTCCACGACCCCGGAACGGCCCTCGATGATCCCGTCGTCTACCCGCGCACCGCACCGGTCCTCCACCTGACGGTGCGGACGACGAGCGCGAACGCGTCGTTCGAGCGCGTCGCGCAGAACGCCTCGCTCGTCTACACGGCGACCCGCAGCGGCGAGACGTTCTGGACGCGCACCGTCCCGCTCGGCGCCGGGAACGCGACGGACACCACGACCGCCTCGACGCCGGTCTCCATCGACACCGAGCGCGTGCGCGATCGCCTCGCGACGTACCGACGCGAAGCGGGCGATACGGGCACCGTGGACGTCGCGGTCCGGGTGACGTCCACGTACCGCGTCGCGGGGTACGCGGGGACGCTCTCCACGTCCGGGCCGCTCTCCTTCGGCGAGGACTGGTACGACGTCGAGACCGAGGGCGCCACGCGGGAACACGACCGCGCGGTCGCGCGTACCGTCACGGTCCCGTCGACGCGCCTCGTCCCGCCATGGGCGCTAGGGGGTGCCGGTGTCGCGTGCGCGCTCGCGGCCCTCCTCGTGTTCTACTGGTATCGCGCGTGGCGGACGTCGGCCCCGCGGCTCGCGGAGACGGTCCACCGCCACCGCTACGACGAGTGGATCTCGACCGGACGCGTCCCCGCGACGTCGGACCTCCCGCTCGTCGAGACGGCGACGCTGGAGGACCTCGTCGACATCGCCATCGACGCGGGTCTCAGGGTCATCCACGATCCCGACCGCGGCCGGTACGTCGTGGTCACGCCCGGGGCGCGCTACCGGTACGACGAGCGCGACGAGAGCCACGAGCGCGACGGGACCGAGTGATCGCCGGACGCTGCCGCGACTCATCTCTCGAAACGGGACCGACCGATAGAAGGCGGTGGGCTGAACAGTCTCGTCCGAATGGCCGACTCGTCTCCGATCCACCTCGTGCTGGTCGACGACGACGCGGCGTATCTCGACCTCCTCGGTACCGCGCTCGAACGGGTCGAGGCGCCGGTCGACGTCACGGCGACGACCGATCCGGCGCGCGTCCTCGACGCCGTCGAGGCGGGCGCGGCCGACTGCGTCGTGAGCGACTACGAGATGCCGGACGCGAGCGGTCTCGACCTCCTCGACGCGGTTCGCGAGCGCGACGAACACCTCCCGTTCGTCCTCCTCACGGGCGTCGGGAGCGAGCGCGTGGCGAGCACCGCCATCGACGCCGACGTCACCAGCTACATCCCGAAGCAGGCCGAGGGGTCGGTCACGGCGCTCGCGACGCGCCTCGTCGACACCGCCACCGACGCCGTACGAGCCTACCACCGCCGGAACGCGCTCGACGAGCACCTCGCCTTCATCGAGTCGGTGCTCGGCGCGCTCGACGACGTCGTCTACGTCATCGACGCGGCGGGGACGCCGCTCTACTGGAGCGAGGCGCTGCGCGAGGTGACCGGCTACGGCGACGTCGACCTCTCGCACCTCACGGCCTACGACATTATCCCCGAGGAGGAACACGAGACGCTGGAGGCCGCCCTCGACGCGGTCCGCGGCGGCGCGTCCGTCACCGTGCAACTCCCGATCGTCCCGCGCGACGGCGATCCGGTGCCCTTCGAACTCAGCGCCGCGCCCCTCTACGGGGACGACGACCGCGTCGTCGGCATCGCCGGCATCGGCCGCGACCTCACGGAGCGCGAACGCTACGAGCGCGGTCTCGAAGGTCTCCAGCGGACGACGAGTCGCCTCCTCGACGCGGACGACGCCGCGGCCGTCATCGACGCCGTGACGGACGCCGCCGCGTACGTCGCGCCGGACTCCTACGGCGTCGTCTACCGACACGATCCGTCGCGCGACGCGCTCGTGCCGGCGGCGGCGACCGGCGGGATCGATATCGGCGGCGACGGATTCACGTACGACGTCGCGGGGGAGGCGCCCGCGGCGCGGGTGTATCGCTCCGGCGATCCGGAGCGCCTCGCCGCCGCCGACATCGACGACGATCGGGACCGCGGCGACGTCCAGAGCGTCGTCTACGTCCCGTTGGGGGGGCACGGCGTCCTCGTCTTCGGTCTCGGTGAGGCGACCGAGGGCGCGGCGCGGGCGTGGACGCTCGCCGGCATCCTCGCCGCGAACGCCACCGCCGCGCTCGACCGCCTCGATCGGACGGCCGCGTTGCGGGACCGGGAGCGCGTCCTCGGCACGCTCCACGCGCGTTCGGCGGAGCTGGCGCGCGCGACCGATCCCGAATCCGTGGCCGAGACCATCGTCGACGCCGCGCGTGACGTCGTGGACGCGCCCGGGTTCGCGGTCTACCACTGGGAGGACGCGGCGGGGCGTCTCGTTCCGTCCGCGGTGACGGGCGACGTCGATCCCGAGACGGTCGATGCGACGTCCGACGGTCGCCTCGTCTGGGAGGCGTTCGTCGAGGGACGGACGACGGTCGCGGCCGACCTCGACGCGGACCCGGCGCGCGCCCCGTGGCCGGACGCGCGGAGTGGGGTCGCGTCCCCGCTCGGCGAGCACGGGGTCTTCGTCGCCGCCGCACCGACGCCGGACGCGTTCGACGACCGCGACGTCGAGTTCGTGGACCTCATCGTGACGTACGCGACGAGCGTGCTCGAACGCGCCGCCCGCGAGACCCGGCTGCGTGAGACGGAGGACGAGCTCCGCGATCGGAACGCGGAGCTCAAGCGCCTCAATCGGCTGAACGGGGTGATCCGCGACATCACGGGCGCGCTGGTGGACGCGGAGTCGCGGGGCGGGATCACGCGCGCGGTGTGCGAGAACCTCGCGGCCGACGATCGCTACGCGCTCGCGTGGATCGGGCGGGCCACCGACGGGGCGGCCGGCGGGACCGTCGAGGCGTGGGCGGGCGACGGCGAGTCGTTCCTCGATCACATCGTGGAGCACGAGATCGAGCACCCGCTGGCGCGCGAGGACGCGGTCTCGGGCCGCTCGACGGTCGCGGACGACGTGCTTCGCGACCCCGCGTTCGAGGGGTTGCGCGACGAGGCGATGCGCCGCGGGCTCCGGAGCGCGATCCGTCTCCCGCTGCGCCACAACGAGCGGCGATACGGGTTCCTCGAACTCTACGCGCGCGCACCCAACGCGTTCGCGGGCGAGGAGCGCGACGTCTTCGAGGAGCTCGCGGCGCACATCGCGAACGCGCTCGCCGCCGTCGAGCGAACGGAGACCCTCCTCTCCGGCCGGTCGCTCGAACTCCGGTTCGCGCTCGACGGGGTTGACGACCCCCTGTTCGCCCTCGCCGAGCGGGCCGGACTGGCGCTCGACGTGTCGGCCGTCGCCCCGCACGACCGCGGGTGGCTCCTCTACGCGTCGGTCACCGGCGATCCCGAGCGGGTCGTCGCGGCGGGCGCGGCGAGCGTCGCGGTCGCGGACGTCGAGGTCGTCCGGGCGAGCGAGGACGGCGCGGTGCTCGCGATCGTCGTCTCCGAGTCGCCGGTCGTTCGAGCGTTCGCCGACCGCGACGCGGCGATCCGCCACCTCCGCGCGTCCCCGACGGGCGGAACGGCGACGGTCGCAGTTCGCTCCTCGGCGGACGTCCGGGCGTTCGCGGACGCGATCCGGGAGCGCCTCCCGTCCGCACAGCTCAGTCGGCGCGCGGTAGCGGGCGACGCGGCGGCGAACGCGCTCCGACACGACCTCTCCGAGGTGTTGACGGACAAGCAGTTGCAGGCGCTGCGGACGGCCTACGTGAACGGCTACTTCGAGTGGCCCCGCGAGACGACGGGCGAGGACGTCGCGAGCGAACTCGGCGTCTCCGGGCCGACCTTCCATCAGCACCTGCGGAAGGCGCTCGCGCGCCTCCTCGACGACGCTCTCGGGTCGCCCGCGCGGTGACGGGTGCGAGCGATCGCGGGGCCTTTCCCCGCTCGGCACCTTCCCGGCGTATGAGACCTGAGGACCCCGACGACGTTCGCGCGGATTGGGCGGAGCGCGAGGGCGAGTTCTCGCCGACCTACTACGCCCATCTCGGCCCGAACGAGGTGAGCGAGACGATTCGCGACGCCCTCGATCACTACGTCACGACGGACGCGGCGATCCTCGAAGTCGGCTGTAGCTCGGGACGCCACCTCGAACACCTCCGCCGCGGCGGCTACGAGGACCTGACGGGCATCGACCTCAACGACGAGTCCTTCGACGTGATGGCCGCGGAGTTCCCCGCGCTCGCCGAGACCGGGACGTTCCGCGTCGGCGCGATCGAGGACGTCGTGCCCGAGTTCGACGACGACGCCTTCGACGTCGTCTACTCCGTCGAGACCCTCCAGCACGTCCACCCGGACGACGCGTGGGTCTTCGAGGACCTCGCGCGCGTCACCTCGGATCTGCTCGTCACCGCCGAGAACGAGGGGAACGGCCCGCGACGCGGCCGCGAGGATCGCGAGGTGAGCTACGTGAACGACGACTTCCCGCTCTATCACCGGAACTGGAAGGCCGTCTTCGGCGACCTCGGCCTCGCAGAACTGCTGTGCGAGCCGACGAAACGCGACACGATCCGCGTCTTCCGCGCCCCCTGAACGGCCGGCGAGAACACGTACGTTTTTCGACGTCGAGTGCGAAGGGCACCCATGGCTGGTGAATCCACCCGCGTGCTCGAACGGGGCGACGAAGCGCCGTCCTTCTCGCTGCCCGGCGTCGACGGCGAGACGCACGCTCCCGCTGACTTCGCGGACGCCGAGGCGCTCCTCGTCGTCTTCACGTGCAACCACTGTCCGTACGCGAAGGCGAAGCACCCGGCGTTGAACGCCATCGCGGACGACTACGACGAGGCGGCGGTCGTGGGGATCAACCCGAACGACGCGGACGCCTATCCGGCGGACTCCTTCGATGGCATGCGCGAAGAGGTCGACTCGGGTCGAATCGACTACGACGCCTACCTCCGCGACGAATCGCAGGACGTCGCGGCGGCCTACGGCGCGGTCTGCACGCCCGACCCGTTCCTCTTCGCGCGCCGCGACGGCGCCTTCGAACTCGTCTACCACGGCCGCCTCGACGACGCGTTGAACCCCGACGCCGAGCCGTCCGGCGACCCCGGCTTCGAGATGCGCGAGATCATCGACGACGTCCTCGCGGGCGAGACGATCGACGCGGCGTTCCGCCCCTCGCGGGGCTGTACGATCAAGTGGCGCGAGGGGAACGAACCCGACTACTGGGACGACGTCTAACCCGATCGGATAGACCAGATAGGAGACGCCACATCTATCGTATCAGAAACGAGTGGAGATATCGCCCTCGATATTTCACACTCTGATCCGATTTGGGGCGTATATCCCATGTGAGCCGTTTCTCGTCCGTATCCCAGCGCCAGCTCGAAGATATGAATTATATGATTGTTTCCAACATTGATACAGTATATGATATATGAACCTTCCATCGACGCTCATACAGATGCAGCGCGGAAACTCACGGCTTTAGCTGAAAATAGGCGCTAAGCCCCACCCTCAAGGAGCGACCGAAGGGGCGGAGTAGGGTGGGGATACAGCGTCCCCAGAATCTCCGATTCTGGGGTGTGAACGAATCGCGGAGTGATTCGTTAACGCCTGTGGAGACTGCGCTCCCGACGGACACCAATTCGGTGTCTGCAAAGCGCGTCGTTGAATCAGGAAGCCGTTCGAAAGGCGCGTAGCGCCTTTCGTGATGTCGTCAGGCGGTTCCGCCGCCTGACTGCTAACCGGAACGCAGAGCGTTTCCGGTGATGTCGTCGGATACCTCTAAAATCCGACTGCAAGCAGGAAATCGAAGACTTCCTACACTGACGAGAGAGCGAAGCTCTCTCGAACCACCCCGCCCTCAAGGAGCGAACGGCGTCAGC
>NZ_BATA01000047.1 GCF_000474235.1 Halarchaeum acidiphilum MH1-52-1
GGGGCGAGGCGAAGGCGCGAGCGAGAGCGCAGAGACGTCACTATCGGTCGTTGTGTGAGGAATGCCGCGATGTTGTAGCATCGCGGCGAGTCGGCGCGTGAGCGCCTTCGAGGTAATCTGCAATGTCGAGTCAGAACGCGAGTCAGAAGGTTGTTTCGGTGGATGAACAGTTTGGCGGCGGCGAGCGCGAGACAGTTGATGAGGACGGCTTCACGGTGGTGGCGGAGACGCCGGCGTTCCAGGCCACGGTCCAAGAAGAGACGCAGGCAAAGGTGGACGCGAACCACCCGGACGGAATCGCGGATGCGAGTCAGGAGCGGATTCCCGGTGTGACGCTCGCACAGGAAGAACGCATCAAGGCGCGCGAAGCAGAACTTGAGCGGATCAGCGCTCAAGCAGAGTTGGGCGAGCAGGAGGGCCGTGCACGGCGGGCGCGCGACGTCGCGAGCGAGCGGAGCGCCGCGTGGACCAGGGCGTTCGAGCGGCGGGCGGCCAGCGTGGACCAGTCGCTGAGTCCCGACAATGATCCTCGCGAGATGCTCTCCCAGGACGAACTCGGGGCGGTGAACGAGCAAGCCGGGCGGTTGGCGGGCGAGCTCGATGGGTGGTCGCGGGCGGCGATCAGCCGGCGGCTCGCACAAGCGGTGCGCGACGGCGCGGACATCCCCAGTGCCGTCCTCGACGTGAAAGACGACCTTGAGGCTGCACCCGGACAGATCATCCCCATCGATCGCGTTGGGGACGTCGATCGTGGCGAGGTGAGTGTTGAGGGGACAGTCGTGCAACTGTGGGACGCCCCAGACCCGGCAGTTGAGCAAGTCGGACTGATCGAGGACGAGAGCGGAAAGACGAAATTCACCAGCTGGGTCCGGTCGAATCCGAAGATCGTTGAGGAAGGTGAGCGCGTGCAGATTCGCGGTGCAAGCACGAGCTGGTACCAGGGCCGCGTCTCGATCGCGGTCACCGGCTGGACCACCATGCTCTTCCCCGACCGCGAAGCCTGGTGGGAGTAGGGCGACCCGCAGTCTCTTTCTTTTTTCTGCCGGACCAGACCCAGACCCCGCCGCCCCACCCACCGCTCCGTGCTCGCTCCACAGGGTCGCTGCGCGCGCAGCCACGACCTTCCGTCCAGCTTTGATCGGCTCATCGTCAACTGGACGCATGGACTGATCAAACGGTGGTAAGTCGCCTTCCAGACACCCACACGAGCTCTATCTGAATATTCAGGTGAAGGCCCTCGGCTGACAAATAGGAGCCGCACGGCTAGCCGAGCGTGTGGCCGTGCCAGTCAACGAGTGACTGTGTCGAAGTCCCACAGCGCGCACACCGTTGGCTCTCAATCCGGTGCTCACCCTCCTCGCAGACGCCGTCGACAGTCGGGATGAACCCCTGTCGAGGGGTGTCTTGGTGTATCTGGTCCTTTCGGTCGCGGTCGCGTGGATTGGTGCAATCGGGGTTCGGACATCGCCACTCGCCCTCTCGGCGCTTCAAGTCGGTCTTGCAGACCGAGCAGATCAGTCCTGGGTGTGTGTCGCTCTCCTCGTCTTCGTCCTCTTCTTCCGCGATCCCGATCTTCTCCGCGTAGTTGTCCACTGAACCGTCGACATCTTGGTGTGGGAGCCACCCGGAACAATATGGATCCGGACACTCGAATCCACCAATCTCCGGGAGGAGATAACGCTCACACTCCGGACAGTCCGGAAGCTCGTCTTCGTCGGCCGGCGATGGGCCGTAGACGTGGACTCGGCCTTCGTCTGCGTTATACCGCCGGTTGTACCAGATGTGCCCGCGCGTCCACTCTATGGAGAAGAGATCCTCAATGCACTCTTCAGGAAACGGGATTTCGAGTTCGACTGGCGCGTCCTTATCCTGCTGGAGCCACCGGACGACGCCGTGGTAGCCCGTCCACTCGTCAGTCGACGGCGTCGCGAGCGGCCAGCCGAGCCGCCAGTCACCGGCGTCAAGGTCGACGTCCTTCCGCTCGAAGTGCTCCTCTTCGAGCCAGAGCGTCGAGTAGCCGTTGTCGGCGTACGTATGCTCGGTCGCGTCATAGTCCTTCCCGCCGTTCCGATACTGGCACTCGATAGCGACGCCGTCACCGTAGTTCGGGTGGCGCTCTACGAACTCGACGAGGACGTCGGCTTGGCGGTCGCCGACGGGTTCTTCGTAGGAGACAGTCGCGTCTGGCCATCGGTCAGCCGCTTTCGAGTACGCGACGGCCTTCATGCGCCGGTGCTGGTCGGACTCTCCGCCACACGACCCGCCGTCTCCCCCGAGATGGTAGAAATGGCGGGAGACGAAGATGTTGCCTCGGGGGTGGGAGGACCGAATACTGAGGTCGCCATCGCACTCGGGACACGTGTACGTCTCGCCGGCTTCGGCCTCCGGTGGCGCAATAGGGCCGTTGTCGGCGGACTCAGCAACGAACGGCATATCGACTACTCGGAACTGCGCACGGGTAAAGTTCCCCTGTACAGGCGTCCGTCGCACGCCTCACGTGTGAGGGAGACCTTTATCTCAGATGTGGGAATCTGGACATCGTAGTCCTGACATGGGGTTCCAGTTGCGTGACTCTAACTCGTTTTGCGCCGCTTCTTTCGCCCGCTTCCACGACACCGTTGTTGCCGGCTCTCGGCTGTTGACCCCATCTCTCGTGGGGGTCAGAGATTCCGATTACGCGGCGTTTGTCTGCTCAATGTCTTCGCGGACATCGATGACCGTTTCGAGGTCCATATCGACTTCCCAAATATAGCTGCGGCCACCGCCCTTGCCGCGGTTCTCTTCGCTCTTAATGACGAATCCGAGCATTTCGAGGTCGTCGAGATGGCGCTGTGCGAACTTGAGTGACGTGCTCGGGTCAGGGTCGCCGTAGGAGCGCGCGAGCTGCTGGTAGGACTCCTGGATTTCGCGTGTGCGTGCGGGCTCGCCGTGTTTGTTCTGGAGTCGTGCGGCGGCTTCGAGGACGCGCTGTGCGTTCGTTGTCTGGTCGCTGATCTTGTCGTGGAGTTGGCCGCGGTCGACGTCATCGCGGACATCCTTGACGTGGGCGTCGGTGATGGTGGGGTCGTCTGCTTTCCAGGCGGCGTCTGCGGCGGCGCGTAGCAGATCGATTGCTTGACGGGCGGAGCGTCGTCTTTCGCGGCGTACGCGGCGCAGAGTGTTATCGCGGAGTCCTCGCAGACGCCGGGTTGGAAGGCGAGGTCGGCGCGGTGTTCAAGGATGGAGACGAGTTCGTCGGCGTCGTACGTCGAGAAGGAGATTTCGGTCTCCATGAGGGTCGATTTGACTTTCGAGGAGAGGGTGTTGCGGAAGGTGTAGTTGTTCGAGATGCCGATGATGCCGACACGAGCATCGTTGAGGTAGCCGTTTGCGCGTGCGCGGGGGAGCTGGTAGAGGAGTGCGTCGGGGTCGGTGAGGTGGTCGACTTCGTCGAGGACGATGAGGTGGGTGCCGCCGACGCGCTCCATCTGGGTGTAGAGTTCGTCGAAGAGGTCGCTAGTGGAGTAGCCTTTTGCGGCGTAGGGGGAGTGGGTTGCGGGGAGGAGTCCGTTCGCGAGTTCCCGGATGACGCTGTAGGTGGTTTCGCTGTCGCAGTTGACGCGGGAGATGTGGATGGGGTCGGCGGTGTCGCGAGTTTCGACTTCGGCTTGGAGTTCGCCGAGGACGAAGTTGGTGACAGCTGTTTTGCCGACGCCGGCTTTGCCGTAGAGGAAGATGTTGTCGGGAGTGCGGCCGAAGAGGACGTCGAGGAGGGCGTCGCGATAGTCGGCGATCTCGTCTTCGCGTTCGAGGACTTGGTCGGGTTGGTAGTCTTCGTCCAAGACGTCTTTGTCGCGGTAGATGCCGTCGGTCGCGCCGTCGAAGATCCCCATATTGGCGACATCAACCAACTGGAGGGACTTAAAACCACGTGTCGAGTGCGTCGAGTGATAGATTCCTTTAAGTGGCAGAGATAGAGAGGATGTCGAGTGTAACCACGACGAAGATGGCGTGTGAACCCAGAATCAAGCGCTTTGCCGGAACCGAAAGATATAATCTACATACTACTACTTACTAGCTAGTCTAGAAGCTAGAAGAAGAAAGAGAGAAGGCCGTCAGCGAAGCGGACTCAGCACGTCGCCACTCTCCTCATCCCCGCCTACTCTCGCCGGCGCTAACACTCGACATCTACTGTCCCCCTCCCCCCACTGTAACACTCGACATCTACTGTCCCCCCCACTGTAACACTCGACACCTACTCTGTTCACCTGCACTTCTCTGTCCGAACATTCTTAGCGTCGTGACGCATCACCAGACGCTCGATGAACTCGCTGTCTAGACAGGCCAGGTAGGAAGCGACGGCGCTCCATTCTCCCAGCGAATCGCCTCTACCGCCGCCGGGAACTGTTGGAGTCGGTCATCAAGGACGGCGAGTGGATGCGCATCGAGAACCGATGCGCGATGCCGATCAACCGGCGTGTCGTCGTGGTTGAGTTGGATGTGACAGGGCCCAAGGTCCGGATGGTCGGCGTCCTGGTGGAAGCCGAGCATCAGATTTCGGTCCGGTTCGACCCAGTTGATGCGGTAGTATTCATGGTCGACGCCGGCGGGGTACCAGAAGCGAATCTCCAGTCGTGCGGTCGCCGCGTCGTAGGAGTCACTCAGGAACGTCGTCGGATCGACATCCGCGATAACGTACCGGGGACGGCGTCGAGACGGCCGATAGCGCACGTCCTCACACCCAGCCTGCCTCGTCAACCGGTCGTGAACGTCGCGGAGAAGAGTCCGCTGTGTATAGCGATCGCGACCGGCAAGAAAGATCATTCTGTGAAAGAGGAGGATTAGCTCGTGGCGCGGTCAGCCATGTCGGTCATCTGCTCGCGGGCGGCTTCGACGTCGGAGTAGAGTTCCAGTGCGTGCTTGATGAGGCGACGATCCTCCTCGTTCTCACGCCAGAACGCGATGACGTCGCGGCGCTCGCGGAGCTCGGCACTTGCGAGATCGCCGTCGGCGAGCGACTGTTCAAGATCCTCCCACGTCTCGACGTCGTAGGTTGCCTGCCACTCCTCGATCTCCTCGGTAATCGCGGCCAATTCACTCCGCAGCTCCTCGCGGGTGTTTTCCTCGATGAGCGTGCGGATCTCCTCGAAGAGCAGTCGCGTGTAGTCTGGCTGGTAGCGCGTGGTCTCGCCAGCCTCAACGCGACGCAACTGGCCCTGGTCGACGAGATCCTGAAGTTCCTCGTTGGTCGTGCTCCAGGCGGCGTCGGCCTGCTCGCTGATCCAGTTAACTGAGCGGGGTTCGCGAAGTGACTCGGCGACCGCCCGAATGCGGTCGCGGGCGCTCATCGACTCAGTCCACGATTGGACCCCATCTCGCGGGGATTCAGTCATGGGTGGCACCTCTTGGGACGGTGTTCGCACCCTACTCTCATATATGTTTGTACTGTCTTGTATAATCAAGAGGTCGATGCGAGCGAAGGCGTCCGGACGTTGAAATGCCATACCGACAGAAGGTATGAGCCAACCGATGTACGATCGATATTCTGACTTTGAGGAACTACGGCCGACCGGCGAGGCATCCCACAGCCCGGACACGATGCTGGACGACGGGTGTGAGAGTGACCTCCTGGCGGCAACGCGTCGCGACGGGCACTGGTGGCGACGCTGATGCGCCGACGACAGTCTCGTAAGGAGTCTTTCTGCGCCGGCGAGTGGTGAGGCGCTTCCGATGAATCAGCAAGTCGAACAAGGCTACCGGATGCATCGTGTGCTCAGCAATCTCAGCCGGCTCGACGTCGACCGGTTGGACGACGCGGATCGAGAGCGAGTCGAGACTGCAAGAGACCGCCTAGAAGAAGTGAGCCTACTCACGCGACCAGAGGACGGGAGCGGACCAGACGCCCCAACAGACGACTGATCGTCATCGCCGTCGACGCCAGGGGCACTTCCAGCGTCGGTTTATCGCCCCCCAAGAGGGGTGCGGGACTTCCCCGTGAGTCCAGACATGGCGACACTACAAGCTGCGACGACGTCAACCGGCGCGATCGTATCGGATCCACAGGCAGTCCGAGAGCTCTGTGAGAGCTACTGCTTTGGAACGCTCAGCTGGGAGGTCACCGACCAAGGCGAACTCACCATCTGGGGATTCGACGATTTCGAAGTGTACGAGGCGCGCGAGAACGGCCTCCCGGACTACGAAGGCGGCATCGTGACCCACGAATTCTTGCGAGAACTTGCCGACCACCTCGAAGCTGACGAGGAACTCGACATCCAGACAGCGGGGTTCACGAAGTGTCGCTTCCCAGTGCTGGCGAAGCGGTACGTCGTTCGCGACGGCGAAGTCCTCTACGCGGACCTCAGTTCCCCCGAACCGATCGACGAGTAGAGTTGTTCATCCCCCGGGAGGGGTGCGGGGCGATCCAGTCGCGGTCGCCCCGTGAGGTGATTACTCGATGGGTCACCGCGCACTCGTTGCGTACGAACGCACAGACGAACAGTACACGCTCCACTACAGCCATTGGGGCGCAGCGAACCTGAAGCTCAAGCACCGAATCTCGGCCGAAACACCGTTCGGTGGCGACGACACCGACTCGAAGTGGGCGAAACAGCTGCTGGCGGAACTGGCCGATGGCCTCGAAGCAGATGGCGTCGACGGCTACCTCGCCGGCGAGGATCGTCCGTCGTCGGTCGTCAAGCCGAAGCCCCGTGCCACCGGGCTCACCCTCGACGAGATCGTCGCGGACCACCTCGACTATCTCCACCACGAGGCGATCTTCGTGGTGTCACCCACCTTCGAGGTGACCGCCTATCGGACGCTGTGGTTCGGGCTGCAGTACGACTCGGAGACGGTCGAACAGGGAGAGACCGTCGGGAACGGCGCGCTCGCGACGGTGCGCTGGTACGACGGCAAGCCGGTCGGCGACGGCCACCTACAGGGACAGTTCGCGGCCCTCAAAGACGTCGTCGGCGACATGCTCGATAAGGGCGTCTTCACGCCGTCAACGGCGATACAGTATCTGAAACGGAAGCTCGCTGAGCGGGTCGGAGACCGACAGGAGCTGCTCATTCCGACCGGAGAATCACCCTTCGAGACAGCGAGTCTCGGCAAGCCGTAACACCAATCCCTTAGTGGATATCGGGGGACGTCTAAGTATGTCAAATCAGTCTGAAGATGACGTTCGTGTTTGGCTTGTCGAACGGACGTACTCCGATGACGAGCAGAACCTGATCATCCTCACCTACGCAACACCCGATGGAGAACAGTACTATCGGAAGGAACGCGCACTCACGTCCTTCACCGACGTCCGAGATACGACAGCAGCAGTCGATGCTGAACCCGGCAATCTTGGCATGGTCGATGACCCCGACCTCCAGGAGCAATACGCGGCCGAAGCACAGCGAATGCAGGAGGTTCACGACCCGGACGACGTGATCTGATACCCGCCAGTAGACATCGCCCCAAGCCATGGGTTATGTCGTGGCAGGCCTTAGTCGGGGTATGCGCGAACTCGTCTTCGCTCTCGAATACGAGCCCGGCTGCAACAGGGTGGCGGACGCCCTCGCAGACCACCCCGACGCTCGCGTTCGTTCACTCTCGCTGCACGCCACTGCCGACCAGCTCTGGCGAGTCGACCATGCCACCGGCACTCCGGACGCACTCGACGCCATCGAGGACGCGTTTCGCAACAGCGACTACTACGCCGACTGTCTCGCCACCGAGGACTGCGGCGCAACCCAGACCACCCGTGTCCTCGACCGCACGGACGACACGCTCATCCTCTACTCCGACTGGGAGCGGACCCCTGCCTGTGCCTCAGTCCCCCACATCGCCCGCGACCACCTCGGCGACGGTGTGCTGTTCGAGACCCGTCACGAGGGCCGCCACTACACGTGGCGGCTCATTCACTCCGACGAGGGCGATGTGGCGGCGTTCTTCGATTCCCTCGGGGTTGCCGTCGGGGAATGCGCCCAGATGGAGATGCTCCGCACCGCGGATACGACGACATCAGCTGGGGGAGGCGACGGGACACCGAGCGGCCTGCCGCCAGCACAGGAGGCCGCACTCCAGGCCGCTGTCGAACACGGCTACTACGAGTCACCCCGCGAGGTCGACGTCGGCGAACTCGCCGAGCATCTCGACGTGCCACGGTCAACACTCACCTACCGACTCCGTCGGGCGGAAGAACATTTGGCGAAGCAACATGTCGCCGGCGAGCGGGTAGCGGAAGAACGGCTGGCATCGCACTGAGGGCCGCAGTTGGAATATTCCAACAAAGACATATGGAACTCCCACTCCTACCGTGAGGTAATGACAGAGAATCCGGACGCAGCAGGAGAAACGAGCGGCGGCGGACAGCGACGTGAGCTGACCGCCCGCCTCGCCGTTCCCGAGATGGACTGTCCCTCTTGCGCCCAAAAGGTGGACAAGAGCCTCCAGCGTGTCGACGGCATTACTGACGCCACGCTCCAGCCGACCACCGGCACGGCCAACGTCACGTACGACCCTGATCGGACTAGCGAAGCCGACGTAATCAAGGCGATTGAAGGCGCCGGCTACGAGGTCGTCGGGGGCTCGGACGCTGAGGGCGATGATGAGGACAACCAGGCGACCGACGGCGTCGACATCGCGCCACCATCGGAGGTCTGGACGAGTCCTCGCGCGAAGAAGACGTGGCTCGGCGCGGCGTTCGTCACGCTCGGCCTCCTCTTCGAATTCCTCCTCACCGGACAGAACGTCACGGTGGCGAGCGTCCTCGAGTACCCGCTCCACATCGCAGATGTCCTGTTCCTCGGCGCCGTCGCCGCCAGCGGCATCCCCGTCGTCCGTAGCGGGTACTACTCCGCGAAGAACCGAAGCCTCGACATCGACCTGCTGATGGGGACGGCGATCATCGCGGCGACCGGTATCGGCTACTTCGTCGAGGCCGCCACGCTGGCCGTCCTATTCAGCATCGCCGAGCTGCTCGAGGACTACGCGATGGACAGGGCACGGGACTCCCTGCGCGAGCTGATGGAACTCTCGCCCGACGAGGCGACCGTCCTTCGCGATGGTGAGGAAGTGACCGTTCCCGCCGAGGAGGTCGACGTTGGCGAGACCGTCGTCGTCCGCCCCGGCGACAAGATTCCGCTCGACGGAACGGTCATCGACGGCGAGAGTGCAGTCGACCAGTCGCCGATCACGGGCGAGAGCGTCCCCGTCGACAAGCAGACGGGCGATGAGGTCTACGCCGGCGCGATCAACGAAGAGGGGTACCTCGAGGTAGAGGTCACCTCAACCGCTGGCGATTCGACGCTCTCGCGCATCATCGAGATGGTCCAGGGCGCACAGGCGAAGAAGACCGAGTCTGAGCAGTTCGTCGACCGCTTCTCCGGCTACTACACACCCCTCGTCGTCGTGCTGGCAATCCTGACCGCCGCAATCCCGCCGCTGGTCATCGCCGACCCCATCTCGGTCGACCTGGCCGGGTACGGGTTCACCTTCGCGAGCGACTGGCAGACGTGGTTCATCCGGGGGCTCACCCTGCTGGTGATCGCCTGTCCCTGTGCGTTCGTCATCTCGACGCCCGTCTCGGTGGTGTCGGGAATTACGAGCGCCGCGAAGAACGGCGTCCTGATCAAGGGCGGCAACTACCTCGAGGCGATGGGCGAAGTCGATGCCGTCGCGCTCGACAAGACGGGGACGCTCACGAAGGGCGAACTCGCCGTCACCGATGTCGTCCCGGTCGGTGACACCACGGAGGACGATCTGCTCCGTCGCGCCGCCGGACTGGAGCGTCGCAGTGAGCACCCCATCGCTGCGGCCATTCTCGCCCGTGCTGAGGAGACGGGCGTGGGTAATCTGCCCGATGCGACGAGTTTCGAGAGCCTCACGGGGAAGGGCATCCGGGGCGAGATCGACGGCAAGACGTACTATGCGGGCAAGCCCGCGCTCTTCGAGGAGCTGGGCTTCGACCTCGCTCGAGCACGCCGCGAGACGGACGGCGGCGTCGTAGCGGAAGAGTCGTCAGAGTCCGACGACGGGGCGTTTGCCGAGAATGCACTCTCCGCGCTGGAGCGGGAGGGCAAGACGGTCGTCATCGTCGGGACGGAGTCGGAACTGCTGGGTGCGATCGCCATCGCCGACGAGGTTCGCCCGGCCTCGAAGCGGGCTGTCGAACGCCTGCACGAGCTGGGCGTCGAGCGCGTGGTGATGCTGACCGGCGACAACGAGGGCACCGCCCGCGCCATCGCCGAGCAGGTCGGTGTCGATGAGTATCGCGCCGAACTCCTGCCCGACGAGAAGGTCGACGCAGTCGAAGAGTTACAGGCGGAGTACGGGGAGGTTGCGATGGTCGGCGACGGCATCAATGACGCCCCCGCGCTCGCCACTGCGGAGGTCGGCATCGCGATGGGCGCGGCGGGCACCGACACCGCCCTCGAAACGGCTGATATTGCGTTGATGGGCGACGACATCGGGAAACTCCCGTACCTGTACGATCTGTCGCATACGGCCAACGGTGTGATCCGGCAAAACATCTGGGCCAGCCTCGGCGTGAAGCTCCTACTCGCGCTAGGCGTGCCGCTGGGCCTGGTCAGCGTTGCGCTGGCAGTCGTTGTCGGAGATATGGGGATGAGCCTCGGCGTCACCGGGAACGCGATGCGGTTGTCCCGGATTGAGCCCGATCGAATCATCGACGCCTGATTCTGCGGCGGGAAGTGCGGGCAGGACGCTCTTTTTTCGGGACTTACCTCCGCTACATCGAGACAAGTTGTGGTTTGTCTGGGGCAGAAAGGACTGAGCCCCACCGTGGGCTCGTGATTTGATGCCCGAGAATCCAGACGACGATCCATTCCACGATTGCGAGTTAGGTCCTGACGCAGTCTCGGGACGCGCACCTTCCACGATGTCCTGTTCACCGACGACACGGAGACGCCGATGAACGTGGTAACCGGTGAGACGCCCGCCCATTCGCAGGCGACCGTCAAGGAGGCAAAGGAGTTCGCTGCGAGTGTTGACACCGACACGCCACAGATCGCACTTCCGGCGTCAGTCGAAACGCAAATCGAGACGCAGAGTAAGCCCTACACGTCGGCTGCGTTCTTCCACTTCAAGGCGACAGGCTCGCTCGAACGCCACCGCGCCTACCACGCCGCCTACGAGGCGGACGCGTTCGCGGTCGACTTCGAGGCCGACTACGCGTCGGGCGATCTAACCATCACAGTCGACCGAGCGAACGAGTCCTAAAAATCGACCGCTAGATCAGGTTTTTCGAGCGCCGGCGATGGGTGCCGGCGCAGCTGGAGCGAGCGAGCAATCACTCCCGGTGCGTCGGCGTTTCGAGGTGTTCGAGATGCACATGGTAATTTACGCTCTGGTAGAAGAATCGACCCACGACGACGCACAGGCCACCGGAAATTCGGTGTTCGACCGCCTGGTCGGCGCGGACCCACACGCCAGCGCCGTCTTCGATTACTATGTGACCTTCGACGAGGAGGACACGTCCGTTGCGGGGAAGGCACGTTGGGGGGAGTTGCCGACGGCAGCCCCCGTCGACTCCGACGACGGCCAGGACCTGCTCGAGCGTGGCTGGGAGGCGACGAAGGAGGAATTCGAGCGTAATCTCGACCGGGTGAAGGAGGCCATCGACGAGCTCTCCGACGAGGAGATCATGCGCGACGAGGACCTCGCCCGACACGCCTTCCACCAGGTCGGTGCGTACGACGGCCCGACGATCTTCCTGTACACCGAACACGGAACCGGCATTCGTCACCGTGGACAGCTGGATCGACTCCTCGAGGAGAGTGAGGAGCTCTGGATCGTACCCGCTGACGTCCACTTCTGAATAATGCCCAGGATCACCAACTGGCGACGCGAGAGCCGCTCGCCGACGCTTGCGTATCGGAACGCCGAGACCGGTGCGCGAGCCGTCCTGCATCGAGCCCCGGATTCCTACCGGTACAAGTGGCGCGGGGTGATTCTCGTCGACGGCTACCCGGTGTGGTCGCGGGGATACGAGACGAAGGACGCGACGTCGTTCCGTGACGAACTCCGGGAGCGGCCGGCCCCGGACCTCAGCTGCCTGGAGTGTCCGAACAACGACGTTCGCGTCGGCGAGAAGGCAGCAGACGGGGCGAAAATCCAGCGATGGTACGACTGCCCCGACTGTGGGTACGAAGCCCCCTCACGCATCGTCTACGGCGCCGAACGGTGAGTGAGTGAGCGGTGGGCGCTGTTTTTCGGCCGGGCACGAGGTGGTGGCCCGGTACGACCGGGTGAGTCAACCAATGAGTCTCGAAGTACTTGACCGACACAGCGAGGCACTGTTCGAGTTCCTCTGGTGTCCCGTCTGCGGGCAGGAGGTCTTCACCCACATCCCGTTCGAGGGGGTGTTCTGCAAGAACTGCAACACCCAGGTCGAACTCCAGGAATCCCGAGAGACGCGCGGCTACGAGGAGGCCGTGCTCGCCTGCTTCGATTCAACCACGACCTGGAACCTCCACGTCGACGAGAAACTGCGGCGCGACCTGCCTGATGGGTCGGCCCGCGTGAAAATCTTCGGCGCACCGGGCGCCTACAAGGTCGACTGGTGGAGTCCAGAGCCGGGTGAGGACTGGGACCCTGTCAAGCGCGGCGAGTTCGATGACGTCGAGGAACCAAACGAGGTGGCGCATCTCGCATAGCGAAGTTCGAATATCGACAACTCGTGATGTCGTTTCTGCGCCGGTGAGGGGTGCCGGCGAGCCAGTGCGGGTCCTGAATATTCATATACCAAGATGGGTGAATCCGTCCGCGATTGGTGACGCCACCGGTGAGAACATGAGTCCGAGTCGTATTCCCGCTGAGAAACTCATAGAGGAACTCCAATCCATTGCGGATCAACTCGGTCGGCCGCCCTCACTCCGTGAAATAGACGAATTGAGCTCCTATTCGAGATCAACATATCAAGACCGGTTCGGGAGCTGGAACGACGCAGTAGAGGAAGCAGGGCTGGAACCGATGCACAGTAGCACAGCGAATATCGAAGACCGAGAGCTACTGGAGGAACTTGATCGACTAACTGAAAAACTAGATAGGACACCGCGCCAGCAGGATATGAAGCAGCAAGGGAGGTACAGCGTAACGACGTATCAGAATCGATTCGGCAGCTGGAACGATGCTCTGCGAAAAGCGGGTCATCAGCCTACAAAACAGTGGAAAGTGAACTGTGACGAACTCCTTGCCGAGTTACGGCGTCTCGGAAGCCGACTTGGTTCGTCGCCGACCGCTGCCGAAATGGATGAGGAAGGGACGTTCAGTAGCTGGGTGTACCTATCGGAGTTCGGTAGCTGGAACGAGGCGCTGGAGGCCGCGGGATATGGCTCAAACCAGCCGGATGCGCTGTCCCGAGCCGAACTTCAGACGGAACTCGAACGCCTGATTGATGAGTTGGATCGAACCCCTCGCAAGCGGGATATGATCGAGCATGGGGAATACAGCCCCGAACCCTACAGGCGGAGATTTGGGTCGTGGAATGCTGCGCTTCAATCGGTTGGAGCCTCGCTAAACCAACCGGATCCCTTCACCGAGGAGGAAGCCTGTAAGGAGCTACGGACCCTCTACAAGCGGTTGGGTCGCCCACCGACGACAACAGACGTTCGAAAATATGGGTCCTGTTCGCCTGTTCCAATCCGGCGAATCTTCTCATCGTGGGAAGCGGCACTCCGGGCAAGTGATCAACAAATACTGGAGGAGTACCTGCTGCGAAAGACCCTCCGACCCACGCAGCGGTTCGGCGAGAATTGGCACATCAAGCGCGAAGAGGTCATCCGCCGGGACAATGAACAGTGCGTTTGGTGTGGAATGGCTCGCGAACGGCATCAGGACGAATACGGGATGGATCTTCACGTCCATCATCGAATCCCGCGGTCAGAGTTTGTCGGAGCTTCCGATCAAGGACTCGAGGATGCCGACGTGCGGCAGAACTTACTGACAGTCTGTGCGGGCTGTCACAGACAACTCGAACAGCTCCCGATTCAACCTCTTCCACCGCCCGAATGAACGGAGCGAGTTGTTTTTGCGCCGGTGAGGGGTGCCGGCGCACACGTGCCGGCGATGATCGATGTCGACACGGAGTCAACTCAGATTCGTCGAACGAGTGGACCAGGACGGCGAACCAACCGATAACGACCGCGTCGCGCAAGTGTACCGACATTCGGATGGCTACCCGGAGAGCGTGCTTCGCGATCTTGCGCAGTTGAAGGAACTTCTCGACGCGACCCGTGCCGAGCGAGGACCGGGTTACACGGCAGCGTCGTTCGTGTTCCTCGACAAGCTCTCGACGATCGACCTGTATCTGGATGGTGACCCAGATCGAACAATCGACGCAACACAGCCAGCGGATCTCCTCGAGCCGGACAATATGGAGCACCTCGACCAGCCGATGTTCCTGCTCGGACACGGCGTCGAGAACCCAGCCGACGGCATTCACGGCGACGAGGAGTACCTCTACGTCGTCGAGCTCCCGACCCGGAACCCGTTCGAGGAGCCGTCCGAGTGGACCGTCAAGGTGAGTGGTCACTCCGCCTTCCCGCGCTGGGATGGTCCGACCGAGGGAGCCTTCGAGCGGGCCAGCTGGCAGTTCCACGGCCCGCTTGAGCACGCGCTCGAAGAGGTGGTCGCTGAGCCGGCGTGAACGCTTAGCCCGCTCAGATGATGCCGCCGATGACGAGTAGTCCGACGACGAGCAGCAGCGTCGCGACCACGCTCCCCCCAGCCAGCCACTTGTTCTCCATCGCCTTCTCGTGAAGCGGCATCGCGGCGTACTCCTCGCGGAACGCCTCGAGATTCTGTTCGTCGTAGAAGTACTTCGTCTTCAGCGCGAACCGTTCCGTCACCGCACACCCCGTACAGATCGGCTCGCCTTCCAGCCGCTCCGTTTTGGTGTGGCTGGAGCAGGCGATGGCCCCGCAGTTCGGACAGTAGGTGTACGTCTCGGTTACGCCACTCGTGTCACAGTGGACGCACTGATGGATGCCGTCCTCGGCGGTCACTCTCGACGGGCCTGCCGCGTAGTACTCGTAGGGGTAGGTGTACTCCTGGATGTCGGTAGTGTGCCGAACCTCGGGGAGGTACACTGGTTCGATCGACTGGACAGAGATGTCCGAGCGGTTCGGCTCGCAGGTCTTGTTGTACGTGACGTTGTTGTCGCCGGTGTAGGTCACCGTCGTCGTGTGGTGCTGCTGGAGCCGCTCGACGGCCCACTCCTTGTACTCGGTTTGGGTCTGCCCGAACCGGCGCTCCTCGACGTCATCGAACACCTCCGCGAACTGCTCGGTATCGAGGTCGACCGTCGCGTGAAGGTTCTCGGTGACCAGCGTCGCGACGTCCTCGTCGACGACCTGCGGCTGCCCCCGCTCGGCGTGGGCGACGAACCGCGTGCGGTCGTTGATCCGGTGGATGACGCCCACCGACGTCTCGAAGACAGCGTTCGTGTCCGCGGTGACAGCGACCACCGGGCGGAACGTCACCGATGAGTGTGGGTCTGGGAGGTCGGCGGCCTCGATGTTCTCGATGTCGCGGAACGCCTCCGTGACTGGCGCATCGACGTCGGCGGCCGGGTCGTACGGGCGGAGCGTCTCGTCGCAGAGAATCTCGATGCGACCGTTGTAGAGGTCGAGGCCGATCTCGTTGGCAATCTCCCGGAGGTCCTCGCCGTCGAGCAGCTCGATTGGGTGCGGGTCGTCGTTCTGCTGGAGGCGGTCAGCGTACTCCTGAGCAGGGTTCGTGAACCGGCCGGTCGTGACGACCATTCCGCGTTTGGGGCCGTCGAAGTCGAACGTCGCGATCGCCGAGTGGAGCTTCTGGACGACCGGCCGCCCGACCGTCCCCGTGTGCTTGCACTCGACGATGATCGCACGCCGCGTGCCGTCGACGACCTCCTCCATGATGACGTCGCGACCCTCGTCGGCCGTGCGGTCGGCCTGGCGGACGTTCTCGTAGCCGAGGGTCCGGAACACGTCCTCCATTACGTCCTCAAACTCGAACCCCGAGAGATCGTCCAGTACAGCCATCCTCAATTATGTGGACAGTACGTTGCAACTGCCAAATACGTTGCCGAACGCTACGCCGTCCTGTTTGTTGAACCTCTGAGAGGGGTGCGGCCGCGGTACCGGCAAGGCCGAGGTTACATCTGAATCCTCTGTAACCACTCAGTCACTTCCGCCCTGACTTCCTCCCGCCGATCGTCTTTGATTGCCAGGTACACACCATCTCTCTCCAACCCACCCCTCGTGGAGAAGCCCTCCCGTACATCGGCATCTGGACAGCGGTCTTCTATCGTTTGAAAGCTACTCCCGACGCCATACCCACCATTCGTATTGAACGGGACCACAGTCTTCCCGCCCAAATCGTGTTCACTCAGAAAGGTCTTCATCGGCGGTGGCAACTGCATATCCCACGTCGGGGCACCGAAAAATACGGTGTCATACGCCTCGATATTCTCCACGTTGCATTGGAGAGGCGGTGTATAGCCCTCTTCGTTTTCTTGGTCTACCTGTGAGACGAGCGTGTCGTAATCGACGGGGTACGGGTCTGCCGGCAACACTTCGAACAGCTCTCCACCCACTTCTTGCTGAATGATTTCAGCGACAGCCTGGGTGTTTTCCGTACGAGAGAAAAACACGATCAACACGCCGTTCTCATCCGCAGTCTGGGAGGGGGTATTCTGCTCTTCCGTCTCGGACCCGCTTGGGTCTATGCATCCCGCAAGGAATCCACCTCCTGCCACTGCAGCTGCCCCTAGCAGTTTTCGCCGACTCGTTCTATCGATCTCTGAATCGTTCGAAGTACGTAGGGTATTCTCTCTCATTGTGGAGTGACTGCGGCCTCATATCACCGAGGCGCTAGTTGGCTTCCGACCCAGGGACAGGAGCCCCAGCAATCGGCAGGGGCTCGTACGGTTCTTCCAAGTACTCTAGCTCTGAATCCGTCAGGTCGATATCGAGTGCTTCGACGGCTTGTTCGAGATGTTCGACGCTCGTGGTGCCGACGATCGGTACATCGACGACGTCCTGGTGGAGTAACCACGCCAGCGAGAGCTGTGCCATCGTCACCCCCTTCTCCGCAGCGAGTTCCTCAACTCGCTCGTTGACGGCCGGTCCGCCGCCCATCCGGTATTCCTCGTGCGTCTCGGTGAGCTCTTCGCCGCGGGTCGTCGCCGTCATCTCTTCGTGGGGGCGGGTGAGGTATCCTTGTGCGAGCGGACTCCACGGGATGACGCCGATGTCTTCTTTCTCGCAGAAGGGGAACATCTCCCGCTCGCCTTCGCGGTAGACGAGGTTGTAGTGGTCCTGCATCGTCACGAACTGTTCAAGATCTAGGTGCTCGCTGGTGTACAGTGCCTCGGCGAACTGGTGAGTCCACATCGACGACGCGCCGATGTATCGAACCTTCCCGCGTCGTACTGCGTCATCAAGGGCACGCAGCGTTTGCTCGATGGGTGTCTCGTAGTCCCACCGGTGGATCTGGTAGAGGTCGATGGTATCCATCCCCAGTCTGTCTAGCGAATTCTCCAGTTCCTGTTCGACAGTCTTCCGGGAGAGTCCCGACGCGTTCGGGTGGGGCTCGTCTGTATCGGAGAAGAGGTTGGTTGGGAAGTAGCATTTCGTGGCGACGACGTGTTCATCGCGGTCGTACTCCCCGAGAACGTCCCCGATGATCTCCTCGGACTCCCCGTTCGAGTACGCGTTGGCCGTGTCGAAGAAGTTGATACCGAGATCAATCGCGCGTTCGATGATCTCGCGCGAGCCCTCCTCGTCGAGCGTCCAGTCGTGAAGGTCGCTCACGCCGAAGCTCATCCCGCCGAGACAAATACGGCTGACCTCCATTCCGGTCGAACCAAGAGTCGTGTATTCCATCGTCGTGCTCGGTTTGAACAAAGGACGTGAATCGCTTGGGTGTGATGCTAACGAAATACCGCGTTTAAGTATCTGTGACCGACGCGTACCGCAGTCATGTTTAGTTCTGGCCGAAGGGAATCGCTCCGTAATCGAGACTTAGGTCTCGCGCTCAGCTTCCCCCAGCCACTTCACCATCTCCGGATCTCGGTGGTCGAAGAACTGGCTTTCGCCCTCGTTTAGTTCAGCGACCGTCTCCATCTCCTCGTCGGTGAGTTCGAAGTCGAAGACCTCGAAGTTCTCGGCGATCCGATCGGCGTGGACCGATTTTGGAATCGCTACAATGTCGCGCTGGATGAGCCATCGAAGCACCACCTGTGCAGCGGATTTGCCGTGGCGGTCTCCGATCGTGGTCAGCACGTCGTGCTCGAAGATGTTGTTCTGCCTTCGGCGAACGGCCCCCACGACTCGTGTTGGATGCCGTGTTCCTCGAGGAATGCTGCATCCTCGGTTCGCTGGTAGAAGGGATGCGTCTCGATCTGATTTACTGCCGGCACGACGTCGTTGTGGACCATAAGGTCCATCACCCGGTCGGGATGGAAGTTGCTGACCCCGATCGCCCTGATCTTGCCGTCCTCGTAGAGGTCTTCCATAGCCTGCCACGAACAGTGGACGTCGCCGTAGGGCTGATGAATCAGAAACAGGTCGAGGTAGTCGAGGCCCAGTCGGTCCAACGATCGCTCGAACGCGTCCAACGTAGCCTCGTAGCCAGTGTCCTGCACCCAGAGTTTTGACGTAACGAACACCTCGTCTCGCGACACGTCGCTCTTCTCGATTGCCCGCCCGACCGCCTCCTCGTTCTCATACGACGCCGCAGTATCGATGAGTCGATACCCTGTTTCGAGGGCTTCCGAAACACTTCGTTCGCACTCGTCGAGGTCCTCGATTTGATACGTGCCGAATCCGAGAATCGGCATCTCCACACCGTTGTTGAGTTCAACTGTCTTCATAGTAGGTCTCTGTCTACAATATCAGAGGGACTACGGCCAGATAGCGACGGTGCTAATTGGAAACTGTGTTTAAGTGCTCCTGTGTTTGGAGTGCCGAAGAGAGTAGCTGACGCTCACCCCGCCTGAGGAGTCTCGAGAGCGAGGGTTGTGAGATGCCGAGTTCCGTAGCGAGCTCCTCAGTCGAGGTCTGTCGTGGGCTCTCGTAGTAGCCACGAGAGAGCGCGAGTGTCAGCGCCTCGTATTGCCGTTCAGTCAACCCAAACGGGATAGCATCGTCCGATGCAGCGGAAGTGGAGGTCATCGAGATGAGGTCGAGCGAAATCCCGTAGTTCTCACAGCGGGTCCGGGACTCCATGAACACATCACGGTCCTTGTACACTTTCCTTTCGTACCATCCGTCCGGTGTGACGACGGTCGGCTCGAGTTTGGCCGCTACGGAACTGCCCCCACTGAATACGTCCGAGATCGCGTCGTCGAGGTCTATCGTAAGGTTGTGGACGGTTTCCTCGCCCGCGTAGCCGATCGTTGTCGCCTCTTGGACTTCGTCCAGCGATTCCAAGTCGGCTTCTGAAACGTTGACTTCGGAATCGATTTTGACGATGAACATCCGGGCGTCCTGTTCGAAACAGAGCCCATGGACGCACTCAATTTGGTCCGGTGGGAGTCTCTCAGTGATACTGACTAGCGGGAGAGACGGTGAACTGAGGGAAAACTCAGTCGTAATTGTCATACATAGACGTATGCTTCCCCGGTAGTTAACGTTCGGGACTCCCGTGTTTACAGGGATTACTCCAACAGGAGATGGTCTGAGCAGCTCCACCCTCGTAGAGCAAATCAGCGGATCTGTTGTAACTCAAGGATAATTCTGGGCTGGTGGTGTTTATTGCCCCCGAGAGGGGTGCGGGGGTCACCGAACCGCCCGCGAGCAACGAATGAACGGGAATGTACCTGTAGCAAGTTCGGAATCGGTACCAGTAGCATCGCCCGGTCAGTCCCACCGAGACGCAGTCGAATACGTCGGCTTCCGCGTCGACGGCCAAGCCGTCGTCCTGAACCTCTCGGAGCATCGGCGACTCTCCCTCGAGCGCAGTCTGGACCTCGTCAACCACAGCCAGAGAGGCCGATCAAAACGACTGACGTGAGAGGGATTCTAAAATAGTTCCCCGCTGGACCGGGTGATCGGTAAGTATAGACGAGTCATTCCCCGTTCGCTGGAGAACAGACCTCTGACGCGCCGTGACTTTTAATCGGTGCGCCTCGACTTCGAGATGAAGCACTCATGTCGATATCCTCGCCACCGGAAGAAGATGAAGTGTACACCTTCGAACGAACGTTTACGAAAGAGGATGTTCGCCAGTTCGGCGAGATCTCGGGTGACCAACAGGCGATTCACACCGAGCCTGACGACGAGGGACGTCTCGTCGTCCAAGGATTGCTCACAGCGACACTTCCGACGAAAATCGGAGGTGATTTGAGCTATATCGCTCGGACGATGGAGTTCGAGTTCCGGAAACCAGTCTCAGTACCTCACAAAG
>NZ_BATA01000046.1 GCF_000474235.1 Halarchaeum acidiphilum MH1-52-1
CGTCCCACCCGCCGTCGCGTCGTCGCGCACGAAGAAGACGAGCGGGCGCCCGGACTGATAGCCCTGATACGTCCGCTCGGTGTAGGCGTCCATGTCGAGCGTCTCGCGGACGTCGTCGGCCCGCCCCTTCAGCGCGATGACGACGGGTGGGTCGTACTCCGCGAGCGTGTCCCGCTCGGTCGTGCTCCCGACGCGCGCGCCGTACCGATCGAAGTACCACGGTAGCGGGAGGCGCGCGAACCATCCCGGATACCCGCCGCTCCCGACGTCGAGCGTCGGGCGCTCGTCGAGGTCGTTCGAGTTCGCGAACTCGTCGCCGTAGAACAGCACGTCGATGCCGTCGTGCTGTCGGGAGACGTCGCGGATCTCGTGCAGCGTCGGCTTCATGTGGCCGGCCGGCTGGGCGTACTGCACGAGCGGGTTCGCGTCGGCGTCCTGCGGGACGGCGTAGCTCGTGTAGGCGGCGGTGCCGCCGACGCCCGCCGCGGAGACGAGCAGGACGACGGCGGCGACCCGGAACGCGATCGCGTCGCCCGACGCGTATCCGCGCTTCCCGACGCGATAGACCCACGCGAGACCGACCGCGGCGGGGAGCGCGAGCGGCGCGACGACGTGCGTCGCGAGCCACCCCGCCATGATGTCCGTCACGACCGCGTAGCCGAAGACGCTCGCCGCGCCCCAGTAGAAGCAGAACTCGACGACGTTCCGCGTCCCGTCCCGCCCGTATCTCTCGCGACAGAACCCGACGACCGCGAAGACGCAGGTGATCGTCGCGGTGTACGCGAGGATCTTCGCGAGGCCGCGGACGAACGTCACGGTCGAGTGGTCGGTCATCCCCTTCGTCGTCCACGTGTCGGCGAACGTCTGCCACGTCTCGACCGTCGCGGCGTCGACGACGTGGACGAACGCCCCGGCGCTCCCGAACACCCCGTACACGTCCGGGATCGGCGCGTAGAAGGCGACGATCACGACGACGAAGAGGACGACGGCGCCCGGGAGCGCGCCGAGGAACGCGAGGGCGGTACGGACGTCGGTCGTTCGGACCCACTCGCGGACGGTGTCGGCGACGCTCCCCACGAGACCGCGCTCGCTCACCGCGGCGACGAGGAGGTGTCTGTCGACGACGAGGACGCCCGCGCCGAGCCACGCGACGGGGTAGAGCAGCGCGTTCTCCTTCATCGTGAACGCGAGCGCGAACGGGAGCGCGCCGGCGAGGACGTAGCGGGCCCGTCGGCTCGCGTGCGCCCGCGACCAGAACCCGAGCGCCGTCACCATGCAGGCGGCGACGAGCAGGTCGTTGCGCATGAACCGCGAGTAGTAGAGGAGCGCGGGGCTGGCGGCGAGCAGGAGACCGAACGCGACGACCTCGTCGTCACCGAGGCGGTCCCGGTAGAGGTAGGCGGCGAGCGGGAGGAGACCGCCGCCGAGCGCGGTGACGAGGCGCATCGTGACGTCGCTGGCACCGAGGACGGAGAAGACGACGCCGTTGACGTGCGGGAGGAACGGGCCGTGGATGATCGGACGGTACTGCCACCGCCCGACGGTCATGTAGTGGAGGATCCAGTCGGCGACGCGCCCCTCGTCCTGATGAGCGACGCGCGCGCCGAGCGCGACGAGTCGGGCGACGAGCGCGAGGACCGTGACCCCGAGGAGGGCGGGGAGCGGGCGGCGGAGCCGGCGGAGACGCGCGTCCATGGCCGTTCGGTCGGGCGTAGCTCCTAAACGGTTTTCGACCTCCGGTGCGCCCGGCGCCCGCTCACTCGTCGAGCGCCCCCCGTCCCGCGTCGAGCGCCGCCGCCCACCCCTCGCGGTCGCGGGCCGCCGACAGCGAGAGCGGGGGCGTCGGTTCGGCGGGGCGCTCGCGGAGCGCGAGCGACCACCAGCCGACGTCGTGCCACGCGCCGTCCTTGTACCCCGTCCCCTCGAAGGTCGCCTCGCGCTCGAAGCCGAACGACTCGTGGAGGGCGACGCTGGCGGGGTTCGGGAGCGTCACGACGGCGTAGGCGACGACGTATCGCTGGTGGGCGAGCAGCGCGAGCAGCGCCTCGTAGAGCGCGCTCCCGATCCCGCGACCGCGCGCGGCGTCCGCGACGTAGATGGTCGTCTCGACGGACCACTGGTAGGCCTCGTACTCGCGGACCGGGCCGGCGGTGGCGTAGCCGACCACTTCGCCGTCACGCTCGCAGACCAGCCACGGATAGTCTCGGAGCGTCTCCCGGACGCGCTCGCGCATCGCCGCGAGCGACGGCGGAGAGAGTTCGAACGTGATCGGGGTCTCCGCGACGTACGGCGCGTAGACGCGGCGGATCGCCGCCGCGTCGTCCTCGGTCGCGAGGCGGAGCGTGGTCTCGGTCACGGACGGGGGTAGCGGGCGCGGTGCTATCGACCCGTCGATCCCACCTAGTCCGCGCCGGCGACCGAGTCGGGATGGCAGCGGTTGATGGCCTCGCGGACGGCCTCCTTGCGACCGAGGAACGTGAGGTGGTCGCCGGATTGGAGGGTGAAGTCCTCGCTCGGCACCGAGTTCTCCCCGTCACGCCCGACGAGCGCGATGATACAGCCGTTCGGCAGCGCCTCGTCGAGTTCGCCGATCGTGCGCCCGATGAGGTCGTCCGCCGTGACCTCGATCTCTTGGACGTCGCCGCTGCGTCCGATCTCGGTCATCCAGTTGGAGAGCGCGGGGCGCTCGATGAGGTTGTCGATGCTCCACGCGGTCGCGAGCGAGGAGGAGACGGCGCGGACGCCGAGTTCGCTGAACGCGTCGACGTTGTCCGGGTTGTTGACGCGCGCGATGATGGTCTCCGGGTCGAACTTCGAGTCGACGAGTTGGGAGACGAGGAGGTTCGCGTCGTCGTCGCCGGTCGCGGTGACGACGATCTTCGCGTTTTCGATGCCGGCAGCGCGCAGGACGTCCATGTCCGTGCCGTCGCCGGCGTGGACGGTGAAGCCGCGTTCGCGCGCGAGTTCGATGGTCGATTCGTCCGTTTCGACGATGACGACGTTCTCACCGCGGTCTTCGAGGCGCTCCGCGAGCGCGCGACCGACGGTGCCGCCGCCGACGATGATGACACGCATGGGTATGACGTCGAGGTATTCCGCGATGTGTCTCGCGAGGCCGCCCTCGAAGACGACCGTGAGGAGGATGGTGAGGAAGACGACGCTGACGAGCGCGTTCGCCGCGCTCTCCATCCCCGCCGAGCGCAACTGTACGGCGAACAGCGTCGCGACGGACGCGGGGATGATCCCGCGCGGCCCGACGAAGCTGACGAACGTCCGCTCGGCGAGCGTGAAGCGATCGCCGAACGTGGAGACGAAGACGCCGAGCGGGCGGACGACGACCGCCGCCCCGACGGCGACGGCGACGCCCGCGAGCCCGAACCGGAGGAGGTCGCTCAGCGAGAGCAGCGAGGCGAGCGCGATGAAGACGAAGGAGAGCACGATGAGCGTGATGTCGCCCTTGAACGTCTCGATCTCCTCCTCGTAGGGCAGGTCCGCGTTCCCGAGGATGATGCCAGCGGTCGCGACCGCGGGAAGCCCCGCCTCACCGAGACCGCTGAGTTCCGCGAGCGCGTACGCGCCGAGCGCGGACGCGAGCACGACCAGTCGGGCGTTCTGCACGGCGTTCCCGGGCGAGAGGTCGATGCGGCGGAGGATCGCCCACGCGACGCCGGCGACGAGCAGGCCGACGACGACGCCGACGCCGATGCGCGCGGAGAACGCGGTGACGACTTGGCGCGTCGTCGCGGTCTCCGCGGTGACGACCTCGAAGGCGACGACGGCGAGGACGGCCGCGGTCACGTCGTTCACGACGCCCTCGGTCTCGAGCGACGCCCCGACCCGATCGCGCACCGGGACGACTTCGAGGATCGGCGTGATGACGGTCGGGCCGGTCGCGACGAGGAGCGCGCCGATGAGGAAGGAGACGTCCCACGGCTGGCGCAGGAGGACGCGCACGAGGACGGCCGTTCCGACGAGCGCCACCGCGGCCCCGATGGTCACGAGCCGCAGGCTCTCGCGCGGGGCCTCCCGGAGCTTCTCCAGTTTCAGGTGGAACGCGCCCTCGAAGACGATGATGGCGACGCTCAGGCCGACGATTCCGGAGAGCGCCCCGCCGAAGGTGTCGCGGCCGATGACGCCGAGCACCGGCCCGAAGACCACGCCCGCGAGGATGAGGAACAGCACGCTCGGGACGCGCAGACGCGCGGCGGCGAGCTGGGAGAGGACGCCCAGCACGAGGATGAGTGCGACGAGCGAGATGAGGGACGAACCAGACACGGCTACAGGTAGGACGTTTTGGGGGATCCGCCATAAATGCCGGCGGTCGTCGCGCGCCCGTCGGCGCCGTTCGATGTCGAGTCGGCGCTCACGCGTTCCCCCGATCGAGCGCGACGAGGGCGCCCCGGACGTTCATCGCCACCTCCTCCGCGGCCTTGTGCGCGGGCCAGACCGCATCGAGGTCGGTCCGCTCGGCGAAGTACGACTCGACGGCCTCGTCGTCGTCGAGTTCGGCGCGCTTCTCGCGGACGCGATCGACCCATTCCGTGAGCGTCGTCGCGTAGTCGTCGAGCACGGCGTCGACGCCCTCGGAGACCGGGCCGAAGTGCGGGTACAACAGGACGTCCGGGTCGAGATCGCGGATCGTCGCCACGTCGTCGAGGCAGTCGTCGAGATCGAAGTTCGGCGGCGGGCTGGTCTCGCGCACGTCGCCGAGTTCCGGCACCCAGATGCCCGCGGCGTCCGCCGCGTGGACGAACCCGTCGCGGTCGTCTTCGAGGACGACCTGATGGGGCGCGTGTCCGGGCGCGTGGTGCGCGGTGAGCGTCCGGTCGCCGAGGTCGATCTCGTCGCCGTCCGCGAGTTCGACCACGCGTCCCTCGGGGACGGGTTCGGGATCGACGTAGTAGCGCCACTGGTCGCCGACGGCGCGCTTCGTCCCCGCGACGAGGTCCGACGGATCGACGAGGTGGGGCGCGCCGATCTCGTGGACGTAGACGTCGGCGTTCGGGCAGGCCTCGGCGAGGTGGCCCGCGCCGCCCGCGTGATCGAGGTGGACGTGCGAGCAGACGATCGCGTCGAGGTCCGCACGGGCGATTCCCACCCGATCGAGGGCGTCGAGCACGCGCTCGTGGTGGGTTCCGATACCGGTGTCGAGCACGGCGGGGCGCTCCGCGTCGAGGACGTACACCGCGCCGTAGCCGGGCGTGTCGTACATCCCCGTATCGACGTAGTGGACGTCCGTGCAGGACTCGACGGTCGCGACGTCGCCGGGCGACATATCGCCGGGTGCCATATCAGCACGTGCGCTCGGGAGCGCGAAAAACCTAGTCACCGCGGTCACCAAGTCAGCGCGCAGTAGTCACCGCGGTCACCAAGTCAGCGCGCAGTCACCGCGCGGGCCGTCGCGCCCATCTCCGTCGCGCGCATCCCGTCACCGTTTTGCCCGCCGACGGGAATGCATGAGTATGCTCAGCCGGCAGTTCGTCCGGGAGAACCCCGACGCCGTGCGCGACGCCCTCGAGAAGAAGGGCGTCGACGCCGATCTGGATCGGATTCTCGACGTCGACGAGGAGTGGCGCGAACGCAAGCGAGAGGGCGATGAGCTTCGCCACGAGCGCAACGAGGTGTCCTCGAAGATCGGGCAGCTGAAACAGGAGGGCAACGAGGAGGAGGCCCAAGCGGCCATCGAGCGCTCGCAGGCACTCAAGGACGAACTGGCGGACGTCGAGGCGCGCGCGGACGAACTCGAAACCGAACTCGAACGCCTCCTGCTGACGCTCCCGCAGATCCCGCAGGACGACGTTCCCGTCGGCGAAGACGAGTCCGAGAACGTCGAGCGCCGCCGCGAGGGGTTCGATGATCTCCGCGACCTCCCCGACGAGGTGACGCCGCACTACGACCTCGGCGAGGACCTCGACATCCTCGACTTCGAGCGCGGTGCGAAGGTCTCCGGCGGCGGCTTCTACTTCGCGAAGGGCGCGGGCGCGCGTCTCGAACACGCCCTCGTTCAGTTCATGCTCGACGTCCACCGCGAGCAGGGCTACTCTGACGTGTTCCCGCCGATCCCCGTGAACTCGGCGTCGATGGAGGGCACCGGGCAGTTCCCCAAGTTCGTCGAGGACGCCTACCGCATCGGCGACGTCAACGAGGCCGACTACGACGACGACGACCTCTGGTTGCTCCCGACCGCCGAGGTCCCCGTGACGAACATGTATCGCGACGAGATCCTGCTCGGCGACGACCTCCCGCTGAAACATCAGGCTTATTCCCCGAACTTCCGCCGCGAGGCCGGTGAGCACGGGACGGAAACGAGGGGTATCGTCCGCGTCCACCAGTTCAACAAGGTGGAGATGGTGAACTTCGTCCGGCCCGAGGAGAGCGACGAGCGCTTCGAGGGACTCGTGAACGAGGCCGAGTCCGTACTGGAGCGTCTCGAACTCCCCTATCGGATCTTGGAGATGTGCACCGGCGATCTGGGTTTCACGCAGGCGAAGAAGTACGACATCGAGGTGTGGGCGCCCGGCGACGACATGCCGGAGGGTCCCGCGGAGGGCGGGCGGTGGCTCGAAGTCTCCTCCGTCTCGAACTTCGAGGCGTTTCAGGCGCGTCGCGCCGGCATCCGGTATCGGCCCGAGCCGCACGAGTCCGCGGAGCACCTCCACACGCTGAACGGCAGCGGGCTCGCCGTTCCGCGCATCGTCGTCGCGGTCCTCGAATACTACCAGAACGCGGACGGCACCGTCGACGTCCCCGAGGCGCTCCAGCCCTACATGGGCGGGCAGGACGTCATCGAGGGCCACGAGAAGGTCGGCGAGAGCGCGCTCGGCGCCGGCGGGGGCGACGACGCGTAACGTGGACCTCCACGTCCGCTACGAGGGCGACGACGACCCCGAGAAGTGCACGGCGCGAAAGCTCGCGCGCTTCGACATGGCCGAGTTGCACCGCACGAATCGCGCGACGCCGTACGGGATCGTACTCAACCCCCACGCGGAGGTCGCGCTCTCGCCCGCGGACGCCGACCACTCGACGCTCGTCGCGCTCGACTGCTCGTGGGAGACGGCGGAGCGCGCGATGTTCGAGCTGGCCGGGGAGCACCGCGCGCTCCCGTTCCTCGTCGCCGCGAACCCCGTGAACTACGGCACGCCCTTCCAGCTCAACACCGCGGAGGCGTTCGCGGGCGCGCTCTGCATCCTCGGCGAGCGCGAACACGCCGAGGAGGTGTTGAGCAAATTCCGCTGGGGCCACACCTTCCTCGAACTGAACGAGGAACCGCTACGGCGGTACGCGGCGTGCGCGGACTCGACGGAGGTCGTCGCGGTGCAACAGGAGTACCTCGATGCGGGCGGGGAGGAGTAGTCTCCGCGAGCCGAAGGGTCGCGGGCTTTTGCGTGCGAGACGCAGCGCGTCTCGCTGCACAGGAGGACGCGTTGCGTCCTCCGATGGTCGGGGTTACGTGAGCGCAGTGAATGGCCGTTCTACGTCGCGCGGCGCTCGCGGGCCTTGGGGCGGAGATTCCCGTAGCCGCATTTGCGACAGCGATCGGCTTCCGCGGCGTTGCGTGCGTTACAGCGCATGCAGATCTGCTTTCCGAGGAGGCGGTCCTCGATTGTTTGCTCGGACATACCTACGGAATCGGCGCGGAGGCGGTTAAGGTTTTAGAAACGCGGCGCGTTCCGCGTCCGTGCGTCGCGGACCGTACCGTCCCCCGGCCGCGTGCGTCCCTCCGCGTCACCCCGCGACGGTCGTGTAGAGCAGCCAGACGTTGAGCACGGAGATGAGGGCGACGATGACGCCCATGATCGCGGTGGTGCTCGTGCGGTTGACGAACGGTCCCATGAGACCCTCTTCGCGCGTGAAGTAGACGAGCGGGATCAGGGCGAACGGCAACTCGAAGGAGAGGGCGACCTGCGAGGCGACGAGGACGTTCGTCGGGTCGAAGCCGGCGATGACGACGGCGAGACTCGGGGCGAGGGTGATGGAGCGCCGGATCCAGACGTTGACGCTCCAGTCGAGGAAGCCGTCCATGACGGTCTGGCCGGCCATCGTCGCGACGAGCGAGGAGGAGAGACCGGCGGCGATGAGCGCGATCCCGAACGCGAGGCTGGCGTTCGACCCGAAGACCCCGTGGAGGGTGACGTACGCCTCGTTCAGGGTGCTGATGCCGGTGCCGGTGAGCGCGGCGGCGGCGACGACGAGCATCGCGGCGTTGACGAACATCGCACCACTGAGCGCGACGATCGTGTCGACGGACTCGTATCGGAAGTGCGTCCGGTGGACGTCCTCGGTGTCGCCGGACGCGGCGATGAGCCGTTTGCGTCTGTCCTGTACGATGTAGGGGTGGAGGTAGATGGAGTGGGGCATCACGGTCGCGCCGAGGATGCCGATGGCGACGTAGAGCGCGCCTGCGTTCGGAATCGTGGGCGCGAGACCGGTCCCGACCTGCGTGGCGGTCGGCTTGGCGAGGGCGATCTCGAAGACGAACGCGAGCGCGATGACGCCGACGAGACCCATGATGGTGTATTCGATGGCGCGAAAGCCGCGCGCGTAGGCGGTGCGAACGCCCAAGAGCGCGAAACTGGACGCGCCTGCGAGGATCGCGCCCGCCCACAACGGGATCCCGAAGATGAGGCTGAAGCCGATGGCCGCGCCGATGATCTCCGCCATGTCGGTGGCGATCATGGCGAGTTCGGCGGCGGCCCAGAGGACGTAGACGACGGGATTCGGGAGGCGCTCGCGACAGAGCGTGGCGATCCCCTTCCCGGTCGCGATGCCGAGCTTCGCGGCGACGATCTGGATGCCCATCGCCATGAGCGAGGCGAGGACGATCACCCAGAGGAGCGCGGTGCCGTACTTCGCGCCCCCGGAGATGTTCGTCGCCCAGTTCCCCGGATCCATGTACGCGACCGAGATGAGAAAGCCCGGCCCGACGTATCCCGCCAGTTCGCGGATCGAGAACGCACGATTCGACATTGATTATCCTCGGATTAGACGCGTCTAATCTTATTTCTTTGCGTTGGCGCATCACACTGCATTTCTGCTCGTGTGCGTGTGATCGGCTGCGAGCAGGCGTGACGGGACGCTACTCGTCGGGATACTTCGGCTCGCGCTTCTCGGCGCGTTCGAGGGCGGTCTCGACGACGTCGCGGACGTCGCCGTGGTACGTGCCGCCGTGGCCCGCGTACATGTGCTCGACGCCCGCCGGCATGCGATCACGCAGGCGTTCGATGCTCTCGATGAGCGTTTCTCGACTCTGCCCGGCCATGTCCGTCCGCCCGAAGCTCCCGTAGTCGAACGCGCCGTCGTCGTGAACGACTACGTCGCCCGAGAACAGCGTCGTCTCCGAGACGAACGCGAGGTGGTCGTCCGCGTGGCCCGGCGTGTACACCGCCTCGAAGGTCTCGTCGCCGATCTCGACCGCGTCGCCGTCGTCGAGGGCGTCCGTGCGCAGCGCGTGGTCCGCGTACGCGTACACCGCGGGATCGGAGGTCTCCACGACCTCGTCGAGCGCCTCGACGTGATCGCCGTGCTGGTGGGTGAGAACGACGGCGTCGAGGTCGTCGGTGTGCTCGGCGACGACGTCCGCGACGCCCGCCATCGCCCCCGCGTCCACGAGGACGTCCCGGTCGCCGAGCGCGAGATAGGCGTTACAGGTGAACGATTCCGCCGCCGCGGTCACGTTTTCGACGCGCATGTGCATCGGTAAACGCCCGGGTTTTAAATATCCGGTTCCTTTTAGTGTATCGATCGGGAACATACACCCATGGGTTTCGGAAGCTACGATGAGTCAGAGCAAGAGCGTCAGCAACTCGACTCCGACGATGCCGACGGCGAGGGCGTCGAGACAGAGCAGAACGCCCACGAGGGCGAAGTCGAGTACGAGATCGACGCCAGCAACGACGAGCTTCTGGACAAACTGCAGGACATCAAGAGCGACTGAGTGAAGACCGGCACCCGCGCGCTCGGTCTCGCCGAATCATACGTCGGCGAGGCCGGCCGGAGCACGCTCGCGGGTGCCGTCGTCCGCGCGGACCGCGTCGTCGACGACTTCCGTTTCTCCTCTTGCACCGTTGGCGGGACCGGGGCCACCGACACCGCCGTCGACTGCTGGGAGGCGCTTGATCGGCCCGACGTCAGATACGTCCTCGTCGCGGGCGTCGCGCTCGCGTGGTACAACATCGTGGACCTCGAACGCCTCCACGAGGCGACCGACCGCCCGATCCTCTCCGTCTCCTTCGAGGCGAGTACCGGCCTCGCGGACGCCATCCGCCGCGAGTTCGACGGCGACGCGGCCGCAGAGCGCCTCGCCGCGTACCGCGCGCTCCCCGAGCGTCACGCCGTCGACCTCGGCGACGACACCGTCTACGTCCGGAGCGTCGGCTGCGACGACCCCGCGCGCGTCGTCCGGGCGTACACCCCCGAGGGCGGCCGTCCCGAACCCCTTCGCGTCGCCCGCGAGGCCGCGCGCGCCGCCGATCGCTACCGGCGTGACCCGGACGCTTAACGCCCTCGGCGTTCACCGGCGAGTATGAGCGATCCCGCGGGCATGGACGGTCTCTGCGTCGAGACGTGCGAGCAGTGTCCCGCTCTCGTCGACTCCCGGAGTCGCATCGTCAACGGCGTCGGTCCCGACGACGCGGACGTCGTCTTCGTCGGCGAAGGTCCCGGCGCGAACGAGGACGAACAGGGCGAACCCTTCGTCGGCCGGAGCGGCGACGTCCTCGACGACGCCCTCGGCGACCACGGCCTCAGAAGAAAAGACGTCCGCATCACCAACTGCGTGCGCTGTCGCCCCCCGGAGAACCGCGATCCCAGCACGGAAGAACTCGCGAACTGCCGGCCCTACCTCGAACGCGAACTCGAAACGATCGATCCCGACGTCGTCGTCGCGCTCGGCAAGGTGCCCGCCCAACACCTCCTTGAACGCGACGTCGCCGTCACGAAGGAAGCGGGAGACGTCGAGACGGTCGCGATCGGTGACGCCCGCCTCGACGTCCTCGTCTGCGTCCATCCGGCGGCGACGCTCTACGACCGCTCGCAGGAGGCGACGTTCGAATCGACAATCGAGAAAGCCGCAACGATCGTCGGCGCGGAGGGCGGGCAGTCGAGCCTCGGGGACTTCTGAGCGACCTTTCCACCCCTGTTCTTCGAGGAGCGGTTCGCGCCATGTGCGAACCCGACGATGAAAAATACGGAGGGGAAACTGTCTTGCCCCGCCGCCGCCGACCTCCACGTATGAGCACTCACGCGACCCGCGAGACGACGGCGGACGTCGTCGTCGTGGACTACGGTCTCGGGAACCTCCGGAGCGTCACGCGCGGTCTCGAACGCGCGGGCGCGGCCGTCGAGATCTCGGACGATCCCGAGGCGCTCTCTGACGCGGACGGCGTCGTCCTCCCGGGCGTCGGCGCGTTCGGCGACGGCATGGAGAACGCCGGGCCGTTCCGCGACGCCCTGCGCGACGTCGCGGACTCCGACACGCCGCTGTTCGGTATCTGCCTCGGCATGCAGATGCTCCTCGACACGAGCGAGGAAGCGGACAGGGAGGGACAGGGCGACGTCGAGGGTCTCGGGCTGATCCCCGGGACGAACGTCCGCTTCACCGACGAGGACCTGAAGATCCCGCACATGGGGTGGAACGAACTGCACGTCGCGCGCGAGCACCCGCTCGTCGAGGGCGTCGAGGGCGAGTACGCCTACTTCGTCCACTCCTACTACGCCGAACCCGACGACGAGCACCACGTCGTCGCGACGACCGACTACGGCGCGGACTTCGCGTCCGTCGTCGCGAACGACGACGGCACCGTCTTCGGCACGCAGTTCCACCCCGAGAAGTCGGGCGAGACGGGCCTGCGGATCCTGCGGAACTACGTCGACCTCTGCGCGGAGTCGTAGTCTCGTTCCCGACGTGCACGGATGCGGGTCGCCCTCCGCCGCGCGGACAGCCGCACAGCGTGGCCGACGCGACCGTGGCGGCCGTCGAGAGCACCGCCCGTCGGCTCCGCTGTCGTTCCGTACTCGACGCATCTGGCGGATCGGGAAACGCGCCCGGGCGACGCTTCGCCGTCTCAGGCCTCCGCGCCCTCGACGGCGCGGAGCGTCGGGCCGCGGAGCGCGAGGTCGTCGGCGGCGTCGGCGAGGTCCGCCGCGTCCGCGAAGGCGTATAGTCCGTCCACGAAGGGGAGGACGGCGCGCATGCCGGGCGCGCTCGGCGTCCAGCGTTCGTCGGCGGCGAGCGGGTTCAGCCAGAGGACGCGCCCGGCGCGACGTGAGAGCCACGCGGCCTGTTCGCGCAGGACGTCGGTGCCGCCGCGCTCGATGCCGTCGCTGACGACGACGACGGTGTCGCGCCGCCCGACGCGTTCCGGGTGCTCGCGGTGGAGGGCGGCGAGCGCGTCGCCGATCCGCGTCCCGCCGCCCCACTCGACCCGCGTCGCTTCGAGCACCTCCGCGGCGGCGGCGGGCGCGGGGACGTCGAACGCCCCGCTGACGTCGCGCAGCGCCGTATCGAAGAAGTAGATGGGCGTTCGCCGCCACCGCTTACGGACCGCGTGGCAGAACCCCAGCAGGGCGTCTCGGTCGAGGCGGTCGAGGACGGAGCCGCTGACGTCGACGAAGACGATTCCGCGCGCCGCGGTGCGCTCGCGTTCGCGTTCCGGTAGCGGGAGCGGGACGCCGCCGGTCGCGACGCCGCGGCGGAGCGCGCGCCGGACGTCGGGCGTGTCGTCGCCGCCCTCCCAGCGGCGACCGGGGAGGGACGCGACGGCCTCGGTGAACGTCGCGACGGCGTCGTCGATGGCGTCGTCCCCCCGCACGCCGCCGAGCGACACCGGCTCGCTCGCGCCGTCCGCGCTGTACTGGCTGCCCGCGCGCTCGCTCTCGCTCGGACCGACGCCGCCCGCCCGCTCCCCGCTGGCCCCGCCGGGCGCCGCGGCGGCCTCGTCCACGATCATCTGTCCGGGCGCGTCGGCCGCCCCCTCGGCGCCCGTGTCGAGCGTCGGGATTCCGTCGTCGCCGCCGTACGTCGCGTCGCCGCCGCGGACGCGCGCCCAGAACGTCTCGAAGCGCGAGTCGAAGGCGCCCTCGTCCGCCGGGCGCGTGCATAGCGTCGCGCGCAGCGCCGCGCGAACGCCCTCGCGTCCCCGGTCGTCGAGCGCGGCGAGGGCGTCGGCGGCCGCGAGCGCGCCGTCCCCCGGCACCGCGACCCCGCCCTCACGGAGCGCGGCGGCGAAGCGGACGAGTTCCCGCCGGAGGTGATCGTCCATCACGCCGTTCGCGTCTCGGCGCGCGCGTCGGCGAGCGCCGACTCGATGGCGTCCGCGTCGATCTCCTCGACGTCCGTCGCGTCCTTGAGGAGGCAGCCGAGCGTCCGCTCGACCGTCGTCGCGTCGAGGGTCTCGGACCCGAGCGCGGCGAGCGCGTCCGCCCAATCGAGCGTCTCCGCGACGCCCGGCCGCTTGCGGAGCGCGCGCTCGCGGAGCGCCTGCACGACGCCGCAGACCTCCGCGGCGACGTCGGTATCGAGCGCGGACTTCCGCTCGACGATCTCCAGTTCGCGCTCGAACGACGGCGGCTCGACGTGGAGGTAGAGACAGCGACGCTTGAGCGCGTCCGAGAGCGCGCGCGTCCGGTTCGACGTGAGGACGACGATCGGCGGTCGCTCCGCCGACACCGTTCCGAGTTCGGGCACGGAGATCTGGAAGTCCGAGAGCACTTCGAGGAGGAGCGCCTCGAAGGCCTCGTCGGCGCGATCGACCTCATCAATGAGCAACACGGGCGGATTTTCGCCGTCGTCGGCGTCGGCGAGCGCGCGCAGCAGCGGGCGTTCGAGGAGGAACTCCTCGTCGAAGACGGAGTGGTCGCCGTTGCCGTCGACGCTGGCGTCCTCGCCCTCGACGGCGAGCAGCTGCTTCGTGTAGTTCCACTCGTAGAGGGCGTTCTCCGCGCTCAATCCCTCGTAACACTGGAGACGGACGAGATCGGTACCGAAGCCGCGAGCGAGCGTCTTCGCGAGCTCGGTCTTCCCGGCGCCGGGCGCGCCCTCGACGAGGAGGGGCTTGCCGAGGCGGAGCGCCAGCAGCGCCGTCGTCACGACGTCGTCGCCTGCGACGTAGTCCTGCTCGTCGAAGGCCGCGCGCACGTCGGCCTCCGTCGCGTCCGCGAAAGCGGTCATCGACGCTCACGTAGGCGCCCGACGGGGAAAAGCCCCCGCGCTAGAGGAAGTCTCGGACCTCGGAGTAGTACATGTCGTGGTGGTCCACGGCGCCGACGCGCTCGGCGACCTCGACGGCGAGGACGTGCCAGCAGCGCTGGTCGGGATCGTCGGGATCGAGGTTGTACTGGCTGTCCCGACAGGTACAGCCGCCGCCTTCGACGACGTACTCGTCCTCGTGGCCGACGACGACCGTGAAGTCGGCGTACTGCTTCACGCGACCCTCGCCGACGGCGTCGATGGCGCGGCGGCCGCGATCACCGTGCGCGTCGAGGATGCGCGCGACGATCCCGGGGGTGAGTTCACCCGCGGCTCCGAGGGCGTCTCGCCAGTCTCCGTCGCCGTCGTCGGCCGTCACGACCAGCGTTACTCGGCGGCCGGGTAAAGGGCGTGTGGTTCGCCGGAGCCGCGTGTCGTGCCCTTTACGGCCGCGCCGCCCGGAGTGCGCATAACCATGGAGGTCACGGAGGGCGCGGTGACGATCGACGTGCCCGAGCAGTCCGGCGAGGGCGTCGAGGGCGAGGTGTTCTTCAACACGGAGCAGGAGCTGAACCGCGATCTAACGGTGGCGGCGCTGCGCGCCTACCGCGAGCGCGAACCGCGCGCGGAGACGTATCTCGACGCGACGTGCGCCTCCGGGATCCGCGGGGTCCGCGCGGCCGCGGACGGTTGGGACGCGACGCTCGTCGATCGCGATCCGGCCGCCGTCGCCCTCGCCCGCGAGAACCTCGCGCGCAACGACGCCGCGGGCGACGTCCTGCACGACGACGCGAACGCCGTCCTCTGGGACCCCGAGGACGCCTACGACGTCGTCGACCTCGACCCGTTCGGCACCCCCGCGCCGTTCCTCGACGCGACGTTCGCGAACGCCCGCGACCTCGTCTGCGTCACCGCGACGGACACCGCCCCGCTCTGCGGCGCGCACTTCGCCTCCGGCGTCCGCAAATACCAGACCACCCCGCGAAACACCGAGTACCACGCCGAGATGGGCGTGCGCGTCCTCCTCTCCGCGATGGCGCGCTCCGCGGCGCGCTTCGACGTCGGCGTCGCGCCCCTGTTGACGCACGCGACGCGCCACTACGTCCGCACGTACGTCGACCTCACGCACTCCGCGAGCGCCGCGAACGACGCCGTGGACGCCCTCGGGCACGTCTATCACTGCCCCGAGTGCCTCTGGCGCGAGCACGAGCGCGGCCTCCGCGCCGACCGACCGGACGCCTGCCCGCACTGCGACGGCACGAACCTCCTCACCGCGGGGCCGATCTGGCTCGGCGCGACCCACGACGACGCCTTCTGTGAGGCGACCCGCCGCCACTTGGACGACGACATGGGAACGCGCGAGCGCGCCGCGGACCTCCTCGATACCCTCAGCGGCGAACTCGACCGGCCGACGCACTACGATCAACACAAGCTCTACGGCCGCTGGAGCGAACCCGCCGTCGGGATGGACGAGTTCCTCGCGGCGCTCCGGGACGCCGGCCACGACGCGTCGCGCACCCACTACGGCGGTACGACGTTCGAGACGGACGCGTCCGTGGGCGAGATCCGCGACGTCGCCCCCTGAGCGCTTTTCGTGGCGGCCCCTCGTAGCGTCGGCGCTCGCCGTCGTGCTTATCGCCCGCACGCCGTCGTGCTTACCGCCCGCACGCCGTCGTCTTCCCCCTCAGCTAGGGCGTGCTCGGCGGGACCGTCCTGCCGGCGACGTGGCTGTACGTCTCCGGGACTGTTATTATGGGCGGGGCGGTACTCAACGGCGTGCTCGCGGGACGAACGGACGACACGGAGACGGAACCGGACGAACGGCGGGTCGAGACGGACGGCGGCCGCACCGAGGCCGCTCCCGACGTGACCGCCCTCCAGCGGCGCGTCGACGCGCTCGAACGCGAACTCGACGAGAAGACGGTGCGTCGCGACGCCCTCGAATCGGACCTCAAGGGGTACGTCCGCTCGCGCGTCCGTCGGAACCACGCTCGCGGGTGGGGACCGTACCTCGTCCTGCTCTACGGCACCGTCATGACGCTCGGCGCCTTCTACTGGCTCGACGGCGGGTGGGCCATCCTCGCGATGCTCGTCATCGGCTTCTCCACCCTCGGTCTCTACACCGTCATGGTGCTCGTCGGCGTCTCGCTCAACGCCCTCGGTGTCCCCGGAAAGGTCGCCGGCTGGCTCCGCTCGAAGCGATAGCGTGCGGGGCGTCGGTCTCACGCGCGCGCTCACCGACGTCGTTCCGTCCGCCGCCGTCCCGCTCCTCTCCCTCCTCACGCAGCTCGGCGACGCGTGGTTCGTCGTCGCCGCCGTCGCCACCGTCCACTGGCTCGGCCCGCGCTCCGACCTCCTCAGTGAACGCGACGCCGCGCGCTACGTCGCACTCGGGTTCGCGATCTTCGGCACCGTGGTCGGCGCGAAGGCGGTCTTCGCGCTCCCCCGACCGCCCGAGAGCGTCGCGCTCGTCGCCGCGGACGGCTACGGGTTCCCGAGCGGCCACGCCGTCGCCGCGAGCGCCCTCTACGGCGGTGCCGCGGCCCTCCTCCGTCGCCCGCGTCGGCGCGTCCGCTGGTGCGTCGGCGCCGCGCTCGTCGCGCTCGTCGCCGGTATCCGCCTCCTCCTCGGCGTCCACTATCTCGTCGACGTGCTCGCCGGCGTCGCCGTCGGCGCCGCGCTCGTCCTCGTCGTCCTCGCGCTCACGCGCCGCCGTCTCGTCCCCGGATACGCCGTCACCGCCGCGCTCGGCGTTCTCGCACCGATCCTCGCGGGACCGACCGTCGAGGCGCTCGCCGCCGCCGGCCTCGGCGTGGGCAGTCTCCTCGGGTCGATCGCCGTCGCGAACCGTCCCCGCGAGGAACCCGGGACGGTGTGGCTGCTGGTCGGGTACGTCGTCTGCGGCGGTCTGGGAATCGCGGCGCTGAAGGCACCGCTGCCGTGGTACGGGGTCGCAATAACGAGTGGGATCGCGGGCGCCGGGATCGTGCTGGTCCCGGTCACCCGGTCGGTGCGTCGACGGATCCGGAGTCGCTAACGGCGTGTCCCGTTAGAACTTCTCGAGGTAGCGCTCCTTCTCCCAGTCGGAGACCTGAATGCGATAGCCGGTGTGCTCCTCGCGCTTGGCCTCGACGAACTTCTCGGCGATGTGGTCGCCGAGCGTGTCGCGGACGGTGTCGTCCGCCTCAAGGGCGTCGACGGCCTCGCCGAGGTTCGCCGGCAGCGTGTCGATGCCGTACTCCTCGCGCTTCTCGGCGTCGAACTCGTAGATGTTCTCGCGGACCGGGTCGGGCGCGTCGAGACCCTGCTCGATCCCGTCGAGACCCGCGGAGATGAGCGCGGCGAACGCGAGGTACGGGTTACAGGACGGATCGGGGAAGCGCGCCTCGATGCGGGAGGCGGCCGGGACGCGCGCCGCGGGCTTGCGGATGAGCGCGGAGCGGTTCCGGTCGGACCACGCGACGTACACCGGGGCCTCGTAGCCCGGGACGAGGCGCTTGTAGGAGTTCACGGTCGGGTTCGAGACGGCCGTGATCGCGGGGGCGTGTTCGAGGATGCCCGCGAGGAACTGGTGGGCGGTCTCGGAGAGGTCGAACTCATCGGACTCGTCGTGGAACGCGTTCTCGCCGTCCTCGAAGAGCGAGAAGTGCGTGTGCATGCCCGAGCCGTTGATCTCCGCGATCGGCTTCGGCATGAACGTCGCGTGCAGGTCGTGCTCCGCGGCGATCGCGCGGACGACGGTGCGGAACGTCGCGACGTTGTCCGCCGTCGTGAGCGCGTCGTCGTACTCGAAGTTGATCTCGTGCTGCGACTCCGCGACCTCGTGGTGGGACGCCTCGATTTCGAAGTCCATCGATTCGAGACCCTTGATGATGTCGCGGCGGACGTCGGAGGCCGGATCCTTCGGCGCGAGGTCGAAGTAGCCGCCGAAGTCCGAGAGTTCCGTCGTCGCGCGGCCCTTCTCGTCCTCCTCGAAGAGGAAGAACTCGGGCTCCGGCGCGGCGTTGACCGTGTAGCCCATCTCCTCGGCGCGCTCGAGGACGTCCTTCAGCACGCGGCGCGGGTCGCCCTCGAACGGCTCGTTCGTGGACGTGTTGATGACGTCGCAGATGAGGCGGGCGGAGGCCGTCTCCTCGCGCTTGCGCCACGGGAGGATCGCGAACGTCTCGGGGTCGGGCTTCAGGCGCATGTCCGACTCCTGAATGCGGACGAACCCCTCGATGGAGGAGCCGTCGAAGTAGATGCCGTCCGTGAAGGCCTTCTCCGCCTGCTCCGCGGGGACGGAGACGTTCTTCACGGTGCCGAGGATGTCCGTGAACTGCAGTCGGAGGAAATCAACGTTCTTCTCCTCGATCTCGTCCAACACTTCCTGTTCTGTCTCGCTGAGACCGCCGTCAGTGACCGGTTTCCCGTTCGTCATTGGTTTCGTCGTTCGATGCAAACGCGCGGACTACTAAAGCGGTTGCGATCCTCGCAAATCTTTTGGGGGTTCGGGGAAATGGACGTTCGTTAAATTCTAATGCCCCCGGTCCCTTTGTGGAGATATGACCTACGAGAACCTCGACGCGCAACTCATCAACGCCCTCCTCGGCGACGGCCGAGCCAGCCTCCGCAGCCTCGCCGAAGACCTCGACGTCTCCGTCACTACGATCTCCAACCACCTCAAGGATTTGGAGGACGAGGGCGTCATCAAGGGGTACACCCCGGTCGTCGACTACGATAAGCTCGGCTACGACGTCACCGCCATCCTCCAGTTGAAGGTCGAGGGGACCGCCCTGCCCGACCTCGCCGAGCACCTCCGCGCGCACAAGCAGATGGTCTCCGTCTACGAGGTGACGGGCGACTACGACGTCATCGCCGTCGGGAAGTTCCTCGACACCGACGACATGAACTACCTCATCAAGGAACTCCTCGGCGATCAGGACATCAAGGAGTCCGCGACGAGCGTCGTACTCAACGCCGCCGCCGAGAACGAGCAGTTCGACCTCGACGTCGACGAGGAGTAACCGCGAAGCCGCACTCGGTTTTTTCAGCACTCACCGCGTAGCCGCGGCTATGCCCTCCACCGACTCCGATCCTGACTTCGACTCCGACGACGTCGAAGCGATCGCCCGGCAGGCCGCCCGCGAGGAGGTGAAGCGCCTCGCGTGGAAGCTCGTCTACTTCGTGCTCGGCATCGCGCTCGTCCGCGCCAGCATCGGCGCGCTCGCCGCCGCGACCGATACCGGGGGCGCGTGGCCGTGGGGCGTCCTCGCGCTCGCCATCGGGATCGCCCTCTTCTGCGCGGGCGCGTACTTGCTCGCCGCGACGTTCGACCTCGACCGAGCCGTCCTCCGCTGGCTGCACGCGCGGCGGACGTAGCCGACGCTGACGGCGGAGCGAAAGAAGAACGTAGTGGGCCGAACGGTCGTCGAACGGTGCGGGAGTGATGGCGTTCCGTCCGCCGGCGCGAACGGAGTGAGCGGCCCGAGCGTGACCACCGCGGCCAAAGGCCGCGACGGGAACGCGACGGGCTTTCGTGTGCGAGACGTGGTGCGTGGTTCGAGAGAGCGAAGCGCTCTCGTCATCACGAAAGCCGCTGTGCGTCTTTCGAACGATCTCGCTGCATAGGCGGAACGGCGAAGCCGTTCTGGCGATGGTGGAGATTTTGCAAGCGATGGCGCGCGGAGCGCGCCGAGCGCTGCAAAAGGTCCTACATCATCCTCACTGAGCGGAGCTCAGTGGGTTGCTGTAAATTCGGCTTCTCCGAAGCCGAATTTACATCATGCCGCCCATGCCGCCCATGCCGCCCATGCCGCCGGGTGCGCCGCCGGGCCCACCTTCCTCGTCGCCCTTGTCGGTGGAGAGGTCGCCGGCGGAGATGATGTCGTCGATTTTGAGCACGAGGTTCGCGGCCTCGGTGGCGCTGCTGATGGCCTGCTCCTTCGCGTGCGCCGTCTCGACGACGCCCACGTCGAGGGAGTTCTCGAGGTCGCCCGTGAGGACGTTCAGGCCGGTGCGGTTGTTCCCGGACTCGTGCGCGGCGCGGAGGTCCACGAGGGTGTCGATCGGGTCGAGACCGGCGTTCTCGGCGAGGACGCGCGGGACGAGTTCGAGGGAGTCGGCGAACGCCTCGACGGCGAGCTGCTCGCGACCCGACACGGAGTCCGCGTAGTTGCGGAGCTGGTCGGCGACCTCGACCTCGATGGCGCCGCCGCCGGGGAGGACGCGGCCGTCCGAGATGGTCTGGGCGGCGACGTCGAGCGCGTCGGTGACGCCGCGCTCGAGCTCGTCGACGACGTGGTCGGTGCTCCCGCGGAGGATGAGCGTGACGCCGTGGGCGGTGGCTTCGAGGCCCTCGACGTAGAAGAGCTCGTCCTCGACGTCGCGGCGGATGCTCCCGCGGCCGAGGTCGTTGGCGCTGAGGGAGTCGAGATCCGTGACGATCGCGGCGCCGAGAACCTCCTTGAGGAACTCGATGTCGGACTTCTTCACGCGGCGGACGGCGAGGATGCCCTCCTTCGCGAGGTAGTGCTGGGCCATGTCGTCGATGCCCTTCTGACAGAGGACG
>NZ_BATA01000045.1 GCF_000474235.1 Halarchaeum acidiphilum MH1-52-1
TGGAACGAGCGCTTCCGCACCCGCAACAGCAAGGAGCGGAACCTCAAGCAGGCGCTCGGCGAGATCGAGCGCATGAGCAGCGCCCTCGGTCTCCCGAAGGAGGTCCGAGAGACGGCGTCCGTCATCTATCGTCGCGCGCTCAGCGAGGACCTCCTCCCCGGTCGCTCCATCGAGGGCGTCGCCACCGCCGCCCTCTACGCCGCCGCCCGGCAGATGCAGACGCCGCGCTCGCTCGACGAGGTCGCGACCGTCTCGCGCATCGACGACATGGAGTTCAAGCGGACGTACCGCTACATCGTCCGCGAACTCAACCTCGAAGTCGCCCCCGCGGACCCCGCGAGCTACGTCCCGCGCTTCGTCAGCGAACTCGACCTCAGCGACGAGGTCGAGCGCCGCGCCCGCGAGCTGCTGGACACCGCTGCCGAGCAGGGCGTCACCAGCGGGAAGTCGCCGGTCGGACTCGCCGCCGCGGCCATCTACGCCGCCAGCCTGCTCGCCAATCAGAAGGTCACGCAGAGCGAGGTCAGCGACGTGACGGACGTCAGCGAGGTCACCATCCGCAACCGCTATCAGGAACTCCTCGAAGCCGCGGAGACCGCGAACTGAGGTCTCGACGGCGGTCGCTCTCTCGTTCTACTCCGCTTTCTCCCGTTCTCGCTTTCTCCCGTTTCGACGCCCGCGAGTGGCGACGTCGTCACTCCCGAGCGCGCTCGCCCGCCTCGACGGGGACGCCGACGTGGTTCTCTTCCGGCGGCACGACGCACGCGAACCCCTCGTTGTACGCGCAGAAGGGGCTGTACGCGGTGTTGAAGTCCACGACGACGTCGTCGCCCGTCTCGATCGTCTCGACGTCGAGTTCGAGGTAGCGCCCTCTCTCGTACGTCGCGTCGCCGTTCGTCGGGTCCGTGAACGGGACGAACAGCCCCTCCTGCGAGGGCGCGGCGTACGCCGCCACGACGTGGTGCTCGTCGGCGAGCGTGAAGCCGAGCGTCGCGACGCGCTCGTACGTCCGCGAGGGACCGTCCGTCGTCTCCAGTTCGACCTCCTCGACGTCGTTCGCGGCCTGCATGCGCGCGACGACGCGATAGTCGGGGTCGGGCGCGTAGTAGTCGAGACCGTCGAAGCTCTCGCGTTCGCCGGGCGGGATCGGCGACTGCGGGTGTTCCGCGAGGAACTCGTCCTTCTCCGCGCGGTACTCGGCGACGCGCTCGCGCCACGCGCGCTCGTCGAAGTCGGCTTCGGGCATACCGACCCTTCTCTCCCCGGCGCGGTAAGGCGTGCGGTAGCGGCGCGTTTTTGAGCCGTCCGCGCGACCGGTGAGCCGTGCGCTCGATCTCCGGTGCAGACGGCGGCGGCCAGCTCGTCCGCAGCGCCGGCGCGTTCGCGTGCCTGACCGGCCGCGCCGTCGAGGTGACGGACGTCCGCGGCGCCCGCGAAACGCCCGGCCTGAAGGCCCAGCACGTCGCGGCGTTGGAGGCGCTCGCCGCGATCGCCGACGCGGACCTCGACGGCGCGAGCGTCGGCTCGGAGCGCGTCGCCATCGATCCGGACGCCGTGACCGGTGGCGAGGCACGCGTCGAGATCGACACCGCCGGTAGCCTCTGCCTCGTCTTCGACGCCGTCCTCCCGCTCGCGGCCCGCCTCGACGCGCCCTTCCGACTGACGGCGACGGGCGGTACCGACGTCCGGTGGGCGCCGCCGCTCGACTACCTCCGCGGCGTGAAACTGCCCCTCCTCCGAGAGTACGGTCTCGACGCCTCCCTCTCCTGCGATCGACGCGGCTTCTACCCCGCGGGCGGGGGCGAGGCGACGCTGACGCTCCGGCCGTCCGAACTCGACCCGCTCGCGATCCCGGCGCGCGGCTCCCTCTCCGGCATCGACGTGCGCTCGGTCGCGAGCGGTGCGCTCGCGGACGCGGACGTCGCGGAGCGGCAGGCGGACGCGGCGCGCGAGTCGCTCGGCGAACGGGACGCCCCCGTTGAAGCGTCGGTCACCTACGTCGAGACGACGTCGCCCGGTTCCGTCATAACGCTCGCCGCCGACTACGTTGAGGCGCGCGCCGGCTTCTCCGCGCTCGGAGAGCGCGGCACGCCCGCCGAGGACGTCGCTGAAGAGGCACTCGCGGCCTTCGAGGCGTTCGACGAGTCGGCGGCGAGCGTCGACGCCCACCTCGCCGATCAGCTCCTCCCGTTCGCGGCGCTCGCTGGCGGCGAGTACGTCGCACCTCGGCGGAGCGCCCACCTCGAAACGCACGCGGACCTGCTCTGCGCGTTCGGCTTCGACGTGGCGGTGAGCGTAGAAGAGGGGGGGACCGTGCGGGTTCGCGCCGGCCCTAATCGGTGAGACCGTAGCCGCGCTTGAACATCGCGACGTCGAGGGCGAGGACGACGACGGTGAGGGCGACGAGAACGCCGAGCGCCTCGTTCACGGGGATGTCGGAGACGCCGAGGACGCCGTAGCGGACACCGTTCACCATGTAGACCATCGGGTTGAGGTAGGAGGCGGTGAGCGCGGCGCCGCTCAGCGCGTCGAGGGAGTAGAAGACGCCGCCGAAGAAGACGAGCGGTCGGAGGATGAACTGATTGAGCACGGTGAGGTGGTCGAAGTCCTCGGCGACGAGGCCGCCGATGACGCCGAGTCCCGCGAACAGCGTCGCGATCACGAGGAGGAAGACGACGGCGTACACCGGGTGCGCGAGCGAGTGGACGGGCGTGAAGAACGCGCCGATGAGCGCGATGAGCACGCCGATGATGATGCCGCGGAGCGCCGACGACGCGACGTAACTGAACACCATCGAGCGATAGGAGAGCGGTGACGTGAGCGGTTCGTGGATGTACTCGTTCCACCGGCCGTGGAAGATCGAGAACGACGCGTTCTCGAAGGCGTTGCCGATCGCGCCCAGCACGACGAGACCGGGGAGGATGAACTGGATGTAGGGGACGCCGTCGATCTCGCGGATGCGCGCGCCGAGGATGACGCCGAAGACGGAGAAGTAGAGGACGTTCGTGATGAACGGCGGGAGGAAGGTGTTCCACGGCCGCCGGAGGAAGCGCAGGATCTCGCGCTTCGTGAGCGTCTTCGTCCCCGTCGAGAACACCGAACTCATCGGCTCGCCTCCGCGACGACGCGCCCGTCCGTCTCGTCGCCGTCGTCCGTCTCGCTCTCCCCGCTCGCTCCATCACTGCCCGCCCCGTTCCCGCCGTCGTTCGCGTCGTCCTCGCTTCCGTCGCCGCGGCGCGTCAGGTCGACGAACACCTCCTCGAGGGAGGTGCGCTCGATGTCGATGTCGATCGGGGTGTACCCCTCCGCTTCGAGCTGCCGGAGGACGGCCGGGGCGACCTCGCTCGCGCTCGACGCGCGCACGCGGATCGCGTCGCCGTCGACGCTCACGCTCTCGATGCGCTCGTCGTCGAGGTCGGGGACGGCGTCGGCGTCGAGCGCGCTCTCGCAGTAGACGGTGAGGGTGTCGCTGCCCTTCTCGGTGAGTTCGTCGGGCGTCGCGACCGTCACCTTCCGTCCGGAGTCGATGATCGCGACCTCGTCGCAGAGGCGTTCCGCCTCCTCGATGTAGTGGGTGGTGAGGAGGATCGTCGTCCCCTCGTCGTTGAGGTCGGTGATGACCTCCCAGAGGTCGTGCCGTAGCTCGACGTCGACGCCCGCGGTGGGTTCGTCGAGGATGAGGAGGTCGGGATCGGTGACGAGGGCGCGCGCGAGCATGAAGCGCCGCTTCATACCTCCGGAAAGCCAGTCGAAGCGGACGTCGCGCTTGTCGTAGATGCCGACGCGCTTGAGCGCTTCCGCGGCGCGCTCTTTCGCCTCGGACTCGGGGACGCCGTGATAGCCCGCCTTGTGGACCAGTACCTCCTTGATCGGGAAGAAGCGATCGACGTTGAACTCCTGCGGGGCGAGACCGATGGCGTCGCGCGCCCCCTGATAGTCGTCCTCGACGTCGTTGCCGAAGACGGCCGCCTCGCCGCCGGTCTTGCGGACGAGACCGACGAGGACGTTGATGAACGTCGTCTTCCCCGCGCCGTTCGGTCCGAGGAGACCGAAGAACGACCCCTCGGGGACCGTGAGGTCGAGACCGTCGAGCGCTTGGACGTCGCCGTAATCCTTCTCCAAGCCCTCGACACGTATCGCTGGTGGCATTCGTCCGTGTGGACGGCGGGGACGGGATTAAGACCGGCGGAACCCGCCCGATACCGCCGAGAACCGCGGGAGAGGGTCACACACGGGGGCGGGTGTCCGTCGCTCGTCGCCCCCGCGATCTCGCCGTGCGCGAGCGGATTCGGCGGCTAGTCCGGGACGACGCAACCGCCGACGGGCCGCGGCCGAACGCTGATCGATCGCGAACGCCCAGAATCGCGCCGGCGTCTCGGTTTCGACGTTCCTCGAGCGAGGCGAGTTCGAGATGGCGTGCCGATCGAGAGTGACCGCGCGTCCGTTCTGCGGGACGTCGCGCTCCACTCTTCCGGTCTCACCGAACTCACGGCTCCGCCGTTCGTCCGGCGAGACCTCGCTTCGCTCGTCTCGCCTACCCCGTGTTCTTCATCCCGGCCGCGATCCCCTTCACGGTGAGCCGCAGCGTCCGCTCCGCTTCCTCGGTCCGATGGGTCTGCCTGAGGAGCGACACTTGCAGGGCGTTCAGCGGGTCGACGTAGGGGTTGCGGCGTTCGAGGCTCTCGGCGAGCCAGTCGCGTTCGATCAGGTCGTCGCTCTCGATGATGTCGAGGACGACGCCGCTCGATCGGTCGTACTCGGTCTCGATGGTCGGGAAGACGCGCTCGCGCAGGTCCTCGTCGGCGAGGTCGGCGTACTCGGCGGCGATCTCCATCTCGGTGCGCGCGAGCGCCATCGACGCCCGGTCGACCGTCGTCCGGAAGAACGGCCACTCGGCGTACATCTCGCGCAGCGTCTCGACGTCGCCCCCGTCGTCGAGGTATGCCTCGATCCCGGTGCCGAGACCGAACCACCCGGGGACGATGCATCGCGACTGCGTCCACGAGAAGACCCACGGGATCGCGCGCAGGTCCTCGACGCTGCGCTCCTCGGAGCGACTCGCGGGTCGCGAACCCATGTTGAGTTCCTCGATGACGGTGATGGGCGTCGCCTGCTCGAAGTAGGAGACGAATCCCTCGGTGCCGAGGAGGTCGGCGTACGCCTCGCGGGCCGCGGGCGCCATCGTCTCCATCGCCTCGATCCACTCGGAGTCGATGGTCTCGCCGCGATCGCCGATGTCGTCGCTCTCGCCCCGATCGACCGCATCATAGCGCGCGCGGAGCTGGGCGTTCAGCATCTGTTCGAGGTTCCGCTCCGCGATGTAGGGGTTGCCGTACGTCTCCGCGATGGACTCGCCCTGCTGGGTGAACTTCACCTCGCCGGTGACCGTTTCGGGGGGGAGGGCGAGCAGGGCCTCGTTCATCGGGCCGCCGCCGCGCGAGATCGAGCCGCCGCGCCCGTGGAAGAGCCGGAGGTCGACGCCGAGGTCGTCCGTGATCGCGGCGAGCTTGCGCTGGGCCTCGTTGAGCGCCCAGTTCGCGGCGAGGAAGCCGTTCTCCTTGCTCGAGTCCGAATACCCCAACATCACCTCTTGGACGTTCCCGCGGGCCTCGACGGCCGCACCGTAGGCGTCGTTGTCGAAGAGGGTCTCCATCGTCTCGCGGGCGTTCCCGAGCGCGGACTCGGTTTCGAGGAGCGGAACGACGTCGAGTCCGCAGTGCTCGGGGAGGTCGACGACGCCGGCCTGATCCGCGAAGAAGAGCACTTCGAGGACGTGGCTCGGGCGCTCGGTCATGCTGATGCAGTAGGTGTCGATCGCGGCCTCGCCGTACTCGTCGTGCCAGTCGCCGAGCGCGTCGAAGCGCGAGAGGACGCGGGCGGCGTCGTCGCTCAGGTCGTCGGTGTCCGTGAGGTCGAGGACCGACTCCTCCTGAAGGATGCCCTCCGTGAGGAAGTCGACGCGTTCGTCCTCGTCCATGCTCTCATAACCGACGCCCTCGCGTTCGAGGGCCTCCTCCAGCGCGCCCGTGTGCATCTCCTGATGGTCGCGGAGGTCGAGGCTCGCGAGGTGGAAGCGGAACGTGCGGACCTGCCGTTCGAGCGGGTCGAGGTACTCGTCGGCGATGCGATCCGCGCCGTTCGCGCGCAGGGCGTCCTCGACGACGTCGATGTCCGCGAGGAACTCCTCGGGATCGTCGTAGCCGCCGGGACGGACGTCCGTGATGCGTGCGAGGCGGCGCCACATGACGAGGACCTTCTGCCGAAGCGGCTCGTCCGGGTAGCGTTCGCGCGTCTCGGAGACGAGCGAGGGGACGCGCTCTGCGTCCCGGTCGAGGGAGTCCTCGACCGACGAGAGGTCCATCCGCGAGGAGTCCTGACTGAGGACGCCCGAGATGTCGTCGAGGGTCTCGCGGTAGTTCTCGACGACGAGGTCGCGCTGCCGTTCGAGGGTCTTCGTCGTGACTTCGGGGGTGACGAAGGGGTTACCGTCGCGGTCGCTCCCGGCCCACGAGCGGAAGTCGAGGATCTCGGGGACGGTGGGCGGGTCCTCGTAGCGCTCATCGAGGGCGTCTTCGAGGCGGTCGTACACCGCGGGGACCTGCTCGAAGATGACGTTCGCGAGATACCAGTGGACGTTGCGGGCCTCGTCGAACGGCTCGGGGCGCCGATCGCGGACCTGTTTGGTCGTCCAGAGGCTCTCGACGAGGGCGTCGAGGCGCGCGAGCTTGTTCGCCTGCTCCCGGGCGGTGAGGCGGTGCTGATCGAGTTCCTCGAGGAGGTCGGTGACGCGAACGAGCGTCGCCTTCACCGTCTTCCGACGGGCCTCGGTCGGGTGGGCGGTGAACGTCGGGACGACGCGGACCGCATCGAGGACGGCGGCGACGTCGTCGGCGTCGGCGCCCGGTCCGCGAGAGTCTCGACGGCCGCGGGGAGTCCGTCGGCGAGCGTCCCCTCGTTCTCGCTCTCGCGGAGCGATCGGACGCGCTCGCGCTCCTCGGCGAGGTTGACGAGCTCGAAATAGGTCGTGAACGCGCGGGCGACGGAGGCGTTGACGACTTCGTCGTTCTCCTCGACGATGCGCCGCAGCGCTTCCCGGCTCGCGGCCTCTCCGCGTCGGTAGTCGATGGCCGCGGTGCGGGCGTCCTCGACGGCCTCGAACGCCGCGGTCGAGGCGTGTCGTCCGGCGGCGTCGCCGAGCAGTTCGCCCAGCTCGCGGACGTCCTGTCGCACGCTCCGTCCGTGTAACTCCATGATGTGAACCTCCGCGTCGTAGTCCCTATAAAACACCGGACGATCCGAGTATTGCCACGGATACGAGTAAATAGTGAGGGATAGCGCGCCCGACGTCGGCGGAGACCGTCCCCCGATGCCACAACCTTTTGGGACGTTGCGAACCCCGACGGACGTATGGAACCGTTTCGGCGGGCGTTCGGGCGGCTCAGTCCGGTCGTCCTCGGCGTCGTCGGGCTCGGGACGCTCGCCGTCCCGGTCTACGACGTCTACGCCGCGGTCGTCTCTCACGGCGCGCCGCTGCTCCCGACCCTCGCCGAGAACGCCATCCCCGCGATCTGCGCGCTCTCCCTCCTCGCCACCGCGGGGTGGATCGTCGCCGGATCGTGGCGGCGCGGCGAGGCGAACACCGTCGTCTTCTGGTGTCTCGCCGCCTTCGTCGCCGCGGCCGCCCTCCACGTCTGGCTGTTCGGCGTCCAGCTCGTCACCGAACACCGCGTCCACCCCTACACTACCGCCGCGAACGCCGTCGTCGCCGCGAGCGTCCTCGGCCTGCTCGTCGGCGTCTACGACGCCCGCCGGGGACGCCGACACGAGCGCGTCGCCACCGAGCGCGGGAATCTCTCCTCCCTGTTCGCGAAGACGACGGACTGCGTCGTCCACATCGACTACTGCGAGCGCGGTCCCGTCGTGAAGGCCGCGAACGGCGCGTTCGAGGACACGTTCGGCTACGCGGAGGCCGACGCCGTCGATCGGGTGCTCGACGACCTCATCGTCCCCGAGACGGCGGACGGGACGCGCATCCCCGAGTTCGAGCGCCGCGTCCGGAACGGCGAGCCCTTCGAGACGGAGGTCACCCGCGAGAGCGTCGGCGGCCCCCGCGAGTTCCTCCTCCGGCTCATCCCCCTCGACGCCGACGGCGAGGCCTACGCAGTCTACACGGACATCACCGGCCGCAAGCGCGTCCACGAGGAGATCGCCGACCGAAACCGCGTCGAGTACCTCCACCGGATCGTCTCGGACCTCACCGCCGTCGACGAGATCGACGCCGTCGGTGACGTCGTGATGGACGCGGCGGCGGAGACGCTCGATCACGAGACCGGGTGTTTCGTCGTCGACGGCGAGGTGATCGAGACCCGCGGGACGGGCGACGCGGACGTCCCCGCGTCCGACGCGATCGACGCCGCGCGCGCCGGGGAGACCGCGACGATCACGAACCACGATGGAACGGCGGTCCTCACGATACCCGTGGGGGACCGGGGGGCCATCCAGCTCGGCGCGCCCGACGGCTCCTTCGACGATCGGGATCGGGACGTCGCCGAACTGCTCGGCACGCACGCCGGCGAGACGCTCGCTCGCCTCGACCGCCAGCGCGAGATCCGCGCGGAGCGCGAACGCCTCGAGTTCGTCAACCGGATGCTTCGGCACAACCTCCTGAACGGGATGAACGTCGTCCGCGGTCGTCTCGCCATGCTCGACGGGAACGTCGAGGACGGACTCGACGACCACCTCGACACGGCGTCAGAGCGGGTCGCGGAGATGATCTCGCACGTCGAGACGATGCGCTCGTTCACGAAGGCGGTCGTCGCCGACGGCGCCGATCGCCGTCCGATGCCGCTCGGAGCGGTCCTCGATCGCGAGGCCGAGTGCGTCCGCGACGACTACTCGAACGCGGACGTCACCGTCGAGGGCGACCTCCCGAGCGTCACCGTCGCGGCCGACGACCTGCTCGGCGAGGTGTTCGCGAACGTCCTGACGAACGCCGTCCAGCACAACGACACCGAGAACCCGACGGTGACGGTCACGACGACCGTCGAGGAGACGACGGCGAGCGTGGTCGTCCGCGACGACGGGCCGGGGATCCCGGACGCCGAGAAGACCCGCGTCTTCGAGAAGGGGATGCAGGGCCTCGCGAATCCCGGGGACGGCTTCGGACTCTATTTCGTGAACGAGGTGATCGAGCGCTACGGCGGCGACGTCGACGTCCGCGACAACGGCCCGCGGGGCGCCGTCTTCGAGTTGACGTTCGAGCGCGCCGACGCGTGAAGGCCGGACGCGTCGCGAACGCGTTCGCCCGACTGTTCCCGGAGGCCACAAGACTATACTGCCGGGGCACCATATCGAACCTAACACGACGCCCCCTCCCCCACTCATGTCAACTGACGACTCCGACGCCGACGAGCGCGGCCCGCCGACGGTCCTCGCCGTCGACGACGACGAGGACCTCGCCGACACGTACGCGATCTGGCTCCGCGACGACTACGACGTCCGCACCGCGTACAACGGCGAGAGCGCGCTTGAGGCCATCGACGGGGACGTCGACGTCGTCCTCCTCGACCGACGGATGCCGGATATGTCCGGCGGCGACGTCCTCGAACGCATCCGCGACGCCGGCCACGACGTCCGCGTCTCGATGCTCACCGCCGTCGAACCCGACGTCGACATCGTCGACATGGGCTTCGACGAGTACCTCGTCAAGCCCGTCACCCGGGAGGACGTCATCGACGTCGTCGAGCGCCTGCTCGCGCGCGCCGACTACGACGACGACGTACAGGAGTACTTCGCGGTCTCCGAGAAGGTCGCGACCTTGGAGACCGAACTCTCCCCCGAGGAACGCGGGGAGAGCGAGGAGTACCAGCGGCTCACGGACCGGAAGGCGGACTTGGAGGACGACGTTGATGCGGCGCTGTCGGAGATGGGGGATTTCGAGGACGCGTTCCGCGAGATCGAAGGATAGGGTTAGGCGACGCCGGTCTTCTTGCTCCCGAGTATTGCCCCGCCACTCTCGTTCAGGAGCGGCTTCCCGATCGGTGTGCCTGTCACGTTGTCGACGTACATCAGGTGGCTGTTCGTGTTCAGATAGATGATTTCCAGTGAACCGTCGCCATCGACATCGTAGGCCGTCACGGGCGAATTTGCGACACCCCCGGAGATGATATTCGTGTTAGTTCCGTCCCGTGTGTCGACGAGATCCAGGTTGTTCGACCCGTCAACATGAGGGACACGTGCGACGCCGTCGCCGTTGAAGTCGATCGGCTGTGACGCGCCGATCCCCTGATTCTGTGCGGCTTGCCCGTTCTCGATCTTGTCCGCTTTTCCGCCCTCTGGCTCATAGACATACTGCTCTTGGCTCCCACCGACGAACACGAGTTCGTTCTCTCCATCGCCGTCAACATCGCCGATTCCGCTGGCACCGTTCGCTCCGCCGTTGTTACTGTTGTCAACGACCAGTGTTGGCTCGTGGCCCGGTTGCACACGATAGATGTTAACCTTGTTGTCCCCGGCGTAGAACACGGATGGGCCCGTCCCATTCCAGTACCCGATGGCGAGCAGTGACTTCGGCTGGAAGACGTCGGTCGCGAGCCGCGTCGTTGACCCACTCGCATTAGTGAGATAGAGATTCCCAGCGTCGTCCACGTACGGAACGTCGAGGACATCGTCGCCCGTAAAGTCGTACTCGCGCGGGCCGATGGCCTCAACGTCGGTCTGCGGGAACCGCTGTGGATCGGTTCCGGTCGCGTTCATCACAGAGAGATTCGTGGGAGCGTCGTTGTACCGAAAGACGGTGTCACCCGGCGGCCTAAACACGCCGTATCGCCCGTCCTCGCCGTCCGGACCAGCACCGAACGCGCTCGGCGAAACGTGGACATCCGTCTCGTACGTGACGTCGGGGGCGGCGTACGAGGCGTGCAGCGTCGTCGCGTAGACGGCGGGAACGGCGTACGGCGAGCGATCGGTCGTGTCGTAGTAGTCGTCCGATGTAGTGACGTCCTCTTCCGACCGGTTCGCCACGACGACGTACTTCCCGACTGCTCGCTCGCCGTTCGCCACCGCGACGTCCGTGACGTTTTCGCTCTCGTAGAAGTCGAGCTGGTCTGTATGGCTCCCGTTGACGCTCCCGTTCGCGAAGTCGATCGTCGCTGGGGTCGACACATTGTTGAGCCGGGAGTTCTCGTCCGTGGTGTCGTTGACGATGAGTCCCGATCCGTTGGTATCCGGATAGATCTCGATCGGGGTCATTCCCCCCTCCAGCGTCACGTTGAGGCGGAACGGATGCTCCGCGCTCGCCGCGCTCGCGTTCGTGATCGTCATTCGGAACCCCCGAACGCCGTCCGCGCCGCCGAACAGCGTCCAGTTCCCGTTTCCAGAGGCGTTCGTGAATCGGCGGGGCGCGTCTTGATGGATGCTCGTCCCGTTCTCAACACTCCGCACCGTCGCGTTCACGAGCGTTCCGTGTGCACCGTATTGCCGCGCGAGAAGGTCGGACAGGGTACCGGTACCGTTTCGGACGGTATCCGAGACGTTCCCGTCGTACTCCCGATAGTTCGCCTCCGACACGAGGCCGCGAACGCCGTCCGCGACGGCGTGCTGGTACGCGACGGCCTCGCTCCCGTCGGGTGAGGGTTTCGTCGCGAGGTACTGCGTGAAGACGAGACTGTTGAGGATGAGCGCGAGCGCGACGAGCGCGACGGCGACGCCGATGCCGGCGATGAGGATGAGCTGGCCCCGGTCGTCCGCGCGCGCGCCGTCCATTATCCGTGCCCCCGTTGTCGGTCCGCGGGGAAATACCTTCCCGCCCGCACGCGTCTCGACACCGGAACGTTGACTCCCCATCGCCGCGAGGCGACACGCATGCACGTCGGCGTGCTCGGCGCGGGGGCGATGGGGTCGCTGTTCGCGGGCCGCCTCGCGGCGAGCGGTGCGGAGACGACGCTGCTCGCGCACGCGAGCGCGCACACGGCGGCGATTCGCGACGACGGCCTGCGCCTCGGACGCCCGGACGGGTCGCGCGCGACGGTCGGCGTGGACGTCGTCACCGACCCCGCGTCCGCGCCCGACTGCGATGCGGTGCTCGTCTTCGTGAAGAGCACCGACACCGCGGACGCGATCGAGGAGTGGCGTCCGGTGCTCACTGATGCGACCGTCGCCACGCTCCAGAACGGTCTCGGGAACGCGGCGGCGCTCGTCGCCGCCCTCCCGGAGGATGGGGTGCTCGCGGGGACGACGAGCCACGGCGCGGTCGTCGAGGAGCCGGGCGTCGTCCGCCACGCGGGCACGGGGAACACCCGTCTCGGGCGGTGGGACGGTCCGAACGACGCCCCGGTCGAGCGCCTCGCCGCGACGCTCTCGTCTGCCGGGATCGACACCGCGGTGGTCGCCGATCCGCGGACGGCCGTCTGGCGGAAGGTGCTCGTGAACGTCGGGATCAACGCGGCGACGGCGCTCGCGCGGGTCGAGAACGGCGCACTCGTCGAGCGCGAGTCGGGCGAACGGCTCCTCCGGCGGGCCGTCTCGGAGGCCGCGCGCGTCGCTCGCGCGGAGGGAGTGGCCGTGGGCGATCCCGTGGCGGAGACGCGCCGCGTCGCGGAGCGGACGGCGTCGAACGCCTCCTCGATGCGTCAGGACCTCGAACGCGGGCGGGCGACGGAGGTCGAGGCGCTCCACGGCGCGGTCGTTTCGCGCGCGAGCGAGCAGGACCTCCCCGCGCCGGTGAACCGGACGCTCGCGGATCTCGTGCGCCTCGCCGAGAGTCAGGGTTCGTCCGGGCGCGGACAGCCGTAGGTGTCGCGCACCGTGTCGGCGAGGACGCCGCCCTTCTCGGCGACGAGGTAGACGAGGACGAAGCCGTGCGTCGCGGGGCGGAGGACGAAGACCTCGTTCGGGGCGTCGAAGCCCGATTCGCCGTCGCGGAAGCGATCGAGGAGGGGTTCGAGCGGCGCGGTACCGTCGCGCAGTTCGGCGTAGACGTCGCGCTCGCCCGTCTGCTCGGCGAAGGTGTAGACGGCGCCGTTCGGGTCGCCGCCCTGATCGAACGTCGGGCGGGCGTTGACGCCGCTGTTCTCGCGGCGCGCCTCCTCCCACGCGTCGAGCGCGGCCTCGAAGAGGTTGGCGACGCCGTCGGCGTAGGCGAACAGCGTCCGGTCCGTGACCTCGCACTCCGTGACGCGGGCGGTCCCGTCGTCCCACGCGAGGGTGCCGTCGAATCGGTAGCCGGGGCGCAGGTCCGCCGCGGGGGCGACGTCGAGCGCCTCGCCGTCGTCGAGGTCGACGCAACGCAGGTCCCCATCGGTGGAGCGCGAGCGGACCCGGTACGTCCCCGTCGTCGTCGGTGTCACGTCCGGAGGGAGGCGGTCGAGGTGGAAAAGTCGCGCGTCTCGCGGGTTCAGGCGAGCGCGAGGAGCACCGCGGCGGTGACGCCGATTCCGGCGGCGAGCAGGCCGTAGTTCGCGACGGGGTTCGCGGCGGTCCAGAGCGAGAGCGTGTACTCGCGCGAGGAGACGGGCCAGAGCGGTCGGACGCCCGCGGGCGTGAGGACGTCGCCGGCGAGGTGACCGACGATTCCGAGGACGCCGATGCCGGCGGCGAACGCGACGCGGATCGGGAGTGCGATCGCGTCGGCGGGCAGGAGAGCGCCGATGACGCCGAGGGCGAGACCGGTGAACGCCGCGAACGCGAGCGTGTGCGTGACGCCGCGGTGTCTCACGCCCGGGACGCGCTGGTCGTAGTCGGGGACGGGCGCGAGCGCGAGCATTCCCACGCCCCCGACGAGCGCGAGTTCGCGCGCACCGAGGAGGAGGCAGGCGGCGAGCACGGGCGCGTAGACGATGAGGGAGACGCCGTAGTGGCCGGTTCGATACATGCGTCGCGTCGATGCACGGCGGGCGCGGGGAAAAGACCACTCCCGTTCCCCGTTCCCGTCTCCGCGTCCGCCCTCGCTCTCGCCGCCTCAGTCGGCCGTGGCGAGGCGGCCGGCGACGACCGCGCAGCCGACGCCGACGGCGATGCAGACCGCGAGGAGGTCCCACCCCGTCGCGTAGCCGGCGGTGTCCGCGAGGTAGCCGAAGACCGGCGGGACGACGAGACCGCCGAGGTTGATGGTCGTCTGTCCGGCCGCGGTCGCCGCGCCCGACTCGCCCTCGCCCGCGAGCGCGACGAGCGCGCCGTGATACAGGCCGGTGACGCCGAGGAGACCGACGCCGAGGATCGCGAAGCCGACGGCGGCGCTCGGCATCGCGAGGAAGGGGATCGCGGCCATCGCGACCGCGCCGAGGCCGGACTGGCCGCTGAAGACGCGGATGGAGGCGGTGGCGGCCGTCCCGCGGACGCGGTCGGCGAGCGCGCCCGCGCCGATGCGGCCCGCGCTCCCGGTGAGCTGAGTGACGCCGAGCACGACGCTCGCGACGGCGGCCGTCGCGGTCGTGTCCGCCTCCAGATAGGGGACGGCGTACCCCGTCGTGGTGTAAATCGCGGCGCCGACGAAGAAGCCGCCCGCGGCGAGCGCCATGAGCGGGCGGTTCCCCCAGAGCGCGCCGACGTCGGGGAACGACACGTCGCCGGCGCCGCCCGCGCCTCGTAGGCGAGGAGGAAGCCGACGCCGACGACGGCCGCGGCGGCCGCGGCGACGAGGAAGCCGAGCTGCCAGCCGAGGGCGTACGCGGCGAGGCCGGCGACGACGAACGCGGCGAGCGCGGAGCCGAGGGTGACGCCGACCTGCTTGATCCCGACGGCGAGGTTGTACGACCCGCGGGGGGCGCGCTCGGCGACCGCGATGTTCGTCGACGGCATCGCGGTCGAGTACGCCGCGCCGAGGACGAAGACGGCGACGAGCAGCGTCGGATAGCTGTTCGCGAGGGAGACACCGAACGCGCCGACGGCGAGACCGGCGAGCCCGACGACCATCGCCGGCCGGTCGCCGTAGGCGTCGACGAACGCGCCCGCGGGGAAGAGGAAGATCGTGTAGCCGAGCGTGAGCGTCGTGATGACGAGCCCGACCTTGACGCCGGAGAGACCGAAGCTCGACTGGAAGGCGTCCGTCGCGGGGAAGGCCGAGTAGTAACAGAGGCTCGCGACGACCTGCCAGAGCGCGACGACGAGGACGCCGCGCCAACTGCCGTCCTCGCTCACTGGCGGGCGGAACAGACGACGGCGATGCCGGCGACGAACGCGAGGACGTACGCGGGGTGGGCGCTCGCGTAGCCGCCGAGACCGCCGGCCGCGAGCGAGAGGTGTCCGGTCTCCAGATCGGCGAGCGCGGACGCGCCGCCGCCGATCGTCGCCCACGCGGCGAAGTGCAGGAGGCCGACACAACCGAGGACGCCGCCGAGGAACTCCCGCGAGCGGGAGCCGGCCGCGTCGAAGAACCGGGAACCGAGACTGGAACTCATTACCGGGGGTCCGGCTGGGGGGAGCAAAAGCGTGGTGGGACGCGCGCGAGCGGCCGCCCGGCGGGGGTTCGCGCGCCGGTCGTTTCTTGTCCGCGCCGGCCGAAACGCCGCGTATGCGATCGCCCTACGACCGCCGGACGCGCGACGCCCAGACCCGCCTCCGCGAGCGCGGCGCGACGGCGCTCGCGCTCACGCCCGGCTCGAACACCGCCTACCTCGTCGGCTACGCCGGGGACGCCGGCGAGCGACACGCCTTCCTGTTCGTCCCCGCGCGGGGCGACCCGATCCTCGTCGTCCCCGAACTCGACGGCGCGCGGGCCCGCGACGACGCGGCCGTCGCGGACGTGCGGACGTGGGGGGACGCGGACGATCCCCGCTCCGTCGTCGCGTCCGCCCTCGGCGACTGCGGTATCGAGTCCGGCGCGGCGCTGCTCGATCCCGCGATGGACGCCCGCTTCGTCCTCGATCTCGACGACCTCCTCCCGGACTGCGACTTCGGTCTCGCTGACGACGTGCTCGGCCCCCTTCGCGTCCGGAAGGACGACGCCGAACTCGACGCCCTCCGGCGTGCCGGCCGCGCGGCCGATCGGGCGATGCGCGACGTCCGCGAGATGGGTCGCGACGCCGTCGGAATGACCGAGCGTGAACTCGCGCGCCGCGTCGAGGATCGCCTCGCCGCCCACGGCGGAGACGGGACGTCGTTCCCCACGATCGTCGCGTCCGGCCCGAACGCCGCGAACCCGCACCACGAACCCGGCGATCGGGAGATCGAGGCGGGCGAGCCGGTCACGCTCGATTTCGGGACGCGTATCGGAGGGTATCCGAGCGACCAGACGCGGACGGTCGTCTTCGACGGCGAGGCGCCCGCGGGCTACGCCGAGGCGCACGAGGCCGTCGTGGACGCCCAGCGCGCGGCCGTCGAGACCGTCGAACCCGGCGTGCCCGCGGGGGAGATCGACGCGGCCGCGCGCGACGTCGTCGACGCCGCGGGCTACGGCGACGCGTTCGTCCACCGGACCGGTCACGGCGTCGGACTCGACGTCCACGAGGCGCCCTACATCGTCGCCGGGAACGACGAGCCGTTGGAGGAGGGCATGGTCTTCAGCGTGGAACCCGGGATCTACGTCGAGGGGGAGTGGGGCGTCCGCGTCGAGGATCTCGTCGCCGTCACCGAGTCGGGGTGCGAGCGGTTGAACGACACGCCGCGCGGGTGGCGAATCTGACCGCCGACGGCCGGCTTTTGATCCCCCGTCGCGCAAACGGGGTATGGCGACGGTCTCCGAGACGTTCATCGAGAACCGCAATCGCGTCCAGCCGAACCACGCGAACAACTACGACGCCGTCCACGGCGGGAACGTGATGAAGTGGATGGACGAGGTGGGCGCGATGAGCGCGATGCGCCACGCGGGCGAGTCGTGTCTGACCGCGAGCATCGATCGGATGAACTTCATCCGGCCGGTCGCGGTCGGCGACGTCGTCGTCATCCGCTCGTACGTCTACGAGGTCGGTTCGACGAGCCTGAAGGTCCGCTTGCAGGCGTTCGGCGAGGACCCCCGTACCGGCGAGCGCGAGAAGACCACGGAGTCGTACTTCGTCTACGTCGCGGTCGACGAGGAGAACCGCCCGACGGACGTGCCGGCGCTCGACGTCGAGACGGAGCGCGACGAGGAACTCCGCGCGGCGGCGTTGAAACACGAAGACGGTCGGTGAGCAACGGGATCGCGAAGAGGCGAGCGACGTGAGCCGCGAGCAACGCGACGACTGGACGGAGTCGCGAAGAGGCGAGCGACGCGCCGCCGGTCGCGCGGGGTTTTTCCCGGGGCGGCCCCCTCTCCCGGATATGGTTCCACCGCTCGCGGTCGACATCGACGGCACGCTGACGGACGGGGCGGGTGCGATCGACCCGCAGATCTTCGACGTCTTGCAGGCGTGGGCGTCGCCGGTGGTCGTCGCCACCGGGAAGGCCTTCCCCTACCCCGTGGCGCTCGCGCACTTCCTCGCGATCGAACGCGCGGTGATCGCGGAGAACGGCGGTGTCTCGCTCGTCGGCGACGACCTCGTCGTCCACGGCGATCGCGCGGGCGCCCAGCGCGTCGCGGACGCCTATCGCGACGAGGGGTACGACCTCGGGTGGGGCGGCGTCGATCTGACGAACCGCTGGCGCGAGACGGAGGTCGCGGTGAGTCGCGACCGGCCGGTCGATCCCCTCCGACGCCTCGCGGAGGCAGAAGGACTCGAAGTCGTCGACACGGGGTACGCCTACCACGTGAAGGACACGGACATCAGCAAGGGTCGGGCGCTCCGGAGCGTCGCCGAGCGCCTCGGCTACGACGTGACGGATTTCGCGGCGATCGGCGACTCGAAGAACGACGCGCACATGTTCGAGGAGGTGGGGACGAGCTACGCGGTGGCGAACGCGGACGAGCACGCGCTCGCCGCGGCCGATCACGTGACCGACGCGTCGTACGCGGACGGGTTCGTCGAGGCCGCGGAAGCCGTCATCGAGCGGGCCGAGTGAGATGGAGGACATCGGGGACGCGCTCGCGGCCGAGGCGGACGTCTCGGTGACGTGCCTGCCGGACGGGAGCGTGGATCGGCGCTACGCGGTCGAGGACGCCGCGGGCGACGTGGAGTCACGACGGAGCCTCGGGCGGCGCATCGCCACCGGACACGCGAAGTCCTTCCTCGTCGATCACGAGGACACGGAACCCGGCGGGCAGTCGGTGAACGCCGCGAGACAGGCGCACGCGCTCGGTGCGATGACGACGCTCTACGGTCACCTCGATCACGAGGTCTTCGACGGGCTCCCGTTCGCGACGCGCTCGATGGGCCGACCGGCGGACGTCGCGGTGCTCGAGTTCGACGACGACGCGGTGATGTTCACGGAGGAGTCGCCGGACATCGCCGAGTGGGGACTCGCCGATCTCGACGCCGCGGCGGGCGACGCCGACCCGTTCGATGCCGACGCGCTCGTGTGGACGAACTGGGCGTCGGTGCGGGAGGGGACGGCGGCGGTACGGGCGTTCGCGGGCGGTGCGGCGCGGGCGGGTGCCGGCGGCGGGAGCGGCCGAAACGGCGCGGACGGCGAGCGTGGCGCGAACGGCGGACGTGATGGGAACAGCAAGCGTGACGCGAACGGCGGGCGTGATGCGGCGAACGGGACCGACGAGAGCGGGGGGTGGCTGGTCGTCGATCCCGGTGACGTGACGGTTCGCGATCGGGACGCCGTCGGCCCGTTCCTCGACGCCCTCGCCGGGATCGACGGCCGCGACGTGGCGCTGAGCGTCAACGACGACGAACTCGCGTTCCTCGCGGCGGCGGTGGCGGACGACGCGTCCGCGAACGGCGGTGACATGTCTGTGAGCGATGAAAACACGGCCGGGACGGATGACGATTCGCCCACGAACGGCGATCGCGCGTCAGCGAGCGATGACGTGTCGGCTCAACTCGCGCGGGTCCGCGAGCGTGCGTCGCTCGACCTCGCGGTGTTCCACGGCGCGCGTGCGGCCGTCGCGCGGGACGGAACGGGGACGACGCGGTGTCCGAACGTCGCGGTCGAGGCGCGGCGTTACACGGGCGGTGGCGATCGCTTCAGCGCGGGACTGGCGTACGCGCTCGCGGCCGAGTGGGCGCTGGACGACGCCCTGACGCTCGCGAACGCCTGTGCGTCCTTCTACGTCTCGCACGCCGAGACGGCGGGACCGGACCGGCTCGCGGCGTGGCTCGCCACGCGCGCGGGCGACTCGTGAGGCCGACACACCCCGCTCTTTTTGCGTCCGTATCGAGAACGGGAAACGCCGTGACATTCCCCCCGAACCGATCCCCGACGGACGACGCGCAGCCACCCCCCGGCGGACCGCCGGACGCCGTCCTGCTCGTCGGCCGCGACGCCGACTTCCACGAACGGACGTGCCGCTCGCTCGCCATCGACGCCGACTATCGGATGCGGGCGCTGTTCGACGAGTCGCCGCTCGCCGACGTCGACGGCTGGTACGAGGACGGCGTCTTCGCCGGGATGACGCCGTCACAGCTCGGGATCGCCGTCTCCGACGCCACGGCGACGCTCGCGACGCTGGACGAGGCCCCCGACCACCACGTCTGTCTGGACGCGGTGCCGCCGCTCGACGGCGAGGGCGACGAGCGGGCGTTCTTCCGCTTCCTCCACGTGTTCCTCTCGCACGCGTCGAACGACGACGGACGCTGTCACGTCCACCTCGACGAGCGAGGCGTCGCGCGAACCGTCGCGCCGCTGTTCGACCGGGTCGTGGACGTGCGCGACACCGATTCGCACTAGCGCTCACCCGTCACGAGTCCCGCTCGCGCTCTCGAATCGCGTCCGCGTCGAACGCCCGGTCGCACGCGCGACACCGATAGGTGCCGAGTCCGCGTTTCTCGACGGCGTCGGCGCGCCCGCAGTTCGGACAGGGGATGTCGACGACGATCACGGGCGCGGAGAGGCGTCCCGCGACGAAGAAGGGTTCGGCGTCAGAACGACGGGATGAGCGAGCGCACGAAGCCGACGATGCCGCCCGGCCCGGACTGGCGCGCGTCCTCGAAGACCGGATGGAGGGCGTTCAGGAGTTCGCGGCGCGACTCGTAGCGGCGCTGATCCGTCCGTTCGAGGGCCGTCGAGAGCGAGAGCGTGCGCCCACCCGTGTCGATCGGGACGTCCGGGTCGCCGGTCGCGTCGATCACCGTCTGCCGATCGACCGGGTACGTGAGGTCCGCGGCCGTGAGGAACTCCTCGACGGCCGCGATGCCGAACGTCACGACCGTCGGTTCGTCGTCGGTGTCGTCGTTCGCGGGCGGACGGGCAGCCATATGGGATCCGGACGGACGCTACCGCCGAAAGGGCTACGGTGTCCGTGCGACGCTCGCACCTACGGCGCGTCCGGGAACGCGCGATCGTGGAGCGACGCGGTGACCCGATCGGCGAGCGTCCGGAGGTTCTCCGCGTCGTAGCGGTTGTACTCGACGAGGCGGTCGAGTGCGGCCTCGTCGTTCTCCCGCTCGTAGCGGCGCCAGAGGCGGACGGCCTCGCGTCCGTCGACGTCCTCGACGCCCGATCGACCCACGTCGAGTTCGCCCTCGATGGCCTTCAGCCCGCCCGTGAGGTCGAGACGCCGACAGGGGTACATGAGGTCGAGATGCGGCGTGGTGACGTCGAGGTCGAAGCTGGACGCCAAGAACGGCGCGTCGAAGCGCTTGCCGTTGAAGGAGACGAGGAGGTCGGCGGCGTCGAGTTCCGCGCGAAGGGACGCGGCCGTGAGATCGTGTCCGCGGACGAGCGTCGTCGTCTCGCCGCCGCGATGGAAGCTCACCGTCGTCACGTCGTTCGTCGCGGCGTCGAGACCGGTCGTTTCGATGTCGAAGAAACAGGCGTTCTCGGCGAAGTTCTCGTACGCCCGCCAGAGTTCGCCGCTCGGGAGCGTCTCCGCGAAGAAGTCGGCGTCGCCCGCGGCCAGTCGCTCGCGGGCGTCCGCGATATAGGTCGAGACCGCGCGGCCGGTCTTCTCGCCGAGGTGGTCGGGGTCGAAGTCGTCCCAGTGGCGGATGCCGTCCGCCCAGAGCGAGCGCTCGGTGCGCTCGCCGACGCCGTCCGCCGCGATGAAGGAGTTCTCGACGCGCATACCGTCTCGTGGGTGTGGACGCGTATGAACGCTACGCCGTCGGCGTCTCGACGGTGCACGAGCCGGCGCGGACGGACCGGTGGCGGACGGACCGGTGGCGGACGGATCGATGGCGGATGGACCGGCGCGGACGGA